>CAYOVN010000001.1:0-72546 GCA_964407425.1 uncultured Gemmatimonadaceae bacterium
AGAGGAACTGGCCACTCTCAGGGACAGGGTACAACACGCCGAGGCCCTTGCCGTTGTCCTCCTCCACTCTTACGCCGACAGCGTCCATGAAGAAGAGGTGGCAAAGGCACTCGAAGAGCTGGGCCTTCCCCTCTCTGTCTCCTCCCGTCTCCTTCCCGAGTACCGGGAGTACGAACGGACCTCCACCACTGCCGTAAACGCCTACGTGTCTCCCATCATGTCCCGGTATCTGGGCCGCCTCCATGCCGAGAGCGGGGCAGAGGCTGTGCACATCATGGCCTCAAACGGCGGGGCCGTCCCGGTGGAGCGAGCCATTCGGGAGCCCGTTCACACCGTTCTGTCGGGGCCCGCCGGAGGGGTTGTGGGTGCCCTGACCTGGGCGAAACGCTCGGGGTTCGATCAGATCATCACCTTCGATATGGGGGGCACGTCCACCGACGTCTCCCTTTGTCCTGGCCGACCCCTTCACACCCGGGAGTTCGAAATCGCGGGACAGCCCGTGGCGGTCCCGGTCATTGACATCCATACGGTGGGTGCCGGGGGCGGGTCTCTCGCCCGGGTGGACACCGGAGGAGCCCTCCGGGTGGGTCCGGAGAGCGCCGGTGCCGAACCCGGCCCCATCGCCTACGGGTTGGGTGGGAGCGAGTTGACCGTGACCGACGCCCACGTGTGGCTCGGCCGCCTTCCTGCCGAAGCGTTTCTGGGTGGGGAAAGGTCTCTGGACAGAAACAGCATTGCCGGCCCGCTGGAGTCCCTGGCCGGGAGCCTCGACAAAACGCCCAGCGGGGCTGCGGAAGGCATCCTGGCCGTGGCCAACACCGCCATGGAACGAGCACTGAGAGTCATATCCGTGGAACGGGGGTTCGATCCGGCCGAGTTCGTCCTGGTGGCATTCGGAGGGGCCGGCGCCCTCCACGTGGTGGAGCTGGCGGAGCGCCTGGGAGCGAAAAAGGCCATGGTCCCGCCAGACCCCGGTCTTCTTTCGGCCTATGGGATGCTCGCCGCCCCACCCAATAGGGAGATCTCCCGGACACTCCTGATTTCTTCTACGGATCCAAGTTTGGAAAACCGCCTGGAGACCACCTTCAGGGAACTGGAAGATCAGGCGGTTTCGGAGATGGCGGAAGAAGGGAATGATCCGGCTTCTCTCGCGATCCACCATTGGGTCGATGCCCGTTATGAGGGCCAGAGCTTTGAGCTCCGAGTACCGTGGGAGGGGTGGAAAGAGGCCTTCCACAGGGTCCATGAAGAACGGTATGGTTATGCCCGGCCCGACACCCCACTCGAGGCAGTGACCCTGAGAGCTGTGGCCGAGGCGGATCCCCTTCCCCTGGACCCCCAACCCCTTTCTCCGGGAGAAGGGAAAGTCGGGGGAGACCCGGGCATGGTTTTCCACGACGGGAACGAGATCCAGGTTCGAAGAGTATGGCGTAAGGACCTGTTGAGCGGACAGACGCTCCAGGGTCCCGCCATCGTCCTGGAATATTCATCCACGACCTGGCTCCCTCCGGGGTGGAAACTGGAGGTAGACACCTGGGGCAGCCTTATTCTTTCGAGGGAGTAGAACATGGTGGACACCACCGTGGACGCTGTGGATAGCGGCACCAGGAAGCCGCCTTACGGATGGGCTCTTCTGGCCGCCGGAACGGTTGCCCTCCTCTACATCGTCACATTGGCACCCACTACGGCGTTCTGGGATACCAGCGAATACATCGCTACGGCCCACATCCTGGGGATCCCTCACCCACCGGGTAATCCACTCTTTGTGGTCCTTGCCCGGGCCTGGGAGCTTCTCCTTACACCTTTGGGCCTTTCGGTGGCGGTGAAGATCAACCTCTTCTCCACCACCATGAGTGCCCTGGCCCATGGCTTCTGGTTCCTGGTCGTGCACCAAATCCTTCGTCACTTCTCAGAGGACGATACCTTCCCCCTGGTCGGCGCTTTTGTCGCTGTAGTCGTGAGCGCCACGGCCTTCACGGTCTGGAACCAGTCCAACGTGAACGAGAAGGTTTATACGGTTTCCCTCTTCACCATCGCCCTCCTTTCCTGGCTGGCGTTCCACTGGAGAGAGAACCTTGGGCGGGGAAAGGACGACAATCTCCTTGTCCTGATGGTGTTTGTTCTGGCTCTGTCGGTGGGCAATCACCTCATGGCCTTCCTGGCGGCACCGGCCCTGGCCCTCTTCGTCCTCCTTGTCCACCCACGGAGTCTGATGAATTGGAAGCTCTATGCGGCGGCTGTCATCGCCACCTTCCTGGGCCTCTCCATTCATCTTTACCTGCCTTTGCGGGCGGGTCTGGGCCCGGTCATCAACGAGGCATCCCCCACCTGTGAAACCCTCTCGGGTTCACTGACCAGCATCCTGACATGGGGACAGGGCGGCTGTGAGAACCTCTCGAATGCCTTGGGCAGAAAGCAGTATGTAAAGCCACCCCTCTTCCCGAGGCTGGCCCCCCTCCATCTCCAGTTCGCCAACTATCTCCAATATTTCGACTGGCAGTGGTCCCGAGTCCTCCAGGGGACCCAGGTTCTTTTCTCCGTGGCCCGGCTTCCCTTCACCCTCCTTTTCACCAGCCTGGGAGTTTTCGGAGCTCTGGAGCACTTCCGTAAGGACCGGGCAAGCTGGTGGTATATGGTGAGCCTCTTCGGCACTCTCTCCTTAGCGCTGATCTTCTACCTGAATTTTAAGTACGGGTATTCGATTCAGGATCCCGCGGGAGATTTCCTGGCCCATGAGGTAAGGGAGCGGGACTACTTCTTCATCGTCAGCTTTTCAGTCTGGGGATTGTGGGCCGGGATGGGCATCGCATCCATCTGGAGGATTCTGGCCCGGGGCGTCCCTTCGGGATACAAGAAGGCCGCCCCCATCCTGCTCATCGCCCTCATTCCTCTGGCCCTCAACTGGCCCTGGGCAAGCCGGGCCAAGGACTATTCGGCCCGGGACTGGGCCTACAATCTTCTCATGAGTGCGGAGCCTTACGGGGTAATCTTCACGAACGGGGACAACGACACTTTCCCTCTCTGGTATCTCCAGGAGGCGGAGGGAATTCGGCAGGACGTGACGGTCATTGTCACATCATATCTGAACATCGATTGGTACGCCTTCCAGCTTAAACAGCTCACTACACCCTGTGGACCGAACGAAGATCCTGGGGCGAACCCCACCCGGGTCATCTGCCAAAGACCCTACACGGCCGAGGGATCCCCAGGAGCGGAGTATGTATTCGAGGGGGATGCGGAGGCTGTGCGGAGCGCCGGCAAGGTCCCGCTCCTCCTGGATGCCCCCATAAGGGCTCCCACGCGCTCGATCCTGACACTACCCGACGAAACGATGGAGCGGGTAGCCCAGACGCTGGTCCCCCTGCGAGAAGACCGCGTGGTCGATCTGGGTGGTGGTTTGACGGCCAGCCTCTCCGCAGGAGGCTATGTGGAGCCATGGCATCAGTTCGCCCTGTCCATTATCAGCACCGCCCTGGAGGATCGCCCCATCTATTTCGCCTCGTCGGGAAATGCCGCCAGTGAGTTGGGTCTCAACCCCTACATCGTGAGACAGGGTCTTGCCTTCAAGCTGAACAAGGGGATTCCCAATCCTGAGGAAACCGAGGGATTGGCTGAACTTCCCATGTCTCCCTTTACGAGCGTGACGGGATTGTTCCTGGATGCACCCCGAACCCGGACTCTGGCGACGGAGGTCTTCATGCATCGAAACGGACTCCCGGATGATTGGCCCCGGTGGCCCTGGCGGGCGGTTCTGGGCATCCCCAGCTACTACTCCTGGGTCCACTATTCCCTGTACGAATGGGCGCTGGCCGAAGGGGACCAGGAGACGGCCGAGTACCATCTGGGGCGAGCGGAAGCCTGGGCGATGTTGAGGACCGCCAACTAGCGGATCCGGAGAACTCCGACCCCAGCCGGGAGTGAGTGGAGGTTGGCCTTTCCCTTTTCGGGGTGCTCTCTGAAGTCAAAGATGGCATCGAAGAATTCCGGAGCCCGTTCCACGACCGAACCTCTGGTAAGGAGAAGGACCTGAGGAATGCGGGAGAGGACTCTCCTCATCAGGCCCAGGGCCCGGAGTTGATCCTCTCCCCCCATTCGATCGAAGGGATCTCCCAATACGAAGGACCCGAGAGGATTCCAGTCCTCTGCCAGCAGCTCCACCAAGGCGAGCCGGAGGGCCACCACGGCCGCAGCCCGGTCCTCATCCGCCTCCACCCCAGCCGACCCACCCCCATCCACCAACTGGACCTCCCCATCTCCGGTTCCCGACTCCAACCCAAGGATCCGCCCACCGGTGAGCCGGTTCAGCCGCCGTCCGGCCCGATTCAGAATCCTGAGGCGTCCATCCCTGACAATCTCGTCCTCCAAGGTCCTGGCGAGGTCGAAAAGGTTCCGGGCGGCGGACGGGGTATCGGGGATTTCACCTACACCATCCCTGAATGGTCCGAGGTCGGTGAGGGATGGGTCGCCTTCGGCTCCCTCTGCCAAAACCAGAATTAGGCGATCGCCTAATTCTTTTTCCCGGATCCGGAGTTCGTCCACTTCCCGTAGAGACGACCGGGATCGTTCCAGACGTTCCGTGCAATCCTCGAATTGGGCATTCAGGTGGTGGGACCGTTTCTCAAGCTCGATGAGCTCCTGGGGTTTCTCCTCGAGCTGCTCCCACCGCTTCCGCCACCATTGACCATCCTGGACCAGCGTCTCCCACTCCTCCCGAAGCTCTTCCAGAACTTCCTGCGAGTGCTCGGCCAGAAGACGGCCGCAGGTGGGACATGGGCTATCGGCACCGAGAGCTTCCAGTTTCCGGATTCTCGTCCGGAGTTCGCGACCCCTGTCCCGGTATGCCACCAGATGGGTCTCGGCATCCTGACGCTCCCTATGCCACTCCATGTTCCCGGCGCCGAGTTCTCCCCCGATTTCGGTAACGCTTCCCCTCAGGTCCAGAAGCTCCGTCTCCAACTGGGTCACCCGGGACGGGATGTCCTGGAGGGCCCTGAGCTGGCTTCGGAGATCGGCCAGCTCCGATTCCAACATCAGGCGCTCATAGTCCCTGGCCGAGAGGTCACCCAGATCACGACCTCGTTTGAGACCTGGATACCGTTCTTCGAGAGCCAGCAGGAGGTCCTCCACCCCACCCACACCCCTGGCAGCAGACAGAAGAGAAGCGCCGCCGTTCAAAACGCCCTCGGGAGAGTCCCCTCCGTCTCCACACCAGGCGAGGGCCAGCCCCTCCTTGGGCAATCCCCACTCGTGCCGGGGCCCGGATGCTCCCCCCATGGGCGCCGATCCTGAGGAGTCACCCCTCCTCCTCCAGAAACTGCCTCCCCGGATCCCACCCAACCGGAGGGCCAGGGACGCCTCCTTCTCCTCCTCGGTCTTCACGAGGCCGGGAAGATCGGAGTGGATTCCAACACCCCAAAGGAGCGTATTGGCGAAAGCCTGGAGGGTTCGCCCATCTCCACCCATCCACCCCAAAAGGCCTTCGGTGGAATCCATGCTCAGGTCCCCCAGAAAGGGGAGGCCCGACCCGTGGAACTCCTGGACGATGAGCTCTTCCTCCAAACCCCGCTCATCTTCCGTGGAAGGAATGGCCCCGCCGAACTCATCCAGAAGGGCCTCCATCCCTTTCCCGTCTCCTTCGGCTTCCTTCACGCGTTCCCTGAGAGTTCGAAGGGCATAGCCCCTATCCCTGGCCACCAGGGGCAGCGGATTGTTCCTGGCAAGGCTTTCGAAGTCATCCACCTCAATGGCGAGGTGAAGGGCCTGGTCTCTCAGCTCGGCGAAGAGCCCCTGGTCCTCGTTCTTCACTTCCTCCGGAGTCAGTCCCTCGATCCGGAGACGGACGATCTTGCCCTCGATGCCCCCCGGCACCTCGCCGATGACCTCCCGGACCTTCCCGGCCAGCTTGGACGATTCCCCCTTTGGGACCCGGATCGGAGCCAGTGCCACTACAGCCCTGCCCGGGATAGGGTGGAACCGGGAGACGCCCGACTCGAGATCGAAAGAGAGGAATCCTTTCTCCTGGGCAGCCTCCCGCCAGGGTTCCGGACCCACCCTCTCCAGGGAGCCCGGATAGTGGACCGTGGGGGCCACTTCCTGGCGTTGATGCAGATACCCAAGAGCCACATAGTCCCATGGAGCCGGGTCCAGGTTGAGCCCCGGCCCCGCACCGGTGGCGACCCCGGCGTAAGCCAGGAGGAGATTCCATCGTGCTTCGGGGTGGGTCCTCAGGGTAGGGTAGGGGCGTCGAAGGACGGCGTTGTGGGGCACCAGGAAGAGGTGGGTTTCCAAATCCCGGAGGAACACTGATCTGGCCCTCCCGGTGACCGCCTCCACATTGGGAAACGGATCCAGTGCCGCAAGGGCACCGGGATCGGTCATGGGCCGGGGCGTATCCCGGGCTCCGGCCACCATAAAGACCCGCGTTTCGGGGATGGCGCTCCGGATGGACTCCAAGCCCTGGGCCAGGGTGACCAGGGCTCCCGGCGGCGGGTCCGGCCGGTCGAAGATGTCCCCCACCAGCAGGATCAGCTCCGGCTTCAGGGTGATGACTTCCCGTACCGCACGCTGAAACGCCTCGCCCACATCCCGCTCACGAACGTTCTTCCCCCGCTCGGCCCTTTCATAGGCTCGGTGCCCGAGATGCAGATCGGAGAAATGAACGAGGAGCACGGATCAGCCCTTTGCCACAGACAGGGCTTCGAAACCATCGGGGATAAAAGGCCAGGCCGGCTCAACGGAGGGGGAACAGACGAGGACGTACTGTTCATCTCCCATATCAGGAAGGAGTTCATGGTCGAGGTGTTCGTCCAGGGCCCGGAAGAGCATCACCCCGTCGAACCATTCCGTAGCACCCGAAGCGAAAGCGTTGATGGCGCTGGTGGATCGCCCCCCGGACGAGCCGAGTCCCCCGATGACCAAAGCCCCTCCGGGATCGACTGCTTTCGAAAGGAATCGCCAGTCCTCTTCCCGAAGGAATGGAGAAGAACCCAAGGTCGGCAGGGCTTCACCATCCACAACCACCAAGGGGTAGGTTCGGTCCGGAGGAGCTCTCTCCAGGATCTCTCCAATTCGCATACCCGGCTGCTGGGTCCTACCCTCATCGGAGGAAAGCTGGTCATCCACCACCCCTTCTTCCCCTCCCGCGAAGGTGGACTCGGCCAGGGCCACCAATTCTGGACTTCGTTCCACCGTTTGAACGGCCAGGACAATTCCCCCCCGGGAAAGAGCCCGGGCGAGGGTCCCGCTCCCGCCTCCCAGGTAGAGAAGAGACCCAGGTCTGTCCTCGGCGGCCAGAAGCCTCTCGAGGAGAGCCTTCTCCCAAGGGCGGCCAGGGGCCCCGGTGAGGTCTTCGGCCCCCCGCACCCTACTTTCGGAAACGATGACCTTCAGTTCCCTCCGGGAGCGTCCCAGGGCCCGGGCCTCAGCCCGCCAATCCCCCGTCGGGCCAGACACCACCTCCAGAACCTCCCGTATGGGCCACCCATCCAGCACCCACCCCTGGACGAGGGCGCCACCCGAAAGGGCCACCAATGAAAAAAGGTAGATGGAGTAGGGTGCGGCGTTTGGAATCAGCACCAGGCCGGCAACGAGGAATCCGGCAGCGGCCCCCAGGACGGAGGATGCCCCGAAAGGAGGAAGTGTGGCCCATGACATAGACGCACTCCCAGGCTGCCCGGCCCGACCCATGGCTCCCAGGAGGGACCCGAGAGCGAAGAGCGGAAGGGCTCCCAGGAAGCCTAGACCGAATCCCTGGCTGATGACGGTTCCCGATCCATCCCCCAGGAAGTCCAGGCCGGCAGAGAGAGCCGACGCCAACGCAAAAACGACGAGGGAGAAGAGCCAACGACGGCGGATCTTCTCCACCACCCCGCCACCGAGGGGGAGGGACCCACCCCATAACCCGAATGCCAGGGCGCCCATCTCGATGGTCAGGATGAGGGTCATGGCGGGAAGAAACCCGTTCTCGGTATAAAGAAGGAGACCGGTGGAGGTTTCCACCGTCACCGCTGCCACGAGCCCCGCCAGGAACGGCGGAAGCTGTGCAAGAGATCGCCGGATCCCCGTCACGGAACAATGCCCTGAAGTGAACCCCGGAAGAAGAGGAGGGGGTCACCTTCCCTTGCCCCACAATCCACGACCTCACCGATGATGATGTCGTGATCCCCGCCCTGAAAGACTTCCGCGACCCTGCACTCGATCCAGGCCAGAGCTCCCTCGATCAGGGGACTCCCAAGCACACCGGCCTCCACATCCAACTCTTGGAACCGGCGGTCTGGATCCCCTTCGGAGAAGCGATAGGCGAGTTCATGCTGTTCGGCGCTGAGAATGCTCACGCCGAAATGGCCCGCTTCCAAGAGCGGATCGTGGCCATCCGCATCTTTGTGAAGGCTGACCATTATCGTCGGCGGTGCCAGGGAGACCGAGGTGAACGCGTTGACGGTGAGCCCCACCGGCTCTCCGTTCGGCTTCCTGGACGCCACCACGGTTACCCCGGTGGAGAAATGCCCCATGACGGTGCGGAACTTCTCTTGGCCGATCATTGATCTCCCGTGTTTTGCCTCTGCACTGGCCTCACCCTAGCTTTGAAAAAGCTCCTGGGAGAGAGCTTCACACCTGCGCCGACTTCGGTGCTCCGGCGAAGCCTGCATTTTTGATCGCCGACAGACTATGAAGGGCAGTGATGATCGGAAGAATACCCCGCTGGTTCCTAATGGTTGGGATTGTAACCGCCACTTTTGGATGCGACAACGTATCCTGGGGGGGGATGAGCCTGAGCCTAGAGGGCCCCCCGAGGGACTCATCGGCCATATCCGAAGTCGAGGTGCCGGAGGGTGCCCAAAGATTCGAGTATGGCCCCCTCCTATTTGCTGGCGTTCGGGAGGGGGATTCGGCCCGGGTGGTGCCGGTGGCCGAACTGGTGGATGGTGTCCTCCGGCCTCTGCCTCCTGGGGACGCCGGGGCCAGGATGGCCGAACAGGTCCTCGAGGAACGGCTGGCTCCGGGTCAACGCCTCACGGTTTTCCACGGGGGCACCCGCATAGGAACGTTCACGACCTCCGCCTCCCTGGGGACCACCACCGAATACTGCTCGCCCAGGGCCCAGGCTTCCGGGCATGTCGAGCTGGTCCCGAGCGCCTCCGAGGCCCAACGGTTCATGGCCCTGGCGGAAGGTACCGGAGGCCCCTGGTCCTTCGGCCTGTACCAGAATTTCGTCGCCGAACGGGCCCAGCGTAACGCCATCCAGAATATTGCCGGTGTGGCCCTAAACGAGGCTCGGGCCCAATGGCCCACTGCCCTCCAGAATATCCGGCAGGATCTTCAACTCTTCCTTCCTCCCGGGGGCGAGACCCCAGCCGTCGTTGCCTCGTTTCTATTCCAGGACCAGATGGAGATTGGACCCGCCCCCGACCAGGCCTATTCCCTCCTCGTTGTGGGAGAGCCGGCGGGACGACAGTTCAACACCACCTTCACCTGGTACCGGCGGGTGGCAGATGAAGGAAAGGGCGCACCCCGCCTCTTCTCCTTGATGGACTGGGACCAGGACGGGGAGGACGAGCTCCTCCTTGAAGTCTTCGGTGCCGACTCCAAGTGGTGGGCCGCGCTGGAACGGGAGAATGGGAACTGGACCCTGGCCTTCCAAGACCCCTGCGGGACTCCGGAGGCCCAGGCCCCACCCACGGAAGGGTCCCAGGACGGCCAGGGGTGATGAGGAATCTCGGGTCCCTGAGGGGCTTGGTCCTCATATCCAGCCTTTCCGTCCTGGCGTGTGGCTCTGAGGAGCCCGGCGCAGGGCATGACCCGGACTTTTCCGTGTCACCGGATCGGATCGTATCCCTCGTCCCTTCCGCAACTCGGACCCTCCAGGCCCTGCAGGTGACCCACCTCCTGGTGGGGCGTACGGACTACGATACCATGGGGGGGATTGGCCACCTCCCGTCGGTGGGGGGAGGATTGGACCCGAACCCGGAGGCCCTGTTGCTTCTGGATCCGGATCTGGTCATTCGGTTCGCTGGCCTGGCGGACCCGTCCGCCCCTGATGTTCTCGATGACCTCGGGTTTCCCACCCTCGCCGTGAGACTCGACCATGTGGCCGACGTCCGCGCCATGATCCAGAAGCTCGGGTCCATTACAGGCTCGGAAGCCAGGGCTGAGGAGTTGGTCGAGGAGATGGACAGGGCACTGGGGGAGGTTCGAAGCTTGGTGGCGGGACGCACCCCTGTTAGGGTGGCCTATGTTTTGGGCGGAAATCCCCCCTGGGTGGCAGGGCCCGACACCTTTATCCACGAGATTCTGGCGAGCGCCGGCGGGGAGAACGTCTTCTCAGACCTGGAGGCCCAATACGGCCCGGTGAGTCCGGAGGAGTTCCTTGTCAGAAACATCGAAGTGTTGATGGCTCCCGAAGGCGTCGAGGTTCTGGTCCCAACAGGTGACATCCCTCTTTTGAGAGTATCCCCCGCTCTGGAACTCCCCGGTCCTGATCTGGCCAGGGCCATTCGGGAGGTGGCGGGCCTCCTCCACCCGGAGGTGTTCCGGTGAGGAAAGCCGCTCTGACCGGCGTCCTGGTTGTTGCAGCCGTTCTGGCCGTTATCCTCAGCGTTCGGTTCGGAGGGGTCCACATTGAAACGGGGGAATTTCTCTCCGCTCTCTTCGGGAGGGGCACCGAAGCCCACCGGAGAATCATCGAGCTCAGGCTACCCAGGGTGTTCCTCGGACTCCTGGTAGGAGGAGGGTTGGCTCTCTCGGGCTCGGTGTTTCAGGCCTTGCTTCGAAATCCACTGGCCGAGCCGTTCATTCTGGGAATCTCCGGAGGTTCGGCCGCCGGGGCCGTCCTGGTCATCGCCCTGGGGCTCACCGCCGCCGGCTCGCTGGTTCTCCCTGCCGCGGCCTTCGCCGGGGCCATGGTAGCCATCCTCCTGGTATTCGGCGTGGCGGCTTCAGCGGACAGGCGTCTCGACGTCCGGGTACTCCTGCTGGCCGGGGTGGTGGTGGGATCGTTCTTCACTGCCATCATCGCTTTCATCCTCTCCCTCTCCCAGGCCAGGGCAGTCCGGACGGCCATCGTCTGGATGATGGGGAGTCTGGCGGGGGCCGACTGGGCAGACGTAGCGGTGGTGGCGGCCTACACCCTTCCATCGGCCCTTATCCTCATTGGCCTCTCCCGGGCCCTCAACCTCATGGCCGTGGGGGAGGAGACGGCCAGCTACCTGGGCACTGACGTTGAGAGAGTAAAGAAGATCGCATACGGTGTGGCATCCCTCATGACGGCGGCGGGGGTGGCCGTAGCCGGAATCATCGGGTTTGTGGGCCTCATCATTCCCCACACCCTCCGCCTTTTCGTGGGATCGGACCAGCGGATTCTCCTGCCACTTTCCTTCCTGGCCGGAGCCGTCTTCTTGACCCTTGCCGATCTTCTAGCCCGGGTCCTTCTCGCCCCCATCGAGATTCCGATAGGAGTCATCACCGCCCTGGTCGGAGTTCCCATCTTCCTCGTCCTCCTTCGAAGGAGCATGCCGGAATGACCTTCGAAGCGGTCGATCTTGCCGTCCGATATGGGAGGGCCCAACGCCGAGCCTTGGATGGGGTCACCATGAAGGTCCCCAAGGGAGCCTTCTACGCAGTTCTCGGGCCCAACGGGTCCGGGAAATCCACCCTCATGAGGGCGCTCCTCGGCGTCGTTGCTCCCGAAGCCGGTAGGGTTCTTATCGACGCCCGGGAGACCAGCAGTTGGACCCGACGATCCCTGGCCCGGGCGGTGGGTGCTGTCTCCCAGGCCGAGCACCTGGCCTTCCCCCTGACGGTCCGTGATTTCGTCGCCATGGGGCGGTACCCCCATCTGGGCCCATTTCGGCCGGAAGGGGAAGTGGATCGGGAAGCCATCCTAGCGGCCATGGTCCGATGTGATATCGAAGACCTGGGAAACCGGAGCGTCATGACCCTGTCCGGTGGAGAACTCCAGCGGGTCCGAATCGCCCGGGCCCTAGCTCAGGTGCCCACGGGGTTGGTCCTGGACGAACCCACAGCCAGCCTGGATATCCGTCATGAAATGACGATTTTCCGTCTGCTACGGGATTCTGCGGATCGGGGGATGACGGTCCTTCTGATCACTCACCACATCAATCTGGCAGCCCGGTTCGCCGATCGGTTTCTTCTGCTTTCCCAGGGAAGACTAGCGGCGGAAGGTGAGGCCCACGAAGTGTTCAAAGAAGACACACTGGCCTCCGTATACAACTGGCCGGTGTCTGTGGGGATGGACCCAGATACCGGATCGCCTCGGGTCACGCCACTTCAGGACCCTCCGGCCTCCTCTACGAGAGCCCTGTAGCTCCCGAACCGATCCTCGTCTATTTCATTTCTGGCCAGAGCTGCCTGGACCCCACAGTTCGGCTCATGCAGGTGACTGCATTTCCTGTACTTACATTCCTCCCGGAACGGGTGGAAGTCAGGGAAACAAGTCTCCAGAGTCCTTTGATCGACCCCCCAGACACCAACGTCGGAAAAGCCCGGCGTATCGGCTACCAATCCGCCGCAATGCAGGGGAATGAGGCGCGAACTGACCGTCGTGTGTCGACCCCGACCCTCCTTGTGGCTCAGTTCCCCGGTTCGCAGACCCAAATCCGGTTGGATGGCATTCAGCAGAGTCGATTTTCCCACCCCCGACGGTCCCACCAGGGCCGAAGTGCCCCTTGAGAGCAGGTCCTCCAGAGCGTCGAGCCCCTCACCCGTGACGGCGCTGGTTTCCAGAACCCGGTACCCAACGGTCCGGTAGAGGTCGGAAAGAGCCTGACCCCCCTCCCCCACCAAATCGATCTTGTTCATGACCAGGGCAAGTTCCAGGTCATTGGATTCGCCGACGACCATAAGTCGATCCAGGAGCACCTGTCTGGGTTCGGGGCGAGCGGCGGCGGCCACCACCACCAACCGGGCCACGTTTGCCGCGATGACCTTCGCCCTTCGCCCCCCCGGGCCCCTGCGCACCACCTGGGAGTCTCGGGGACCCACCTTCTCGATGGTGGAGGTCCCATCGGGTTTGGTGGCGACATCCACCCGGTCTCCGATGACCACCTTGTCTCCAGTCCTGGCCTCCCGTTTGAGGCGACCCCGGAGGGACGCCTCCACCATAGCCCCGGACACGAGCCGGACCCGGTACACTCCCCCCTCACTTCCGTAGACGGATCCGTTCACATCACATATTCCGAGAGGGGGGCGGAGGAGAAAACAAAACCGCCTCCGGGAGACCCCTGATTCTTGGGGTTCCAGAAGGCGGTTGAGCTCAGCCGCTTAAGGCGCGGCGAGACGGGAGCCATCAGGCGGCGAAGGACTCCAGGGCGATACCCTTGTCTCCTTCGCGAAGCCGGCGCAGAGCCCGATCCCGGAGCTGTCGGATACGCTCCCGGGTAACCCCGAGCATGTTTCCGATCTCCTCCAGAGTGTGCTCCCGCTCTCCCTCGAGTCCGAAATACAGACGCAGGACCTTGGCGTCTCTAGGCTCGAGGGTTTCCAGGGCCTCAGAGATGGTCTCGCCCAGAAGACGACCTTCGACCTCCAGCTCGGGCTCGGAAGCCTCTTCCGTGATAAAACGCTCCACCAGTTGGGAGTCTTCGCTGTCCCCGATGGGAGCATCCAACCGGATCTCCGCAGCATTCAGGGTCTGGAGGGACTCAACCAACTCGGGGGTCAGATCCGTAGCCTCGCTCAGCTCCTCAGCGGTGGGCTCCCTTCGGAGCTCCTGCTTGAGTCGCTCTTTCTCCCGAAAGATCCTGGCAAGGTCGGAGGCCCTGTTCAACGGTACCCGGACTGCCCGGCCATGATTTGCCAGGGAAGCAAGAATAGCCTGCCGAATCCACCAAACGGCGTAGCTGATGAACTTAACGCCCTGTTCAGGATCGAACTTCCGGGCCGCCGTAACGAGGCCGACGTTCCCTTCCTGAATGAGGTCCGTGAGAGAAACCCCCCGGTTTTGGTATTTCTTGGCTACGCTGATAACGAAACGAAGGTTGGCCCGGGCGAGTTCCTGAACCGCGTCCTCGTCGCCGGCCTGGGCCAAAGCTCCCAATTCCTTTTCGCGCTCCGGGGTGATGAGCTCGTGCCGACTCACGTCCCGGAGATATTGGTCCAATGCGGACTGTTCCTCTATGGTCGCAGAGAAACCAGCAAGAGGATTCTTGCGGGTTTTCCGCTTCCGTCGAGTGCTGGTTGCCGTCGCTGCCGTGCTCATATCTTTCTCCAGGGACCCCGGAATCCGGGCGCGCCCATTCTTTTCCCCTCAAAACCATCCGCCCACCACCCGGGAGGGCAGCGGGCGAGTTGACATCGATCGATCGTCAGACTGTCGGACCAATGGGTAATTAGCCGTTTAAGCTATCACACGAGCTGGCTGTTGTCCAGCATTAATCCAACAGCCTTACACCCCTCCGATGAAGGAAGGTTCCCCGTCCACATCGTCCCCCTCACTAAGGGCGATCAGGAACGCTTCCCGGCTCAAGGACCTCCGGGAAAAGGTGAATACACGAAGGACCCTGGCGGTACGATAAAGTTCCTCTGCCACCCTGGGCAAATCGATGATCCCTGGAAGACCTTCGGGCCCGACCCGAGCCACACAGCCATTTCTCTTTTCCAGGAGGAGGTTCAGCTGGAACATGGCGGCCTTCACCGGATAGTCCACCACAACTTCTCCGGGCTCAAGATCCAGAGCCTGGGCCAGCCGATCCTCCAATGCCCGCCTCTTCTTGGAGTCCGAAACAAGCCAGGCGGGAAGGGGCATCTCGGCTAGATCCGGCGCGGTGAGCTCCAGGGCCCGTTTCGGTATCTTCCGATTCCAGAGAGCCGGAAGCCACCTTGTTCTCAGGCGCTCGGACCCTGCTGTGTCCACACTTTCCGCCCTTCTCTTGATTTCGAAGAGCAGTTCCTCGTCGGTTGGTCCCACCAGGTCCGCCGGCGTCAGAAGCCCCTCGTGCACCGCGTCCTCAACGATCCTTTTGTATAGAGCGGTGGCAGCCCGGACGCCGTGGTGCCAGTACACATTCCTGAACATCTGGTACTTGGCGAAAAGTAGGGACTCCAATGAGGCCACGGCCTTCTCGTGAACCCCTACCTCATAGCGACCGGATTCGGGATCCGGGAGGAGAACCAACCCCTGGATCAGGCGGTCCACATCCACCTCACCGTAGGGGACTCCGCAAAAACGAGCGTCCCGGCGGAGGTACTCCATCTTATCGAGATCCAGGCTCCCACTCACCAGACCCCTCAGGGGCAAGTCACTGGCCCCCAGAATCAACTTGTGAATAGCGTCCGCCGCGCCGGGCCCAAGAGGTAAAAGGGCAGCCTGGAGTTCAGGCAACCGGAAGAGCTGAGAGCTCACTTCCTCATGGTCCCCGGGAATCTGATCCGGCTCCAACTCCTCCAGGGCGTGGGAAAAAGCGAAGTGTCCGATGTCATGGAGAAGAGCCGCATAGGGAATCAGTTCCTCACCAGCCCATACCTCATCCGGAAGGGGGGCTCGCTCCTTCAGGAGTCGAAGAGCCGTCCGGGCCAGATGATAGACCCCAACCGCGTGGTCGAATCGCGTATGGGTGGCGCCGGGATAAACCAGGTGAGCGAACCCCAGCTGACGGATGTATCGCAGTCGCTGAAAGGCCGCCGTATCGATGATTCGAAGGGCAGTGGGATCCAACCGGATCGTATTCCAGAGCGGATCCCGGATCACACGGAACTGGTTTGTTTCGGACATGGCGGGAGATTAGCCCCGGCGGTTGGGCGTAGCAATGGACGAAATGGGTAGGAAACCCTATCTTGTGCCCGAAGGAAAAGCGAAAGTCATCTTGACCGGCCCATGATCCTCAATCCCAATCTCAGAGCCTACGTCCGCCACAATGCGGAAGACCGGCCTGGCATCTATAGAATGCTGGGTCCGGAGAGCGAAATCCTCTACGTGGGAAAATCCATCCGGGTAAAGACCCGCCTCCTCTCCTATTTCCGGGCCGAGCCGGCAGAGAAGGCCGGAAAGTTGATCAGGGACACAACGGCCATCGAGTGGGACTACGTCCCCAACGAATTCGCCGCCCTGGTAACGGAAATGCGCCTCATCAAACGGTGGCAGCCCCGTTACAACGTGGAGCACAGGCGAAGACGGAGCTTCGCCTTCATCAAGATCAGCCAGGAAGCTGCCCCGCGAATCATCCCCGTATCCCGGATCCTCCCCGACGGCGCCACCTACTTCGGTCCCTTTCCCCGTCCCAAGGCCCTGGCCCTTACTCTAGGGGATCTCTCCCATGTTCTGGGGCTCCGGGACTGTTCCGGAACGATCCCCATCGTGTTCGGGGACCAGCTGGAGTTTTTCGAAAAGGGAACGGCCCCCCGGTGCATCCGGGCTCAGACCGGCAGCTGCCTCGGTCCCTGTTTCGGTGGGTGTTTTTCTCCCGACTACGCCCGGAAGGTGGAGGTAGGCCGGCGCTTCCTGGAGGGGAGATCCAAGGAACCCCTGAGACTACTTCAGGAAGAGATGGAAGGGGCCGCCGAGGGCCTCGAGTTCGAATATGCCGCAATCCTTCGGGATCGCCTCGAGCGCCTCGAAGCCCTCCAAAAGGAGTTGGTGGCCTTCAGGGGCAGGGTGGAGGGTCTTTCTTTTGTGTACCGGGTCCCGGGCTTCGGGGGAGACGACCGGCTCTACCTGATCCGGAAGGGGTTGGTGGAAGAGGAAATGCCCAACCCTCGGGGGAAGAGGGGGAGGCAACGGGCCGCAAAAAAGATCGAGGGGGTTTTTCAGGCCCCTCCGGTTGAGACGGGGACCCTGTCCCCGGAGGCCGCTTCGGAGATCCTCCTGGTGGCCCGTTGGTTCCGCCTGCGGAGGAAGGAATTGGCCCGGGTTTCGAAACCTGAGGAGTGGCTTACCGCTTCCGCCCCATCTTCCGGATAATCTGGAACTCCTCCTTGGTCACGGGCTGAACCGAAAGTCGGGCCCTCTTGAAGAGAGCCATCTCGCTGAGCTCCGGCCTGGCCTTGATCTCATTCAGGGCTACGATTTCAGGGAAAGCCTCCACGAACTCCACATCAACCATTACCCATCGGGGATTGTCAGGGTCGGATTTCGGATCGAAGTACGGGTTCTTCTTGTCGAAGGCGAAGTGATCCGGGTAGGCCCTCTTCGAAATCCGGACAATCCCCACTACCCCAGGGGGTTTGGCATTGGAGTGATAGAAGAAGGCGCTGTCGTCGACCTTCATCTGGTCCCGCATCAGGTTGCGGGCCTCGTAATTCCTCACACCCTCCCAGTAGGTGGTGCCGTCTCGCTCCATATCCCGGATTGAGTAGACGGCCTCCTCGCTCTTCATGAGCCAATAGCCCTTCGCCATTTGTCCTCCCCTACCAGATCAAGTGAAAATCCGTCTGTCTGCGGAACACCCAATGCCGTGTCCCGTCTTCCGCCACATAAACTTCTTCTTCCTGGCGGCAGGAGACTTCCTTTCCACCCCACTCGGGAATGTTGTACCGGGCCTGAAGCTCGACGGAGTGCCAGGTGGAAGCCCGGAGGGGGATGTCACCCCGAACCGGAACACCCTCCTGTGCATCCCAACGCCCGATAAGGGGGCCCGACCCATGGCCGTTGTCTCCGATGGGGTGAGTGTAAATCGTGCCCTTGACCCCTTCCATGTCCATCTGGGCCAGGGCCGCCGCCAGGATCTCATTTCCAGTCCGACCGACTTCCATCTCAGCCAGGAGGATGTCCTGCATCCTGTTGGACTGCCCCATGCATTGGCGCAGGCCGTCGGGCACATCGGTTTCACCCTGCTTAAACACGTAACCAAGGTGCTGCGTGTCGGTATGGAGGTTCATGGCGATGGTGCCGAAATCGGTCCAGATCAGGTCTCCCGGTTGAATGACGACCGGCCCACCCCCGGGGATGTTTCCTGCTCTTTGCACGTCCACCGACGGATGGAACCAGGTGGTCATCCCCAGCTCCTGGACCTTCTGCCTGAGCCACCACTGAACATCTTCGGTGGTGGTGACGCCGGGCGTGATCACCGCCCTGGAGAAGGCCTGGGAGATGATGGCGTGGACCGTCTCTTCCCTCTCCCTGTACGCCGGCATCATCTCCGGCAGACGATGGGCGATGAACTCCACCGCAAGGCGGGGTTCACGTTTCACACGGTCTAAATACTTCGGCCCAAGGGCACGCTGCAGAGCCTCCCACTCCCCGGCGCCCAGGCCATCGGCGAAGGCCCAGTTCTCATCGACGTTCACGGCGATGGTGGAGGGGTCCCGGTCCTCCACCAACTCCAGAAGGAGCCGCCACTGCTCATCCCCCACCAGTTCGGCCTGCTCATCCCTGGGGGATGGGCGGGTTGAACGATAGGCCTCGAATACCCCACCCTGGCTCCCGCCGCCCAGAGCAATACGTTCGAGCTCCTGTCCCGGGCCCCTGTCATAAAAGACGTAGATGGACCTGCGCCGGGCAGCGAAGGTGGTCGGAGCCTTGATAGCCCAGAACACCGGGTCTTCTTCGTACTCCTGCATGGAGAGGATCCACATATCCATCCCATACTCCCGCATGAGCTTCGGTATGACCCGGGTGACCCGCTTCATGGCCCAATCCTGCTCGATCTTGGCCTGCTCCCGGAGGGGAGGAAGGGGATGGATCCTGGGGGGCACATCCTGCGGGACAAAAACCGGATCCTGGCCGGCAGCGTCGACAGGGGTGAGACATCCCAGGAGGAGAATCAGAATTGAGCCGAAAAAAGTCGGGACGGCCAGGCGTCGGCGGACCATTGGAAACCTCCGAAATCAGGATCGAATCAGGGCCAGTACGGGGGCCCTGCGCTGATGCACCCCACCTGCACAGAGGCTCCCTAAACCAATTGAAGGGAGGAGCCCTCCGTTGGAAAGCTCCTCCCGAAATTTCCTGCCCAATCCCCCATCCACACCCTCGGTGCCGCTAGCCCTCCCACCCTTCTTTTCGAAGGGCCGCTTGAGCCGCCGCAAGGCGAGCCACCGGGACCCGGTACGAAGAACAGCTCACGTAGTCCAAACCTATCTCATGAAAGAACTCGATAGACTCGGCCTCTCCTCCGTGCTCCCCGCAGATACCCACCTTCAGCTCCGGATTGGCCTCTCTTCCCTCCTCAGTTGCGATGCTCACCAACCGTCCGACGCCGGTCTGATCCAGGCTGAAGAAGGGATCGGCCCCCATCACACCCTGGGAGAGATAATCCGGAAGGAAGGAGTTGATATCGTCCCGACTAAAACCGAAGGTCATCTGAGTGAGGTCGTTGGTTCCGAAGGAGAAGAAGTCGGCGGACCCAGCGATTTCTCCGGCGGTGAGGGCTGCCCGGGGAACCTCGATCATCGTCCCGATGGGGATTGTGAGGTTGCCTGTGTATTTCTGCTCCTTGATGACCTCGTGGATCGTCTCTTCCACCAGGCCCCTCAGGAGTGACAACTCCTTCACCGAGCCGACCAGGGGAATCATGATTTCCGGCATGGCCCGGACCCCCTCCCTTCGACAGGAAATGGCGGCCTCGACGATAGCCGTGACCTGCATGACCGTGATTTCAGGGTAGGTGATGGCCAGCCTGCATCCCCGGTGACCCAACATGGGGTTGGCCTCTTCCAAACCCTCCACCCGTTCTCGCAGTATCTCCAGGGTGATATCAAGGTTGTCGGCCAGAAGCTTCTGCCGGTCATCCTCTCTGGGAAGGAACTCATGAAGGGGTGGATCCAACAACCGGATCGTCACCGGATACCCTTTCATGGCCGTGAGCATGCCTTTGAAATCGTCTCTTTGATAAGGCAGGAGTTTGGCCAGGGCCTTCTGACGGGCTCTGGTGGTGTCGGAGAGAATCATCTCCTGCATGGCTTCGATTCGACCGGCACCAAAGAACATATGCTCCGTTCTGCAGAGCCCAATCCCGGTGGCGCCGAAATGGCGCGCCCGAAAAGCCTCCTCAGGCGTGTCGGCGTTCGCTCGAATACCGAGAACCCGGTAGGCATCGCCCCACTCCATCACCATGCCGAAATACCCGGAAAGCTCGGGCTGGGAATGGGCAACATTCCCTTCCATCACTTCACCGGTGGAACCGTCGATGGAGAGCGTGTCGTCCGGGCCGAAACTCTTACCCCCCATGGTCACCTTCTTCTGCCGGGCACTGATATTCAACTCGCCGGCACCCACTACGCAGCACTTCCCCCAACCCCTGGCCACCACCGCCGCGTGGGAGGTCATTCCTCCGGTGGAAGTCAGGATGCCTGCGGCGTGGTGCATCCCATCTACATCCTCCGGTGACGTCTCCCTTCGAACCAGCAGGACATCTTCTCCCGTAGCAGTGCGCCGCACCGCCTCCTCGGCCGAAAAGGCCAGCTTCCCACTGGCAGCCCCTGGAGACGCCGGCAGCCCGGTGGTAAGAAGCCGTGATCCCGCTTTGTCCTCCAGGGAATAACTGGGAAGGAGGAATTGGGTCATCGCCTGGGGCGGAATCCGGACCAAAGCCTCTTCCTGAGTGATGATCCCCTGCTCTACCATGTCCACGGCGATCCTCACCGCAGCCGCTCCGGTTCGCTGACCCCGGCGGCTCTGAAGCATGAAGAGATTGCCACCCTCGATGGTGAACTCGAGGTCCTGCATATCCTTGAAGTGGCCCTCCAGGACCCACTTCATTTCCCGGAGTTCTTCCAGGACCGTTGGATTCCACTCCGCCATCTCCTGGACGTCCCTGGGGGTCCGAATTCCAGCGACGACGTCCTCACCTTGGGCGTTCACGAGAAACTCACCGAACAGCTTGTCTTCCCCCGTGGCCGGATTCCGTGTGAAGCAGACTCCGGTTCCGGAGCAATCGTCGAGATTCCCGAAGACCATGGCCTGAACCGTGACGGCCGTACCCAGAAAGCCGTGAAGGTGGTTGATCTCCCGGTATCGAACCGCCCTGGGAGCATCCCAGCTTCGGAATACGGCATGAATCGCCAGAAGAAGCTGTTGGTGGGGGTCCTGGGGGAACGACTCCTTCGTGTGTTTCCTGTAGATCTGCTTGTACTTCTTGACCAGTTCCCTCAAGCCCTTGGCCGGCACCTCCGTATCATCGATGGCACCGTACTTCTCCTTGATCTCGGAGAAAGCATCCTCGAAATACTCGTGATCCACACCCATGACCACATCGCCGAACATGTGAACCAGCCGGCGATAAGCATCAAAGGTCGCCCGTTCATTCTCGGTGACCTTCGCCATCCACTCAGCGTTTTTGTCATTCAGCCCGAGATTCAGGATGGTGTCCATCATCCCCGGCATGGACGCTGCGGCGCCGCTACGGACCGACACGAGGAGGGGGTTCTCCTCAGCGCCGAATCCCTTTCCCATCTCTTTTTCCAGCTTGACCAGGTTCTCCTCCACCTGCTCCATGAGCCCAGGGGGGAGCTTCCGACCTCGGTCGTTATACTCTGCGCAGACACCGGTCGTGATGGTGAATCCTGGTGGAACGGGAAGGCCCAAAGACCTCATATAGGCCAGACTCGCACCCTTTCCCCCGAGCCGCTCCGCCGAGAACTGGGTTCGGCGGGACCCCGACCGCCCGAAGTAGTGAATTCTCTTCACGGGCGGCACAACCCGGATTTTCCGGCCCTTCTTCATGGCTCGATCCCTTTGGTTCGGTTTTGTAAGCCTACCCCTCGGACCTCCCCCGTTCAGCAGCATCCACTGACGCGATGGTAATGAGGTTTACCACATCCTGCACGGTGCTCCCTCTCTGGAGGACATGAACCGGGTGGCGCATCCCCAGAAGAATGGGTCCGATCACGTCAGCCCCACCGATGACATCCATGAGTTTATAGGCGGTGTTGGCGGCGCCGAGGTTGGGGAACACCAAGATGTTCGCGGGCCCGGAAAGATCCGAGAACGGGAAGTGCTCCCTGAGCATATCGTTGTTCAAAGCCCAGTCGGCCTGCATCTCACCATCCACCTCCAGCTCCGGATCCAACTCCTTAACCCGCGCCACCGCGTCGGCCATCTTCTTGGAGAAAGCGTGGGGTGCAGATCCGAAATTGGAGAAGGAGAGCATGGCGACCCGGGGCTCGATCTTCAGCTCCCGGACAAATCCGGCGGACAGGATGGCGATCTCCGCCAGTGTTTCCGAATCCGGCTCGATGTTCACGGAGGTGTCTGCGAAGAAGAGGAGCTTCTTGTTCGGAAGGGCGATCATGTAAAGGCCCGCCACATGGTCAACCCCGTCGGCCTTTCCAACCACCTGAAGGGCCGGCCGAATGGTCTCCGGGTAGTTGGACTCAATGCCCGCTACCATGGCGTCGGCGTCCCCTTCCCGAACCATCATTCCCGCGAAGCGTAACTTCCTGGACATCTGATCCCGGGCTTCGGCAATGGTGAGCCCCTTCCTCAAACGTCGGTCGTAGATGGCCTTCGCATACCGCTCCCGCTTGTCGCCCTCATCGGGAGGATAGACGATCTCTACACCAGTGAGGTCCGCGCCCAACTCCTTGGCTTTCGCCCGGATCCTCTCAGGGCGGCCGAGAAGTGTGGGAATAGCCACGCCTTCTTCGACCACGGCGGCGGCAGCCCGGATGATCCGGTCGTTATACCCGTCCGGAAGCACCACCCGTTTCGGGTTTCTCCGGGCCATGGAAGTCATTCTTTGCATCACTTCCATTGCCGGTCCAAGGCTGGCCTTCAAGCGATCTCGGTACTCATCGAGATCCAGCTCGATCCGGGCAACACCGTCTTCCATAGCCGCCTTTGCCACGGCCGGGGAGACGTAGAAGAGGACCCGGGGATCGAAGGGCTTGGGGATGATGTAGTCCCGGCCGAATTCAATGTGCTCATCCCCATAGGCCATCATGACCGATTCGGGGACCTCCTGCCGGGTCAGGTCGGCGAGAGCCTGGGTAGCCGCCAGCATCATGTTCGGCGTAATGGCCTTCGCCCTCACATCCAGGGCACCCCGAAAGATGAACGGGAAGCCGAGAACGTTATTCACCTGGTTCGGGTAATCGCTCCGCCCGGTAGCCATGATGGCGTCGTCCCGAACCTCAGCGACTTCTTCGGGCAGAATCTCAGGGACCGGGTTGGCCAGGGCGAAGATGATTGGGTCCTTGGCCATGGACCGAACCATATCCTTGCTCACCATTCCCGCCACAGAGAGGCCCACAAACACGTCGGCCCCATCCATGGCGTCATCCAGGCATCGGGCGTCGGTTTCCACCGCCCACTCTTCCTTGAATTCGTTCATCCCCTCGGTGCGACCCTTGTAGATCACTCCCTTGGAGTCCACCATCATCATGTTCTCGTGACGCACCCCCAGCCTCATGAAATGACGGGCAGAGGAGATGGCGGAAGCGCCGGCCCCGCTGAAGACCACCCGCACCTCACCGATTTTCTTCCCGACGACCTCCAGAGCATTCAAAAGGCCTGCTGCCCCGATGATGGCCGTGCCGTGCTGGTCGTCGTGGAAGACCGGAATGTCCATGGTCTCCTTGAGGGTCTTCTCGATATGGAAACACTCAGGAGCCTTGATGTCCTCCAAGTTGATCCCACCGAAAGTGGGCTCGAGAAGCTGGCAAGTACGAATAACCTCTTCCGGATCCTTGGAGGCGAGCTCGATATCAAAAACGTCGATCCCGGCAAACCGCTTGAAGAGAACACCCTTCCCCTCCATGACCGGTTTGGAGGCCAGCGCCCCGATGTCTCCCAGACCTAGTACGGCAGTCCCATTGGAAACCACGCCCACCAGGTTGCCCTTGGCGGTGTAGAGAAAGGCATCGTCCGGGTTTTTTTCGATTTCCAGGCAAGGGTCCGCCACACCCGGGCTATAGGCCAGAGACAACTCCCTCTGGGTAGCCATGGGCTTGGTCGCCACAACCTCAATTTTGCCTGGCTTCCCTCCCTGGGTGTGATAGTCGAGAGCGTCTTGTTTTGAAATGGCCATATTACGTCAATCCGATCTTCTTCTCATTGGTGGGAAATGCCGTACGGATCCAGCTTCAGCGGGTTTCTCCCGTTGCAACATCCGGACCGAGCCGGGTAGTCGTTTGCACGTTGGGCTTAAGGCAATACATTAGCGCAAACTCAAGGCGGGAGGGAACATTGGAGATCAAACAGGGCCGGATGGTCCATCTTGGTTATGGGAGATACTGGCGCTCCGACGAGATCGTCGGTCTTTGCCCCATCGAAGAGGACCGGGGACCCGGTAGGAGAACCGAGGTTTATGTTGCCACCCGGGAAGATTCTCTCATCGTTTCCCGGTCCGAGCAGTCGATTCTCAGCGACATGGCCAGTCTGCCGGATAACGAGTTCGAGGCTGAGGAGGCCCGGGGCCTCCTGAGTGAATTCCTTGAGGACCTTCAGGAAGTGAATCCGGTCCTCCGGCGGATGCTCGAAAACGAAGTGCGGGTGGATCTGGACATGTGGGAAAGGCGGATCAAGGGACTCATGGCCCGAGGGGACGGTGTCAGAGAGGCCGAGAATCAGGAAGATCTCTTCTCGGCTCCGAGCTGAGCCAACCCGGTCACAGGCCGCCCACTGCATGCGCTTTCATCTCTCACTGGTACTTCTTTGCGTTCCCCTCCTGGCCTCAAGCCTGGGGCCCGGGAGCGCGGCTGGGCAGGAGTGTGAGGCCGGCAGAATCTCCTACATCTTCATCGACAACAACTCCATCTTCGACCTCTCGGAGCTGGAACCCGACGCCAGCTTTCGTTGGGCATACGGGTTCGCCAACAAGCTCCATGTTCGGACCCGCGAGCAGTTCATCAGGAAGGAACTCCTCTTCGGGGTTGGCGAGTGCCTCGACACCCTCCTCTTGGCGGAAACGGAGAGGATCCTTCGAGGATACCGCTTCATCGGAGACGCTGACGTGTTCGGGGTTCCCCAGCCCGACGGGACTCAGCACGTAAACGTCTACACCAAGGATGAGTGGACGACGAAGGTGGATCTCGGGTTCAGGATCGATGACGGGTTCAAGATCGAGGGCCTTGAAGTGGCCGAGGAGAATTTCCTCGGCAGGGGAGTCCTGCTCCGGGGGTTCTGGAAAAAGGACAAAGAAGTCCAGGATCTGGGAATGGAGTTCGAAACCCCCCGCCTATTCGGAACCCGCTGGGATGGAAGAGTAAGCGTTGGAAGCACTCGAACCGGCAACTTCTACGAAGAGGCCATCACCTATCCTTTTATAGGGGAGGTGGGTCGGTTCGGAGCCAGACAAAGTATCCTCTGGCGGGAAACCGTTTTTTCCTACTCCACCACCGGAACCGCGGATTACTCCCACTTCCTTCTGCCCTTCCTGGACCAGCGATGGGACTTCTCGGCAGGTGGACGCTGGGGCCGTCCGGGAAAGCTGACCCTCCTGGGAGGAGGGATTTCTCGAGAGACCATTGAGTTCCGGGACTTTCCCACAAGCTCCGAATACGTAATCGATAAGGATTTCACCAATTCGGTACCGGTAGATTCGGCTGGTGCAGCTGAGGTTCAGGGTCAGGTGAACAGTCGCCGGGCGAACCGCCTCAACATCTTCCTGGGGCAGCGGAACATCCGGTTCGTGAAGCGCAGGGGCCTCGATGCCTTGAACGGGATCCAGGACGTGGGCACGGGCATGGAGGTCTTCGCCGGCCTGGGCCGGGCCTTTAAGGGACTTCAGGAGGGTGGTGGGTACTCCACCAACGACCTCCACACGCAGGCCTCACTGTTCCTGGGAGGGGTGTGGGATGGTTGGGTCCTCAACACCCAGGTGGTCGCGGAGGCACGACGTGTCAAACCGGACGACGGGGGGGAAGCCAGCTGGAAGGACATCTTCGGCGAAGCCGACCTCTTTTTGTACTGGCAACCCCGGGGAGAGCGGTTCCACACCTTCCTGTTCCGGGCATCGGCCGCAGGTGGATGGTCGGTCGAAACGCCCTTCCAGTTGACGATCGGTGGCCGCTCGGAACTGAGGGGGTACAGGGAAGAGGATTACCCGGGTGCTCATCGCCTGGTTTTGACCTTCGAGGACCGAATTTTTCTCCCCTCACCTTCTCCGGGCCTGTTCGATGTGGGTTTGGCCGCCTTCGTAGATGTGGGCCGAATGGGGGCTGGGGAGGTTCCCTTCGGTCAGGATTCCGGGTGGCTCGGAAACGTAGGTATCGGCCTCCGATTCGGGTTACCGCCGGGCACGAACAGCATGATCCGTATCGACCTGATCCTCCCTATGAAATCCCGGACACAGTGGAAAGACCTGATTCTTCGGGTCAACATCAGAGAATTGATAGGAATCCTCCCGGGACTCCGGGATCGGCAGCTTCTCAGGAGCCTCCGAAGCGGCGTGAGACCCGCCTACGTGACCTCGCCGTTCTAACCCAACGCCCCTCACAATTCAGGAAATCACATCCGCCGGCCCGAGAGAATCCGATGGACTTGGATTCTTTGGGTCCTTCTTAGCTGAGGCATTGTGTCCCTCCAGGGGAAAAGTCCGCCCTGCCCGCCGGTCCCCTCCCCCAGATCGCTACCTCCCCGGCGGTCAATCAGCCAGCTTTTCCCAGCCGCCGTCGGTCCGGGAGAAGTCACCCGAAACATCAGGGCGTTTTGCAGGTGGGCCCTTGGTTACGCTGAAACCCCTTCCCTCCGACCTTCCCGAGGTCCATCGTAGGCACCCTTTTTGCAGATGAGTCTTAATGGCCCAAGAAACCCATAAGTGGTGAAAAAACCATTGACTTACAGGATTACCGTTTTTACCTTTCACGGACTTTTCTGCCACTCTTTTTCTGGAGGCGACCGCGCCGATCCATTTGGCGAGTCTTCGCAAAAAAATTAGTTAAGGTAGTCAAGTATCGTATCTTGGCATTCACCTAAGCACGAGGTACAGCGACGCGGATGTTTTCTACTTCCCGGGGCCTGGACTCTTTCGACCAGTATTTGCAGGACGTTGAGAAGTATCCCCTCATACAGGATCCGCAAGAAGAGCGGGCATTGGCCCGCCGAGCCCGGGCCGGCGACAAGGAAGCCGCCGAACGCCTGGTGACGGCCAACCTCAGATTCGTCATCTCCTATGTGAAAAAATACCAGGGCCGAGGGTTGGGCCTTGCCGAACTCGTCTGCATAGGGAACGAAGGACTTCTGAAGGCCGTCAAAAAGTTCGATCCGGACAAAGGGGTGAAGTTCATCTCCTACGCAGTCTGGTGGATTCGCCAGACTGTGCTTCAGGCTCTCGCTGAGCAGACACGCTCGGTCAGAATTCCCCTGAACCAGAACTCCAACCTCGCAAAGCTTGCTCGCACCAATACCGCCCTCACCCAACAACTCGGACGGACCCCCACCGATCAAGAGCTCGCCCAGGAAATGTGCGAACCGGTGGAAACGATCCGAGCCCTACGGAGGGTCGCCGCCAGTGAGCTGAGTTTGGATGCACCCATCGACCGAAGCGACCGGGACAGCGCCTCGTTCGGTGAGAGGTTCTCAGGGGCTGAAGCCAGTGACATCGAAGAAGACGTAGAGGCCATCGCACGCCGTGACTACCTCGAGAACATGTTCGAGCAGTATCTCACGGAGAGGGAGCGAAAGATCCTTTACCTGTACTATGGGCTGGACGACGGGGAAGAACGAACTCTGGAAGAGATCGGATCTCTCCTCGGAGTCACCCGTGAACGGATTCGTCAGATTCGGAACAGGGCTTTCGAGAAACTTCGGGAAAGTCCCCACGGCGATTCCCTCTCCGGGTTCTGGAACGCCAACTGAACGTCGGGTGAGCCGACCTCACGCCCAAGGAGAGGGCCCCGCCTTCGGTGAAGGCGGGGCCCTCCTGCTTTCCAATTTTACCCCTTCTCGCCTGGGCAGGAGAGCTATCCGATCTCTGGGGCTCCTTTCGGCCCTTGTGCTCCTTTCTCTGGGAACACCCGGGGCCACCCGGGGCCAGGTCGGGGAATGGAACGATTTACGGGTCCTTCAGATGGTTCGGGACGCCAGAGAGGTTCGTGAGGGCCTCGTTCAGGATTCCACCCTCCGCTCGTACTCCTCCACGGCCCAGGGTTTCGTGTATTTCTACCTGGACCGGGGTGACACGGGTGAGCGGATCCTGGTAAAAACCGACCAGATCGCCCTGGAGGTGTACTGGCAAACCCCGGATCGATTCAAGCAGCGGATCGTGGGATTGCGGGACGAAAAGAGTCTTCCCACGAACATCCAGTACCACATGGATCACCTTGTGGTGGTCCAGGACGAGTTCGGGGATTTGATACGAATCGGAGACGGGGACGAGGTGGAGGCGGTGACCCACCCGGCGGCCCCTGGCTCCGAGTCGGTCTATGACTTCCTCCTTGCCGACTCCGTGACGCTCACTCTCCCCTCGACCGGGGACACGATCCGTGTATACGAAATCCAGGTACGACCCCAGGATTTCGACGCTCCTGGCTTCGTAGGAAGCGTCTACCTGGATCGGACAACCAAAGCCATCGTCCGAATGTCCTTCACCTTCACCCCGGCTTCCTACGTCGACTCCTATCTGGATCATATCAGCATCTCGCTGGAGAACGGCCTGTGGGAAGGAAGATACTGGCTACCCTACCGGCAAAGCCTGGAGATTCGGCGGGAGGTCCCCTACCTGGACTTCCCCGCCGGGAGTGTGATTCGAGGGTCCTTCGAAGTGGGGGAATATGAAATCAACCCCCCCATTCCCTCCAACTTCTTCACGGGCCGGACGATCACCGCCCTTCCACCAAGTGTCAGGGATACCTTCCCCTTCCAGGAGGATATTCACGCTCAGTTGGAGGAAGAGGGCCTGGGCGGGTTCGCTCCTCCCCCCGAGATGGACGAGATCCGCTCCCTGGCTTTTTCCATCGCCAAGAACGAGTACATGAGCGGCCTTGGTCGGAGCAGGATCTTCCTTCCATCCCCAGCCGTTTCATCCGCCCTCCGGTACAACCGGGCCGAAGGACTCGCCCTGGGAGCCGGCATCTCCCACACACCCATTCCAAACCTCGGCCTGGCCCTCTACGGCGGGTTCTCCGTCGGCCGGGAGCGTCCGGTCCTCATGGCTCGGATCAATGGTGGACAGTCCCTACCGGCCCTGAGCCTTTCGGGGTTCTGGAACAAGCCAATGGACCTGGGTCCCGTGAAGGCCATCAGCGGGGTGATGAATACCCTGACCTCCCTTACGGTACAGGACGATTACACCGACCTGTTCTTCAGCACCGGCTTGGCGGCCCATCATACCCTCCCGGCAGGAGAAGGGAATGAGGTGAACCTTTCCCTCCGGTGGGAACAGCACCGCTCCGGCAGGGATGTGGTTTCCTCCGATCCCGCAGATTCCGGGTTCCGCCCTGTGATTCCGGTGGATGAGGGTGTCTGGACCTCCATCGGAATCGGGACAGCCCTTCAAACGCCGTGGCCTAACCTGAAGGTGAGGGGTGAAGGGCTCTGGGGCCGTTTCAAGGACCAGAACTTTGGTTCGGTCCTCCTGGCCCTCGACTACCGCCGACGTTGGCTCAGTCGGGGAACAGAGGTGTTGGTGGACCTCCAGGGAGCTGAGTTGATGGGGGCTCCGCCCACCCAGGCCGAACACTACCTGGGCGGGCGACTATCCGTCCCCGGATATGGTTTCCGATCCAAAACCGGAGACCGCTTCTGGCTCCTGCGAACCGAAGCCTCCACCGAGGTCCTTCACCCCTTCGTCCGCGTAAGGGCCTTCGGGGCCGCCGGAGAGGTCAGCAGGGAGCTCCTGGACCCGTCCCCAACCAGGCAAACCTCCTCCCTCCTTTCAGCTGGACTCGGCCTGGGACTGGGCTGGGACATACTTCGCCTCGACCTTGCCCGGGGCCTCAGAGGGGATGGCGACTGGGAGTTGATGCTCTGGGTGAAGAAGGATTTCTGGCCCTGGCTCTAGTAGCCTGACCTATCCGCCAGACATGGCCAAACGGTGGGCCCACCGCCCAACCAGCCACCGGTCCAACCGCCCCCCCCCTAGTCTCCAGCTTCCACCGCCTGAGGAGGACTCAGGAGGACGAGCTCCCGGACGTTCACATCAGCTGTGGGAATGCTGACTCCGTCTCGCTCATAGGAGTCGTACTCGAGGCGGCCTTCCACGTAGATCCGGTCACCCTTTGAGACATAGTCCTGAGCGAACTGGGCCAGGCGATTCCAGAGGGTCAGGCGGTGCCAATCCGCCCGCTCCTCGGGTTCCTCCCCGGACCCGTTCGTCCGGCGGTTCGTGGCAAGAGAAAAGTGGGCGACCTTGGTCCCGTTTCCCGTCTCCTGGATATCAGGATCCTGCCCGACGTTTCCCACCAGGATGATCTTGTTCACCGATCGACTCATTCGTCCCCTCCGTGGCTTGGGTTCACCGACGCCGCCTCCCACAGTGGGAAGGGGCCGTCTTCGGAAGGGAGTATGGAAGGCGGTTGGGGGCTCCTACATGGCGGGCTGGGCCCTGTGTGGATCCGTCAGGTTTTGCAGGCGTACCAGCTGTTCCCTACGCCGAAGTCCACGGCCAGGGGGACATTCAACTCCATGGCGCCCTCCATCTCCTCCACAACCATCCTCCCGACTTCGTCGATCTGCTCTTCGGGAACCTCCAGGAGGAGTTCGTCATGAACCTGAAGAAGGAGTTTGGCTTCCGGGAAACGGTCCTCAAGAAGCATCTGAATTCGGATCATGGCGACCTTGATGAGATCGGCCGCCGTCCCCTGGATCGGCGTGTTTTGGGCGATTCGTTCTCCAAACTGCCTGACGTTGAAGTTCCTCGCCTCCATCTCGGGTATGTACCGGCGGCGGCCGATGAGGGTTTCGACGAATCCCTGTTCCCGGGCGAGATCCACTTGTTTGTCGAGGAACGCCCGTACACCGGAGAAGCGTAGGAAGTACTCCTCGATGAAGGATTTGGCCTCGTCCCTCGAGACATCCAGCTGTTTGGCCAGTGAGAAATCCCCCTGCCCGTAGAGGGTGGCGAAATTGATGGTCTTCGCCCGAGACCTCATTTCCGAGGTCACGTCCTCCAGCGCCACATCGAAGATGACTGATGCCGTTTGCTTGTGGACGTCGATCCCTTCACGGAAGGCCCGGACGAAAGCTTCGTCCCCGGAGAAGTGAGCCAGAATCCTCAGTTCGATTTGGGAGTAGTCGGCACCGAAGAAGAGGCACCCCTCATCAGCGACGAACCCCTTCCGGATCTCCCGCCCCAATTCGGTTCGGATAGGAATATTCTGAAGGTTGGGATCGCTGGAGGAGAGGCGACCCGTAGCGGCCACCGTCTGGTTGAAGCTCGTGTGGAGCCGGCTGGTTTCCCGGTTCACCAAACGAGGGAGGGCGTCCACGTACGTATTGCGGAGTTTCTCCAGTTGCCTGTACTCGAGGAGCTGGGTTGGAAGGGAGTGCCCCATTCCGGCCAACTCTTCCAGAACCGACGCGTCGGTGGAGGGGCCGGTCTTGGTCTTTTTGATGACGGGAAGGCCGAGCTTCTCGAATAGGATTTCCCTAAGCTGCTGGGTTGAGTTCAGGTTGAACTCCTCCCCGGCCAGGTCGACCACTTCCTTCCGGAGGGAGGCCAGGTCCTCCTCCAGCTTCGAGTTCATGGCCCGGAAAAAGGGAACATCGATCCGAATCCCGTTGGACTCCATCCGGGCCAGTACGGGCACCAGAGGCATCTCCAGATCCCTGAAAAGGGAGTCGAGGGTCTGCTCTTTCAGCTGGGGCTCGAACAACTTCCTGAGACGGAGGGTGAAGTCGGCGTCTTCGCACGCGTATTCCCGCGCTTTGTCCAGGCCCACCTCGGCGAAGGAGATCTGCTTCTTTCCCTTCCCGGCCACTTCCGAGTAGGGGATCATCCTGTGCCCGAGGAGGTTTACGGCGAGGGCGTCCAGGCTGTGCTGCCTCCGATTCGGGTCCAGGACATAAGAGGCCACCATCGTGTCGAAACCCACGCCCCGGACCTTCACGCCAGCCCGCTCGAACACGATGAGGTCGTACTTCAGATTCTGCCCGGTCTTCTCGATCTCCGAGTCCTCGAGAAGCTCGAACAGGGGCCTCATAGGGGGCGAGAGGAGGGGCGGGAGGTTGGCCGGGGCCCCGGCACCTCCGTCGTCCAACGCCAGCTCCCCCGAACGCCGATGGGCCAGGGGAATGTAGCAGGCCTCTCCCAGTATCCATGAGAGGGAAATCCCAACCAGGTCGGCTCTGGTGGCATCCTGACTCGTGGTCTCCGTATCTACCGACACGGTACCAGCTGACCGTATCCCCTGAACGATCTCGGCCACCTCGTCCGGGGTCCGCACCAAGGTGTAGGTGACTGGAATCTCCTCCACAACCGGTGTAGAGACATCCCCTCCCAGCTTCTTCCCGGGACCCGTGAACCGCTCAGCCAGCCGACGGAAATCCAACTCCACGAATAGCTTCCGAAGCCGTTCCCGGTCCGGTTCCTTCACCTCGAGCAAGCCCAGGTCGAGGTCAATGGGGACGTCGGTCTGGATGGTGACCAGTTTCTTGGAAAGACGGACAAGATCAGCGTTTTCCGTGAGGGATTCCCGGGCACGTTTCCCTGAGAGCCCCGGAGCATGGTCAAGGATGTTTTCCAGGTCCTCGAACTCATTCAGAAGCTTCACCGCGGTTTTGGGACCGATCCCCGGGGCACCGGGCACGTTGTCCGAGGAGTCTCCGATGAGGGCCAGATAGTCGGGAATCTTCTCCGGGGGGATTCCGAATTTGTCTCCCGCATTGGATTCATCCACCCATTCCGGGGCCACCCCGGTAGGCCCACCACGGCCTGGATTCAGAAGAAACACCCCGGGTCCAACCAGCTGGTAGAGATCCTTGTCCCCTGATACGATGACGGCTTCCAACCCGGCCTCCCGGGCCTTCAGAGCCAGCGTGCCGATGACATCGTCGGCCTCGTAACCGTCCACCTCCACCACTGGATCGTGGAAGGCCTCCACCATCTCTCGAATCCGGGGAAGGCTGGCGGCGAGTTCGTCGGGCATCTTCTCCCGGGTAGCTTTGTACTCCGGGTACATCTCCTCCCGCTTGCTCATCCCCTTATCGAAGACGATCGCCAGGTAGTCCGGCTGGTGGTTCTCACGGATGGAGAGAAGGAAATTGGCGAACCCGAAAGGGGCCGAGGTGTTTTCGCCCCGTGAATTGGTGAGAGGACGATTGATAAAGGCAAAAAACGCCCGGTAAATCAGAGCATACGCATCGACTAGAAAAAGGCGAGGAGCCTCTTTGGGAGGGGTTTCAACCATGAACCATTCTTTGCCGGGTGATCGTGGGGAGACTGCTGAGCCGATCCGTTCCGAATAACGTCGGCCGCCTCCAGCCCCATCTCAGTTTCGCGAATCTCGAATCGGACTTCGTCACCCCGAGCCAGTTTCCGGAGACCTTCTGCAAGAAGCCTTCGTTTCAGAACAGGCAGGAAGATGACGGTTCGGTGAAGGAGCCGTCAAGGAAGAAGTCAGGAGTTCGGAAGGTTGTTACCCCCGGATCCGACTCCCCCCCCGTAGAGCCAAGTAAAGATGGCCCGGTTGGCCGTAACGTTCTTTACGTAGCCCCTGGTCTCATCGAAGGGGATCCGTTCCACAAAGAGGGGCCAATCCCCGGCTTCCGGATACTCTTTCCATCGGTTCGCCCTGGTGGGTCCAGCGTTGTAGGCCGAGAGAATGATGGGAAGGTCGTTCCCGAATCTCCGGCGCATGTCCACGAAAAACGCCACGCCCAGATGGATGTTGATCTCGGCCACATATAGGTGGTCGTCTGCCCTGAATGGGGTGATCCCTCTAGCCCGGGCCAGCTCCCTTCCAGTGGAGGGAAGGACCTGCATGAGGCCCCGGGCGTCGGCCCGGGAGAGGGCCTCCAGCCAGAAAGCCGACTCCTGCCGGATGAGGCCTGCCATCAGGAAGGGGTCCGCCTCCCGATCCCGGGCTTCCTCGATCAAGAGTTCCCTGTAGGGGAATGGATAGATGGCCGCAAGGAGATCCCGGTCCCAGGCACGTCCCTCCCTCCGAAGCTCCCAACCCAGGTTGATCCCTTCCCGGGTGAAGCCTCTGGCGTTCAGCTCCCTCGCCAACCGCAGGAGAGTCCCCTGCCTTCGTTCCAGATCGGTGTCGGACCGGAGGCGGGTGGCCAGATCCTGGGCCTCCCACTCAGCACCTTCCTGAAGGCCGATGAACTTCAGAAGATCGATTTCGGCCAGGCCCTCCTGGACAAAAGCCGGGAAGGGAAGGGTGTCCCGGGCTTCCGGAATGCCCGGAGCGAAGGGCTCCCCGAGTAACTCGCCGGCGATGACGGTATAGTAGGAAAGGGGCGCTCCAGCCTGAAGCCGGTGCAACGTTTCCCGCCCCTCCTCATCTCGATCCAGAGAAAGGAGGGTCCGTCCCGCCCAGAAACCCGCCTCATCCCATCGGCGCCCCTCGGGGAATTCCTCCTGGTAGGCCAGGTAGATCTCGAGAGCGTCCTCTTCCCTACCCATTCCGAGAAAGAGTTGGCCCATCCTCATCCGGGCCTGCCCCGCAAGATTGTGCGCGGTGGCCGCTTCCACAGTGGCCCTGTATCCTCGAATCGCCCCCTCCCGATCTCCCCGATCCTGGAGGGCATCGGCCCGATTGAAGAGGATTTCCACTGCCTCGCCCCGTTCGGGAAACCGCTCCACCAACTCGTCCTGAACCGCCCTCACCTCCCCGCTTCGACCCAGCTGTCTCAGGGCCAGGACTTGGAGCGCCAGGGCTGGGGCAGCGAGCGACGCCTCCGTGGCCCCGACCAACTCCCCAAGGAGGGCAAGGGCTCGGCCGCCCTGTCCCAAGTTCAGATGGCTCCGGGCCCGCGCCAACTGGACGCTGCCCGGGGGTGGAGAAGGGGACAGGCTCTCATATTCGGCGTAGGCCTCCAGGGCATCGCCGTGTCGGCCCCCGGCGGCCAGAGCCCTGGCTCCAGCCAAAGCAATCCCGACCGAGTCGAAGCCCAAAACCAGGAGGTGCTCTCCCGCCCGGAGTCCGGCCCGACCGGTATTGGGAAGTTCCAGAACTTCATGGAAAGCCCCTTTGGCACCGGATGAATCTCCCCTGGCGAGCCGCAGTACCCCCACCCGATCCCAGGCCTCCGCCTGATCGGAGGCGTCGGAGAGAGACGGCAGCGCACTCCAATACGCCGCTTCCGCTCCCGTTGAATCCCCTGCCGCCAACAAAGAAGCCGGCAACAGGTCCCAGCCCAGATGCCGGACCTCGTTTTCTCCCACCAGGGACAGGGCCAGGCGGGTCACCTCCCGAGCTCCCTCCCCGGAAGCCTTTCTCGCCACCTCCAGGGCCACCCAATCCGCCATCCCTCGACCCGTTTCCCCTACCTCAGCGATATCAACCAACGCCTCCTGATACATACCCAGGCGTCCCCGAAGCCTGGATCGCCTCACCCGAACCTCCATCCCGTCCACCCCTTCGGCGGAAGCTTCGGACCCAAGACTCTGGGTGTATGCGGAATCCGCCTCCGACCAGAGGCCCTCCCCCTCCATGGCTCTTCCCAGGAGATACCATGCCTCCCCTCCCTCCAACTTCCCCGCGGCCAATGAACCTTCCAGAAGCCCCCGGACCCTGGACCAGTTTTTCCAGCCCAGTTCCGCCCTGGCCATCAACAAGGTCAGGTCGACGTCATCTCCTGGCCCCTCCGGAAACAAGACGCTCAGCCGCCGGGAGGCGTGCCAGTGTCGGCCCCGGGCCATCTCCATGCGCACCGTGTCCATGGCCGCTTCGGTTTCGGGCGATAGGGGGGAAGCGCCCGGAGGGGGGGCGTCCGCCGGTTGAGTTTGGAGAAGAAAAGCGAGGAGGAGACTAGAAATCATGGGCCCTCTGGCGGTCCATTATCAGAAATAAGGAGAAGAGGCCACCCCGCCATGGGGTGGCCTCTTCGAACTGCTTGCTGTGGCTCGATTAGGAAGCCGAAGCCTGCCTACCCCGCTCGATGGCGTGGAGGGCGTCGATCATCTTCTGCGCCGACTCTTCCATGTCGATGACCAGAGCATCGATCCGAGCGACAAAGTAGTTATGGAAGATGCTCATAGGAATGGCGATTGCCAGACCAAATGCCGTCGTAAGCAGTGCGACCTTAATACCACCAGCCACCAGCGTCGCCTCAACCTCCCCCGCAGCCTCGATGGACTGGAAGGCGATGATCATCCCGATCACCGTACCCAGGAACCCAAGAAGGGGCCCGACGTTGGTGAGGGTAGCCAGAACAACAAGACCCTTTTCAAGCTTGCTCAGCTCGATCAGACCTTGGTTCTCAATGGCTTTCATAACCCGCTCAGTACCTTCCTCATGCCGCTCGAGCCCAGCATAAAGAATGTTGGCACCCGGATTCGCTGCTTCCCGAGTCACCTCGAGAGCTTCGTCTATCCTTTGGGCAGCCAGGAGTTCGTCCACATTGCGGAGAGTTTTCCGGGTGGTACCCGTCGTCATAAAGAGACTAAAGAACTTCCAGAGAATGACCAGAATGCCCAGGACGAGGCAGAATGCCAGCGGGTAAACCATGAACCCTGTGGCTTCCCAATAAAATGGGATGGCTTCTTGCCATGTCATCTCCACTGTTTCCATGCCAGGAATCTGAAGCAGAGCACCGTAAATGTTCGCTAAGCCCACCAAGAGGACCTCCTACTGTAGCGGTCGTCATGCCAAAAAACTGATCCACCCTCAGATTGGAGGAGTGGACGAGTACAGTCCCATTAAGGCTTGGCAAGATGGAGATCGCTCCAAGGCGTGTCAACCCCCATTTCCCCCCAAACTTTCCTTCCAGCACGCCACTTGGCGGCCTTGGGACAAACATTTGAGTTCAGGCACCTCCTCCAGACACTCATGATCCTTCCCGGGATGACTGCATCGGGGGTGAAGAGGGCACCCTTTTAGACTCCCCGAAGCGCCTCTTCCCTCCCCGGAGGACAGGGTCCAATCGGCCCATGTATTCGGTCCGGAAATCCCTGGACCCGTCGCCGCAAGTAAACCTCTGGTATAGGGATGCGTCGGCTGGGTGAACAAGGTCTCCACCGGGGACACCTCCATCAATCGACCCTCATACATAACGGCCACACGGTCCGACACCTGCCGCACAACCCCCAGGTCGTGGGTCACCAGGACAAGGGACAAATCCAAATGTTTCCGGAGCTCTTCCAAAAGACTCAGGATCTGGGCTTGAACAGACAGATCCAGGGCCGAAACCGGCTCATCCAGAACCAGAAATTCCGGGTCGACGGAGAGGGCTCTGGCTATGGCAAGGCGCTGGCGCTGGCCGCCGCTCAACTCATGGGGAAAGCGGCAAGCATGATTGGGAGTGAGGCCCACAATCTGGAAAAGCTCCCCAATCCGGGTTTTCAGGGCTCCCCGGTCTGGGTACCTCCCGTGAAATTTGAGGACTTCTTCCAGAACAGACCCGGCCCGAAGCCTCGGGTTGAGAGACCCCGACGGATCCTGAAAAACCACCTGAGCCTTTCGACGGAAGGCCTGAAGCTCCAAGCGGCCCATGGAAAGGACATCCACCCCCCTGTATAGGACCTCTCCCCCGGTGGGCTCAACCAGGCGGACGAGACTCCGGGCCAGCGTCGTCTTCCCAGAGCCCGACTCTCCCACTATGGCTAGACATTCCCCCTGCTCGAGTTGAAAACTCACGCCCTTGAGAGCCTGAATGGGGGCGCCCCGGCTCCTGCCGAAAGTGCCACCTCCTGGGTATTCGTGGACCAGGTTCCGGACCGACACCAAGGGCGAGGGTGAACTCCGGGTCATGAGCGCTCCCCCCCCTTCATGAGCCAACACCGAACCTCTCGGCTGCCCACCTCTGAGCCCCCGGCCCCTCCGAGGATGCTCAGGGTCGGCTCATCCTCACGACACCTCTCCAGAGCCACCGGACATCGGGTGTGGAATCGGCACCCCTCGGGCCAAGCCCCTGCCTCCGGAACTTCCCCGGGGATTGGCTTCAGCGTCCGGCGCCCCTTCTCCCATAAAAGACGGGATTCCAGAAGCCCCACGGTGTAGGGGTGATTCGGATTCTCGAGTATATCCCGGGTTGGACCAGCCTCCACCACCTGGCCACCGTAGAGGACCACCACCCGATCACACACCCTGGACACCACCGAGAGATCGTGGGAAATGAGGAGCAACCCCATCCCCCTTTTGACCTGGACATCTTTCATCAGCATCAAGACCTGCGCCTCGGTGGTGCTGTCCAGGGCCGTTGTGGGCTCGTCCGCAACCAGCAGGTCCGGCTCCCCTGCCAGGGCCATAGCCATCATGGCCCTTTGACGCATCCCGCCAGAAAGCTGATGAGGGAAATCTCCGGCTCTGGCCCCCGGGTCCGGAATCCCCACCTCCGACAGAAGCCTACCCACTTCTTCTCCCACCGCGGCTCCCTTCAACCCCCGGTGTAGCTTCAGGGATTCGCCAATCTGGTTCCCCACGCTGAAGACGGGATTCAGGGATGTCATGGGCTCCTGAAAGATCATGGCGATACCACCCCCCCGGATCATTCGGAGCCGACCGGGCGAAGCGGCCACCAACTCCTCTCCCCTGAACCGAATGGAGCTCTCCGGAAGGAGGGCCTCCACCCCCCCGGGCTGGAGGCCGAGAAGGGAGAGGGCCAACACAGTCTTCCCCGAACCCGACTCCCCCACCAAACCCACCGCCTCCCCCTCACCTACCTGGAGATCGACACCATCCACGGCCTTTGCCGGGTCGGACGGCCCTGGAATGTGGGCCCTGAGATTCCGAACCTCCAGGAGGCTCACGATCCCCTCTCCCTATGCCGGGGGTCCAGGGCATCCCGGAGCCCATCTCCCACCAGATTGAAGGCCAGAACGGCCAGTACGATGGCCAGGCCGGGGAAGGTGGCGATCCACCAGGCATCCATGAGGAATCCCCGTCCGTCATCGACCATCGAGCCCCAGGAAGGGGTCCCGTCCTGGACACCCAATCCCAAGAATGAGAGACCGGCCTCCAGGACGATCGCGTTCCCGACGCCAAGGGTGGCCACAACGATCAGGGGCCCGGCTGCGTTGGGCAGGAGATGTCGGAAAAGGACCCGCCGCCTGCTGAATCCCAACGCCCGCGCAGCTTGGGCGAACTCCCTTTCCTTAAGAGCCAGGATTTCTCCCCGGACCATTCGGGCCGTGAAGGGCCACTGGGTGAAGGCCAAGGCGACGATCACCACGAAGATGGTCGAGGGAAAGAGAGCTACGATGGCGATGAGAAGAACCAACCGGGGAAAGGAGAGGATCATATCCACGAGGCGCATGATCACGGTATCCGTCCACCCTCCCCAATAACCGGCGATTCCACCCAGGACCGCCCCCAAGGTCACGCTGATCCCCACGGCCAGCAGTCCGATGGTAAGGGAAATGCGGGCACCGTAGAGAATCCGAGAGAAGACATCCTGGGAGAACTGGTCGGTTCCAAGGATATGTCGAGTGGAGGGCGGGTTCAGGACGGTAGCCATGTCCCCGCCCGCCCTGTACGCCTCCCGGAACTCGGCCTCAAAAGGCGCAAGGAAGGGGGTCAACATCATAGCCAGGTACAGGACCCCGATGATACCGAGCCCCATCATGGCTGTCCGGTTCCTCCGGAAGGACTCCCAACCGCCTCCAGGCCCCCACCATGAAGCCACTCCCCCTTCACTGGACCCGCCAGAAGCCGAGGCGTTATCCCGGTTGGACCACCACCACACACCTCCCAGTACAAGAACAAGAGTGATCAGAGCCAGCTGGTCATCGAATCCACCGGTCAGGGCGCCCAGGAGCCTGTCGAAACGGACCAGGGCCAGGGCGAGCAATCCAAACCAGGTAAGGAGAGCCGCAGCCCCTTCTGGGATCTTCCGCCGGGTGAGTTGGGGCAACCCCGGAGCCAGGTACCCGACCCACCTATTCATGGCGATCCCGGATCCGGGGATCCACCACCCCATAAAGGAGGTCGGCGATGAGATTTCCGACCACCACCGTCACCCCGAAAATGACGGTCCCAGCCAGAACCACCGGAAAGTCCCTTCGAAAGATGGAGTCCACCATGAGCTGCCCCATCCCGGGCCACCCGAAGACCCTCTCCACCAGCACCGTGCCGCTGAGAAGGAAGGGGAAATAAACGCCGAAAAGACTCACGACAGGGATCAGGCCATTTCTCAGGGCATGCTTGAGGACCACTCGTGACTCCGAGAGCCCCTTTGCCCGGGCGGTCCGTATATAGTCCTGGCCGAGGACCTCCAGCATGCTGGCCCGAACGTAACGGGCCACCCCCCCCGCCAAAATCAGGGTGAGGGTGACACAGGGGAGAACCAGGTGGTGGATGCGATCCTTCAGTTGGCCCCAGGGGCTGAGGAGCTCCGCTCCCGCACTCACCGTCCCCGACGTGGGAAAACTGAAGGGCCAATCCCACAACGCCCCGGCTCCCACACTGAAAAACAGGATGAGCATCAGGCCCAACCAGAAAGAGGGCATGGAGTAGAAGAAGAGCGTCACCACGCTCAGAAGAGAATCCGTGAACTTCCCCTGCCTCACAGCCTGCAGGACACCGATGGCACCCCCGAAAAGGAAGGCCAGGAATAGAGAGGTTCCGGCCAGAACCAGGGTATTGGGAAGGACCGCCAGGATTTGGTTTCGAACCGGCAGGGAGGAATGAAAGGAGATCCCGAAGTCTCCTTGCAAAAAGGCCCCGAGCCACCGGAAGTACCGGACCAGGAAGGGACCATCCAGTCCAAAGGTCCTACGAAGTTGTTCGATGTCTTCGGGAGAGGCGCCGCGGGGTATATAGAGGGCCGCCGGGTCTCCCGGCGCCAAGCTCAGGGCCAGGAAGACCAGGGTAGCCACCCCCAGAAGGAGGGGGAGGGCCCCGAGGGTTCGACGGAGAACCAGAGAGATCAACGCCCTGCCCCTCTCAGTCCCTTTCCCGGTTCTCGGAGGCGATCCACCAGTTCCTGATCGTGGCCCAATCCCCCCGGGTATCCATCACTACATCCTGGAGCCTGGGTCCCACCCCGTTTCGGCGATTGGCTGAGTACAGGAACGTATACGGCTGTACCGCCATCAGGCGCAGCTGATACTCCTGCCAGAGGGGGTACGCCACATCCCGGTCCGGGATGAGTGAAAGGGTGTCCAGATACCGATCCAGAACCGGGTCCATGGTTCCGGAGAAAGCCCAGGACCCCGCCAAATCAAAAACCTCCGAATGAAAGAGGTCCCGGTCGTCGATCCGGAACCCGGTCTCGAAGGTGACGAAGGCTCCCTCGAAGTTCCGGTCGGCTCCCTGGATTCGTTCGCCATAGGTCGCCCGGTCCAACATCCTGGGAAGAAGTTCGACCCCGATATCCTGGAGCTGGACCCGGATGATCTCCGCCACCCGCTCCCGCTCCTGATTCGGATTGTAGATCAGGTCGATTTGGAGGGGGTTCCCCTGGGCGTCCTCCCGGACACCTGATCCGTCCCGGTCCACCCAGCCCGCTTCCTCCAGGAGGCTCCGGGCCTGTTCTGGGTCATAGGGAAGGGAGTCCCCCAAAGCCGAATCGAAAGCCCAGTGGGCCGGAGGAAGGCTCCCGTTCAGCAGGACCGCATCCCCCAACTGCACGCCCTCGATGAGCTGGCGCCGGTTGATTCCCAGGGTGAGGGCCCGGCGGGTCCGGGCGTCCGACAGCTCCGGAACCCGGCTGTTCCAGGCAATAAAGAAGATGGCAGGGTAGGGATAGCTCCTCACCGAAATCCCCTCCGCCTCCGCCGAGGCAACCTGGTTCGGTAGCATCTGTACGAAGAGGTCCACCTCTCCTATCAAGAGATCACCAAGGAGGGTCGTGTGGTCCGGGATGTAGCGATAGACATACCGATCCAGGTAGGGCCTCCCTCCCAGCTCCTCAGGGAATGCCGGGTTGGCTCCAAAAGTCCAGCTCTCGTCCGGGACCCGGGAAAGAAACCGGAAAGGCCCGTTCCCCACTGGGCACAGCACAGCCCAGGGGTGGCTCCACGATTCACCCGCCGGAACGTCTCCCAGAAGGTGCTCGGGAAGGATCGCCAGATTCCGCCAGATCTCCAGGGGGTCCTGGTGGGGTTCGAAGTGGAAGGTCACCGTGAAAGAGTCCACCACTTCCACCCCAGCATCCCCGGGAAGGTAGGCCTGGAAGAAGCTCGGGTTGGAATACAAGCTCTCCGGGTTCGTGACCGTGCGATAGGTGAAGGCCACGTCGTCGGCGGTGGTCAGCGCTCCGTCGTGCCAGTAGACATCGTCCCGGAGGTGGAAGGTCAACTGGGTTTGATCGTCGGAGAACTCCCAGGATTCAGCCAGGTAGGGGGCCGGCTGAAGGTCTTCATCGAATTCGATGAGGGTCATGAGGTTTACGAACTGTTGGTGCTGCGCAGATGCGACCTCTCCTGCTGCCCTCGGGCTCATTCCCCTAAGGTCCTCCACCGTCCCGGCCACGGCCATCCCACCATACCGATCCCCGGTCGGCTCCTGCCCTGCAAACGTGGCCATGAAGGAATCCACCCTGGCCAGGGCCGGCCCACAGAAAGGGGCATCCGCTCCAGCGTCAGCGCCGCCGGAGCCACTTTCTCCGCAAGCGCACAAGGCCAGAAAAAGGAAAGGGAGAACGGGAACGGATCGCTTCATACCAGGAACTCCTCGCCTAGGGGGCTTTTTCGAGAAGGTCGGCACACCCCCTCTCAGCCCCTAAAAACGCCAGGTCCAATCAGCATCCCCATAGTGGGACTCAAGCTCGACGGCCGCCATCTTCTCGTTCTCCCCATACTCCCCATCCGTCCACACTCCCCCTAGCGTCTCGGTCAGCCCCTCCCGAAGGCAACTCCCCAGGCGTGAGAGGTCAGGAACGACACCCATAAGGGCCTTAACCGTCGCCGGGGGAGGCACAGGCTCCTCGTCCCCCCTCAAACGCCGGAGGATGTCCTGGTCGCCGTCCAGAATGATGGAGCCGTGCTGAAGGATGTTGTCCCCGACCCGGACCTGGGCGCTCCCGATGAGCTTCCGCCCCAAGGCCATGACTTCCCCCTCAGCTGGTTGCCGAAAACAGGGGCCCGCATCAGGGGGAAGAGCCGGTCCTGTCTCCGCCGCCAGGTCAACGGCAGCACCCATGGATTGGAGTCCGGCCAGCAACCCCTTGTTGATGATTCGGTAGGCCTTTCTCAGACCGCCGAAGGTCCCGAGGGGGAAGACCAGCGCGTAGGTGAGTTCCTGATGGTGCAGGACGGCCCGACCTCCGGTGGGACGCCGAACAAAAGTGACACCCTCATCCTCCCCTCTTCGCTCCGAGTAGAGACCCATGGAGGGCTCATTCCGGCCGAATGAAATGGTGGGAGGATCCCAACGATACAGCCGCAGAACCCCGGCCCCCTCTTTGACGGAAAGGGCCAAGGCATGATCCCGAGCCATATTCACCTCGCCGGGCAGTGCTCCATCCAGGATCACCCGCCAGGCCAAGGGCACCGGCTCAGAATTCATACTCCTAGAACTCGTAGACGTCCCCCGCCTCCAGGACCTCCACGGCTGCCCTCAGTCCAACCATGCCGCGGAAGACCTCCGGGTCCTGAACGATCAGGTCGAAGGTGTTGTAGTGGATGGGAATCACGACCTTCGGCTCGATGAACTCCACGGCCCTCGCTGCATCCATGGGGCCCATGGTGAAGTTGTCACCGATGGGGAGGAGGGCCACATCCACGGTTCCCTTCAGAAGCTGCATGTCCGTGAGAAGAGCGGTGTCGCCTGCGTGATAGAGGGTCTTCTCCCCTACCTCCATCCAAAAGCCCCCCGGTACCGTCGTGAAGGCCCCCGTATCATCCCCGGCCACCTGACCGCCGTGGAGGGCCGCCGTCATCTTCACATATCCGAAGGGAAATTTGAACCCTCCGCCGATATGGAGGGGGTGGGCATTCTCGACACCCCGACTCTGCGCGAAGCTGACGATCTCAAAGGTGGACACCAGGGTCGCCCCGGTCCGTTTGGCCAGGGGGATGGCGTCTGCGAAGTGATCAAAGTGGCCGTGGGTGCAGAGAATGTAGTCCACATCCTGGATTTCGTCGGCCTTGATGTCACTGACCGGGTTTTCGTCGAACCAGGGATCGATGATGATCTTCGTCCCGTCGTCGAGGATGAGGGAAAAGGTGGAGTGGCCGTGAAAATGGAGCTTGGCCATGGGAGCCTCCTTCTCTGTTGAGGCTGGGGAGCCTATTGGGAGGATGGGGCAGCCACCTTCCCGGAAGCCAGGGCCCCGATCTCTATAACCACCCCGGGGGGAAACCCCCGGGGCTCTATCACTTGTCTCTTTCCGACTCCTCCGGCCCTGTACCAGATACTACCCAGGTCTATTCCTCCGAATAGGCCTCGATGGGCGGACAGGCACAGACCAGATTCCGGTCCCCAAAGGCATTGTTCACCCTGCGTACCGGCGGCCAGAACTTGCTCTCCACGGTCCACGGAGCAGGGAATACTGCCCGGGTCCTGGAGTACGGAAGGTCCCACTCATCCCCGGCGGCCATGCGCGACGTGTGGGGAGCACTCTTCAGGAGGTTTTCCTTCGGATCCGCGACCCCGTTCTCAACCTCTGCGATCTCGGCCCGGATGCTCGTCATGGCCTGACAGAAACGATCCAGCTCATACTTGGATTCGCTTTCAGTCGGTTCCACCATAAGCGTGCCCGCCACAGGGAACGACTGGGTAGGTGAGTGGAAGCCATAATCCATGAGCCGCTTCGCCACGTCCTCATCGGTCACGCCGGAGGTCTTCCGCACTGGGCGAAGGTCCAGGATGAACTCGTGGGCTACCCTCCCCTTCTCACCGTGATAGAGAATCGGGAAGTGCTCTTCCAGCTTCGTTCCCAGGTAGTTGGCGTTGAGAATTGCTCCTTCGGTGGCCTGTTTCAGACCATCCGGTCCCAAAAGCCGGATGTAGGACCAGGAAATGGGAAGGATGCTGGGGCTACCCCATGGCCCGGCACTCACGGGCCCGGTGCCCTTTTCGCCACCGACCTTCACCACAGGGTGACCGGGCAGGAAGGGAGCAAGAGCATCGTTACAGCAAATGGGGCCCATCCCCGGACCACCACCACCGTGGGGGATGGCGAAGGTCTTGTGGAGGTTCAGATGGCAGACGTCAGCCCCGAAGTCCCCAGGCCGTGAAAGGCCAACCATGGCATTCATGTTTGCCCCATCCAGATATACCATCCCGCCATGCTCATGGATGATATCGTTGATTTCTTTGATGCGTGACTCAAAAACCCCATGGGTGGAGGGGTAGGTGATCATGGCCGCCGCCAACGTCCCGGCGTATTCCTGCGCCTTGGCCCGGAGGTCGTCCACGTCGATGTTCCCCATCTCATCCGTCTTTACCACGACGACCTTCATCCCGGCCATGACAGCGGAGGCTGGGTTGGTCCCGTGGGCCGAAGCCGGAATCAGACAAACATCCCGGTGGGCGTCGCCCCGATCCAGGTGATACGCACGAATTACCAACAGCCCGGTGTATTCACCGTTGGCGCCGGAATTGGGCATCATGGACGTGGCAGTGAACCCGGTGATCTCCTCGAGCCAACCCTCCAGGTCGTCGATGATCCTCTTGTAGCCCCTGGTCTGATCCGCCGGCGCGAAGGGGTGCAGACTGGCGAACTCCGGCCAGGTGATCGGGACCATCTCCGTGGTGGCGTTCAGCTTCATGGTGCACGACCCCAGAGAGATCATGCTTGTATTCAGAGAGAGGTCTCTGGCTTCCAGTTTGTGGATATACCGGAGCATCTCCGTTTCGGAGTGGTACCGGTTGAACACCGGATGTGTGAGATAGTCCGTCGTACGGAGGAAGGCTCCAGGGAGATCAACCGCCTCGCCCTCCGACGCCAACTGCTTCGCCGAGACTTTGCCCTCACCTCCGAAGACCGCAAACAGGTCGTCCACGTCAGCGGGCAGCACACCTTCGTCCAAAGCGATTCCAACGGTTCCATCGCCGAAATCCCTGAGGTTGATCCCTCGACCCAAGGCACCCTGCAGGACATCTGCAACGGTCATCCCCTGGGGCTTGATCCGGATCGTGTCGAAGAAGACTTCGTGTACGATCTCGTGACCCAGACGCTTGAGACCATTGGCCAGGACACCCGCCAGGTTGTGGATGCGCTCGGCGATGGCCCGAACCCCCTCAGGGCCATGATAGACGGCATACATTCCCGCCATAATCGCCAGGAGGACTTGAGCCGTGCAGATATTGGAAGTGGCCTTCTCCCTGCGGATATGTTGCTCCCGAGTCTGAAGGGCCATGCGGAGGGCCGGATTCCCGTCGACGTCCTGGGAAACCCCGATAATCCGTCCAGGCATCTTCCTCTTGAAGCCCTCGTGTGCGGCCAGGTAGGCAGCGTGAGGACCACCGAATCCCATGGGGACACCGAAGCGCTGGGTGTTACCTACAGCTGCGTCGGCTCCGAAGTCTCCCGGTGGTTTCAGGAGAGCCAGGCTCATGAGGTCCGCCGCCACGACCACGAAGGCACCAACATCGTGAGCCTTGGCCACGAAGCCCTCGTAATCCATCACCTGGCCGCATGTCGTCGGATACGACACCAGCGCCCCGAAAACATCGTCGTTGAACTCAAAGGTCTCGTGATCCCCTACGATCACCTCGATACCAACCGGTTCCGCCCGGGTCTGCACGACGGCGATGGTCTGGGGGTGGCACATCTCCGACACAAAGAAAGTGCTCCGGTTTCCTTTTGCCTCACCCTGGAACAGGGCCATGGCCTCAGCTGCGGCGGTGCCCTCATCCAGGAGGGAGGCGTTTGCGATCTCGAGACCGGTCATATCCATGACCATGGTCTGGAAGTTCAACAGGGCCTCCAACCGACCCTGGGAGATCTCGGCCTGGTAGGGCGTATACTGGGTGTACCAACCCGGGTTCTCCAGGATATTTCTGGCGATGATTCCGGGGGTCACGGTGTCATGGTACCCCATCCCCAGGTAGGACCGGAAAACCTTGTTCTCCTGGGCGATGCCTTTGATCTCCTTCAGGAGGAGATGTTCCGGCGTAGCGGCCGGGACATTCAGGGTCCTCGGGAACCGGATCACATCGGGGACGGTGTCCTGAATCAGGCCGTCCATGTCCGAGTATCCCAGGAAACCCAGCATCTCCTTTTTCTCGGCTTCGCCGGGCCCGACGTGCCGACGGACGAAATCACTCTTGGGATCTATCTTCAGCGACATAGTGGAACTTCCAGCTTTCTCGCTGGCTCAGGGATCGGGGCAGGGATTGGCTTCCAGAGCCATATCGGAGCCCCGGGGCCCATGGCCCCGAGACTCCCTGATCCAGCGCAAGGATGTCAGTGTATCAACGAGAGGGGACGTTCTTCCCACCCTCGGGTGAATCTGTCAGCCGTTGACCAGTGCAGTGTAAGCTACTGCGTCCAGTAGGCCCGAAACCTCGCCGGGGTCCTGGAGCTTGAGCTTGATGATCCAGCCCTCCCCGTAGGGATCGGAGTTCACCACCGCAGGGTCGTCATCGAGGGCCGCGTTGACATCCACGACCTCGCCCGCCAGGGGGCAAAACAAGTCACTGACTGCTTTCACGGCTTCGATGTTCCCGAAGGGATCCATCTTCCCGAATGTGACCCCGACATCGGGCAGTTCGATGTAGACGACATCACCAAGCTCGCCCTGGGCGTAGTCCGTGACCCCAACGAGGTAGACCCCCTCATCGTCCGTAGCTTTGAGGTACTCGTGCTCTTCAGTGAAAAAGAGGCCTTCAGGAATGTCAGACATGGTTCCTCCGTTGAATGCTATATGTGCCAGACCGGCACAATAGAAGCCTTTTTCCGCAAGCGTCAAGGTGCTTTTCCCACACCCGTCCCAAGACCGACCAGCCACTGACCGGACTCGGCTTTCCCAGGCCCATGCCCGAGGATAGTTTCCAGGGGTGGGTAATGCATGATTCAGGCCAGAACGGGAGCCCCCCGGGCGGACCGAGACTCCCCTCCCTCACGGGCGGTTCCGGCAGCTCTCATCACGAACTCCACAGGGTGGAATAATGTCAGACAACAAACGGACCGAACTCGCCCCTGCCCTCAGCATGCTCTCTGAAGAAGAGGAAATGTTCCGGGAAGCCGTTCGGGATTTCTCCGAGAGTGAGATCGCCCCCCGGGCGACGGAGATGGACCGCAACGAAGCTTTCGACGCCGATCTCATCCCGCAGCTCTTTGAGCTGGGCCTCATGGGAATCGAGGTTCCCGAGGAAATGGGCGGAGCTGGATCCACCTTCTTTACATCGATTCTGGTGGTGGAAGAGCTCTCTCGTGTAGATCCTGCGGTGGGTGTGTTGGTCGACGTTCAGAATACCCTTTGCATAAACGCATTCGTCCGCTGGGGATCCGACGCCCAAAGAGAGAAGTTTCTGCCTCGTCTCGCCTCCGACACGGTGGGAGCCTATGCCCTCTCCGAGGCCGGAAGCGGATCGGACGCTTTCGCCCTGGCATGTCGCGGGGCCCAGGACGGCGACGACTGGATTCTGAACGGCCAGAAACTCTGGATCACCAACGGGAACGAAGCGGGGGTCTTCATCGTCTTCGCCAACGTGAATCCCGAAGCCGGGTACAAGGGCATCACGGCCTTTGTTGTGGAAAAGGACATGGAGGGGTTCACCGTGGGGAAGAAGGAGGACAAGCTCGGCATTCGGGCCTCCTCCACTACCGAACTCCTCCTGGAAAACGTCCGCGTCCCTCCTGAGAACGTCCTGGGTGAGGTGGGTAAGGGATACAAGGTCGCCATCGAGACCCTGAATGAGGGACGGATCGGAATCGGAGCCCAGATGGTCGGGTTGGCCCAGGGTGCTCTGGACCACACCGTGAAGTACGTACAGGAGCGTGAGCAATTCGGCCGTCCCATCGGAGCTTTCCAGGGGGTACAGTTCCAGATCGCCCAAATGGCCACCGATCTCGAGGCCGCTCGTCTTCTGGTGTACAATGCCGCCCGACTGAAGGATGCCGGCCAGGACTTCCTCCGTGAAGCGGCTATGGCCAAGCTCTTCTCTTCCCAAGTGGCGGGCCGGGTAGCCTCCACGGCCATCGACCTCTTCGGCGGCTACGGCTTCAGCCGGGAGGACCCGGGGGAAAAACTGTACCGGGACGCCAAGGTGGGATCCATCTACGAAGGGACCTCAAACATGCAACTCCAGACCATCGCGAAAATGCTGATCAAGTGATGACGCTTCTCAAGAGACGTCTGGATCGCCATCTTTGTCGTCCCTGCCGAAGCCCGGAGCCTCGGGCCTCGGCGGGGGCCTCAAACCTCTCGGACGGAAGGACAGGTAGGCATGTTTGGGCTTGGTGTCGGCGAGATCTTCCTGGTGGTCGCCCTCCTAGTACTCCTCTTCGGGGCGAAGCGTATTCCCCTGATCGCCAAGGGCTTGGGGGAGGGAATCAGAAATTTCCGGACATCCGTCAAAGACGGATCGGAGGAGAGGGACCAACTGGAAAGCGGATCCGACGAGGACTGACCTACCCATTCTCCCTAAATGAGCACTTCACTCCTCGACAATGTGGTCGTGGTTCTGAACGAACCACAGAACCTGGTGAACATCGCCGGAGTGGTCAGGGCTATGAAGAACATGGGCCTGAGCCGCCTTCGACTGGTACAGCCCGCCGAGTTCGACGCCTGGCGTATCGGAGGGATTGCCCACCGAAGCAGTGACGTGGTGGAACAGGCTCAGATTTTCGATTCTCTCCCCGAGGCGCTGGCGGACACAGTCTTTGTCGTAGGAACCACCGCCCGGTCGAGGACGGCCCAGAGAAATTACGTACGACCTCGGGAGATAGCCCCGACCGTCGTGAAGCACGCTCAAGAGAACCTGGTGGCCCTGCTTTTCGGGAGGGAAGATCGAGGGCTGGGGAACGAGGCCCTCGATCTGTGTCACGCCGCAGCCGTCATCCCCACCAACCCGGACTATTCAAGCATCAATCTGGCCCAGGCCGTGCTCCTCCTGAGCTACGAAATCTTCCTCGCCCGGGGGGAGGAAGAGGGCCCTCTCCCCAGAGGCCGACGGGCCACTCGGCCAGCCACGGTGGAAGAGTTGGAGAATACCTACGCCGCGTTGGAGGCGGGCCTTCACAGGATCGAGTTCTACAAAGCTCGGGAGCCGTCTGCCATCATGAGAACCCTCCGGACCGTCTTTTCCCGGGCCGAACCGGACTTACAGGAGGTTGGCCTCCTGAGAGCCATCGGGTTCGAGATGCTCAAGTACTTTGACCGGAACTCCTCTGCAAGTTCCCCCTCCGACCCCCAAGAAGCTGCCCCGGAAGGTGGGGCTGAAGGCAACCAGGACCCGGCTTGATCCAGACCCCCGGCAGGAAACTGTTGTTTACATCACTGGCCGAGGCCTATCTTTTTTACATAAGGCGACTCGACCAAAAGGACTCCTGACCAGCCTCCCTATGTCCAATCCAGACCCACCTGCCGCCAGCACCGGCCTGGCCGAGCGCTACCGCGTTTTGTTGGACGTGGGGCACAAGCTCGCCCGAACCATGAGGCCGGACGAACTCTACCGGTCTATTTATAAGGAGACGGCACGGGTTCTGGAGGCATCAGGATTCTACGTCGCCCTCTACGATCGGGAGCTGGACCGGGCCACCGTGGTCTTTTACGCGGACCAGGGAGTGGAACAGAATGTCGAGATCACCTACCGGGGATCCGACAGCGATGTGCTGAGGCAGGGGAAGAGCACCATCCTCTCGGACCGGGCTGAAAACCTCTCGCTGATGGTTCTCGGGGAGGAGGGCACGGAGCTGACCCGTTCCGCCATCTCCGTTCCCCTTCTGTATGAGGGTCTGGTGATCGGCGCCCTTTCGGCCCAGAGCTACCGACCGGACGCATATACCAACGATGACCTGGAACTCCTTCAGGCCATCGCCGACCTGGCTGTGGTGGCCATCAACAACTCCAACCACGTCACCGAACTCGAAGCCCGCCGGCGGGAAGCCGAACGGATCGAGGAGATTGGTCGGGCTGTGGCCGGATCCCTGGATGCAAAAGAAGTTCTCCGTACGGTGAACGATGCGGTCCTGGAACTCCTCCAGGCCGATGCATCCACGGTATGGCTTCTTGAGGACGGGCAGGCCAAGGTGGCTTCGTCCCTCGGAAAGATCCGCCTGAAGGAGGGGACCCTCTGGCATCTGAACGACGACCTCCATCAAGCGGTGGTCCGGGATCGAAGGCCCATCGTCGTAGAAGACGTTCCCAATTCCCAGCTCGTCCCGCCTGAGTTGGGCAAGGAACTGCGGGCAGGATCCCTTCTCCTGGTCCCCCTGGTCCTGGATGACGAGGTCACCGGCGGGCTTTCGGCCAGCAAGGTCGATAAGGAAGCAATCAGCAACCAGGAAGTGGAAATCCTCCTCCGTCTGGCGAACCAGACGGCCGTGGCCCTGGCCAATGCCCGACTCCACGAGAGCATCAGGGCCCTCTCCCTAACCGACCCACTCACCGACCTCCCGAACCGGCGTCATCTGGACCTGCATCTCCGCCGAGAGGTAGCTGCCGCCCGGCGGGGCCGGCACGTTTGCGTAGCCCTCTACGATCTAAACGATTTCAAGCTCCACAATGACCGGCTGGGTCATGTGGCGGGGGACAAAATCCTCCGATACTTCGGCCGCATCCTCCTGAGTGAAACCCGGGCCATGAACCTGGCGGCCCGGTACGGAGGGGACGAATTCATCACCGTTCTCACCGACGTCCCCCGGTCAGGCGCTGAGAGTCACGCCAAACGGGTGGAGCGAAGGGTCGCCGCCCATCCGGAGCTCTCCAAATACGGCCTCACGATCAGCTATGGCATTGCTGAATTCGATCCGATCAAGATGTTTGAGGTGGAAGATCTGATTCGCGAAGCCGACACGAACCTGTACCGCGTCAAGCAGGCGAGACGAGAGGGCAGGAACAACCGCTGAGGTCCGGTAACTCCGGAAATTCAACATGAACATCGGTCACAATGAACTCGGGCGCCTTTTGCAGGTGGCCCAAGATCTCGCGATTGAAGCAGGTGCCATCACCCTGAAGCACTTCGGGACCGTCCTTGCCTCTGACACGAAAGGGGATGGGACTCCCGTCACCGAGGCTGATCGGGCCGCCGAGACTCTGATGAGGGAAAAGATCGGCGCCCAGTTCCCGACCCATGGAATCCTTGGGGAGGAGTTCGGCGAAGCCAACCCTGGGGCACCCATCCGATGGATCCTGGATCCCATCGACGGCACCCGATCCTTCGTCCGGGGGGTCCCACTCTACGGTGTTCTCATCGGAATCGAGGTCGAAGGCACACCGGCGGTGGGTGTGGCTCACTTTCCGGCTCTCAACGAGATCGTAGGGGCGGCCCTCGGGCATGGCTGCAGCTGGAACGGTCGGCCGGCTCGGGTATCCGAGGTGGACACCCTGCCGGAGGCCGCAGCCCTCACCACGGACCCGGTGGAACTACTTGAAGGGCCGGCGGCGGCCGGGTGGGAAACCCTGGTCCGGGAAACCTCCCTGGCCCGAACCTGGGGAGACTGCTACGGGCATATCCTGGTCGCTACGGGGCGGGCGGAGATCATGGTGGATCCCATACTCTCCCCCTGGGATGCAGCCCCCTTCGTACCCATCCTGACGGAGGCCGGAGGCCGGTTCACGGATCGGGATGGGAATGCCCGTTTCGACGGCGGGTCGGGAATCTCCACCAACGGCCTCCTACACGACCAGGTACTGTCCCTCCTTCGAGGTTGAAAAAAAGGAAAGAGCCGTTCCGTGGAGCGGCTCTTTCGTATTCCCACCCCCCCAGATCCCTGCTCAGACCGAGGCGCTCTCCGCGTCAAAAGTCTCCGCCTCCATGGACTCGGGCTCTGACATGGGTTGCCAGATCTGGACCGTCGGGAAGGTACTCAGGAACCAACGGACGCTCATGAGAAAAAGCCCCAGGAAGAAGAGTCCAATGGCCGGCTCCATGAGAGTGATCGTAGGATCGCCGTCATGAATTGAGGGAACCACCATCAGATAGCGTTCCAACCAGAGGCCCACGAGGATGACCGTCGCGAAGAACCGCAGGATGTTCGGGGTCACCTTCGCCTTCCGGCCGATGAGCCCTGCAAAGGGAACCACGAAGCACAGAAGGAGCGTAATTACCGTCAGACCACTCCAGGGGGCTTCGGACCGATGGATGATCCACGCCTGCTCCCATGGAAGCTTCCCATACCAGATAACCAGATACTGGGAGAAGAAGAGGTAAGCCCAGAAAACGGTAAAGGCGAAAGCCAGCTTGCCCAGGTCATGAAGCTGCTGGACGCCCATGAGTTTGTTCAGATCCGGGTCCCGACCCTTTACGTAAACGGTGGCCCAGGCAGTGGCGGCAACCCCACCCCACAAAGCGCCCATGAAAAACCAGGCGCCAAAAATGGTGGAAAACCAATGGGGCTCCAGAGACATCGCCCAGTCGAAGGCCACAATGCTCAGGACCACGGCGTAGAGCAGGACCGACGCTGGCCCAAGCTTCTTCAGCGTCTGATAGCTACGGACCTCTTCCTTTTCCTGACCCTGCCAGTTCAGCATGAGACGATCCGCCCACCTGACTCGTCCAGCGTCACTCCCTGCCTTCCCTCCGTCCTTCACCAATCCCAGGTCCGGCCGCACCGACAGGTAGGCCATGTACAGGAAGACCCCAAACAATAGGGCCAGGCCAACCACGTTCCGGGTGATGAGGAAGGGAAGGTTCAGATAAGCAGCCTTCCTCTGGATGATGGGATCGTGGGCCATAGCCTCGATCCATGGGAAATAGTCCTCCCCTAGACCCAGCATGGGCAGAAGCAGGATGAAGGAGATGGGAAGGAAGGCGGAGAACGCCAAGCCCACCCTCCGTACCGACCAGTTCCACCGAGCCTTCGTGATGGTCGTGGCGGAAAAAAGGACCATGGCACCACAGGCGATGCTGGTAAAGAACAGCCAGTTCACCACATAGGCTCGCCACGCCTGGGCCGGATCCTTCATCAGTGTACCGAAGAAGGAAATCAAGCCGAGGATAATGAGGATCACGAAGAACGCATTCGCCCCTTTTGACCGGGGGAGAAAGCGAACCGGGATCTCTTTAGGAATATGGATTTGTCCCATGTTCGTTTCCTCAGTTGGAGGGGGCCTCGGCCCCTCCGTCGTCCGCCACAGGGGGTGATGCCACGCCCTGCAGCACCCGGAGATAGTTCACCACGTTCCATCGATCGAAGTGGGAAATACGATGCCCGTAGGAGGGCATGTTCCCCCGCCCAATTCGGATCATCCCATAGATGTATCCGTCGCTGAACTCCATCACGCGATCGGAAAGCAGGGGATAGGGGGGATACCCGGCGGGAATGATGTAGCCCGACGCACCGTCACCGTTCGGCCCATGGCAGGGTGCGCAGAACCTCAGGAAAAGCTCTTCACCTCGATCCAGGGAAACCTCCGTCGGCTCCACAGGATTGGGCAGATTCACAACCACATCCGCATTATTGAAGAGATCCAGCTGGGTGAAGGGAGGCGGCATTTCGTCCAGAGCCTCCGCCTGGCCCACGTTCACCTCTCCAGCCCTGGCCGGGAAGTTCCCGGAGGAGAAGGAGACCGATCCCTCCGGCGCCGTGAGGGGATCTTCATACGGATCGAAGGAGCTCTGGTCCCGCATGCTATTTCCGAAGATCCCCGCCATCACATCATCCAACGGAGAACATGCGGACGTAACAGCCAGCAGGCTTATCAGGGCGAACCAACGACCGGTCCTGACGTATCGCTCAGCCATGAGCCACCCCCTCCGGATCTTCCCGAAGCTCCGCCGGGTCCTGATCCGCCAGGATCTTACGAGCCTCGCCGACCCTTTCGGCGGATGCCGAGACATAAACCCCGAAACGACCGGCGCTGAACTCCGGATCGTAGACCGTCAGAGGTTTGAGATTGGGTAGGCGGGTGTTGATGAAAAGCCCGATGACCGTGGAAAGGGCCCCGAAAAGAATGGTCATCTCGAACGCGATCACCACAAAAGCCGGAATGCTGACGATGGGCTTTCCACCCACCACAAGAGGCCAATCCATGGCTGTGAAGATGGAGAGGGCAAACCCGGTAGCAGTCCCTGTCAGGGCTCCCACCAGGGCAAAGACCCTCACCGGACTTTGGCCATATCCCATGGCGTGTTCCAGGTCATGTTCCGGAACCGGGGCATAGGCCTGAATGGACTTCCTCTTGAACCCGGCCTTCCGGAGAGCCTCGATGGCATCCACGGCGGAGTCCAGATAATCAAAGGAAGCCAGAATCCCCTGCTTCGATCTGCTCATCAGGCTGCCCCCTCCTTCCTGGCACCCCGAAGGGGCGGCGGCAGGACCTCCTTGAGCTCGGCGATAGCCACCGGCGGGAGGATCCGAGTGAAGATCAGGAACCAGAAGAAGAACCACCCGAAGCTACCCACCATGATCCCCATCTCTACCATGGACGGTCTGTACATCCCCCACGCGAAGGGCTCGTACTCGTGGGAAAGAGATGTCACGATGATGACGAACCTCTCAAACCACATGCCGATGTTGATAAAGAGGGAGATGACGAAGAGGGCAGGAATGGAGTGCCTGACTCTCTTGAACCAGAGCATGATGGGAATCAGGCCGTTACACACCAACATGATCCAGGTAGCCCACCAGTAGTCACCGAAGAGCCGGTTCCAGAACACGGTCCGTTCGATCTCTTCCCCGCTGTACCAGGCCATAAAGAACTCGCTCATGTAGGCATAGAGAACGATGAGCGAGGTCAGAAGTATGAGCTTGGCCATGGCATCGAAATGCTTGACCGTAAGGTACGCCTCGAGGCCGAAAATCTTCCGCAGTGGCACGGTCAGGGTGATGACCATGGCGACCCCGGAGAAAATGGCTCCAGCCACGAAGTAGGGTGCGAAGATCGTCGCGTGCCAACCGGGCACGATGGACATGGCGAAGTCCCATGAGACGACCGAGTGGACCGACAAAACCAGGGGCGTGGCGAATGCGGCCAGGAAGATGTAGGCCTTCCCGAAGTGGTGCCACTCCCGATCCGTTCCCCTCCATCCCATGGCGACGATCTGATAGAGCTTCTTCCTAAGCCCTTTGGCCTGATCCCGGGCTGCCGCTACGTCGGGGATCGTTCCCAGGTAGAAGAACACGGCGGAAACAGTGAAATAGGTGGTGACGGCAAAAACGTCCCAGAGAAGGGGAGATCTGAAGTTGGGCCAGAGAAAACGGGAGTTCGGATAAGGAATCAACCAGTATCCGTGCCACACCCTTCCAAGGTGAATCAGGGGGAAAAGCCCGGCCGTCATAACGGCGAAGACCGTCATGGCTTCTGCCGCCCGGTAGATGCTCTGCCGCCAGGGGGCCCTAAAAAGGAAGAGGATGGCTGAGATCAGCGTTCCGGAGTGAGCGATACCCACCCAGAACACGAAGGTGGTGATGTACACCCCCCACCCCACGGGGCTCATGAGGCCAGTGACCCCGATTCCCGTGACGATCTGATAGATCCAGCAGGTGAAGAAGAGCCCAACCCCTAAAACAGACAGGGAGAACAGGGCCCACCAGCCCTTCCCCGGCCGGGAGAGGATCTTCAGGATATCCGTATTGACCTGCCCGAACGATTCGACGTCCGGATGGGTCTGGGCTCCCCGTTCTTTTTCGTTCAATGCCGTCGCCATTCGTTGACTCTCGGCTCCGAAGCTCCCCGGAGGCTAGTGCTCCCCGGGATCGACCTCATGGAAGGTGACCTTCTTCAGGTAGGTCACCGCAGGTTGCGTGTTGATAAGGGCGTCCAGCACCCGATAGCCCCGCTCGTTCTGGGTCATCTGGGCCACTCTGGAGTGGGTGTCCCGGACGTCCCCGAATGTGATGGCCTGGGCCGGGCAGCTCTGCTGGCATGCCGGCACGACCTCACCATCCTCTACGGGGCGCTGCCCTTCCACCCTTGCCCGGTTTTGGGCTTCCCTAATTCGATGAACGCAGAAGGAACACTTCTCCATCACCCCGCTGCTTCGAACCGTGACATCGGGGTTGAAGGACCAGTTCATCGGCTCTGGAACGTCCGTGAATCCGAACCAGTTGAAGACCCGAACTTTGTACGGACAGTTATTGGCGCAGTACCGGGTGCCGACGCATCGGTTGTAGACCTGGGCGTTGAGTCCTTCCGGCGTGTGGTATGCGGCATACACCGGGCAAACCGACTCGCAGGGCGCGTTCCCACAATGCTGACAGATCATGGGAAGGAACCGGACGTCCACCGGACCCGCGTGACTTGCATCGAGGGTCTCGTAATACCGCTCCATTCGGATCCAGTGCATGTCGCGGCCCATCACCACCTGTTCTTCGCCCACCCACGGAACGTTGTTTTCCGACTGGCAGGCGGTGACACAGATGCTGCATCCCGTACACTTGTCCAGGTCGATGGACATGGCCCATCGCGGGTTCTCGTCCGGATCGTATTGGCCGTACCGGCTCCCCTCCAACGGGAAGTCCTCGGGTTTTCCGTCCACCGCCACCGGAGCAAAGCCTCCCATGGCCTGGAGTTCCTTCAACTGCCCGTGGCCGCCATCATCATGCTCGTCTTCTTCATGCCCCTGGTCGGCATGGCCGAGGGCCGAAAGGGCAATGGCCGGAGCGATGGGCCGGCCGTGCTGGTCCGAGGACCCTTCGATGGTGGCCATGGGCCGACGCTCACCGGTGGGTTCGAGGCTCACCCGGGTGGCCAGATAGACCAAGGCTCCGGAAGGCTGTTCCGCCTCTGCCGGGAGGAGGGTCATGGCGTTCACGCCCATGCCCTGAGCAAACCGGCCCAAGCTCTCATGGCCGCCGCCCATCGCCAGGCCTACGCAGTCTTCTCGGATGCCCGGATACGTCCAGACCGGAGCCTCCACCTCGCCGTGAGGAGAGCTGACCCGGACCACGTCCCCGTCCCTGACGCCCAGGGTCTCGGCTGCGTTTGGATGAACCTCAACCCATGAATGCCAGGCCATCTTGCTCACCGGATCCGGTAGTTCCTGCAACCAGGGGCGATCCGCGTGTTTTCCATCCCCGAAGCGTGGTGAGGGATAGACCACCAATGCGAACTCCCCTGATCCATCCAGATCAGGCACATCAAAGCTCAGGATGGCATCAGGGGACCGGAGAGGAACCGGAACTTCATCCCCGCCCTCCGATACCGACACGACACCGTCCCGCAGGGCCTGTCGCCAGAAATCCTCGAAATCTCGCCCCGGAGCGACCACCGGTTGCTTGCCCTGCCATTCATTCCGCAGATAGTCCGAGAAGGTGGCAGCACCTAGATCCGTGCCCAACCGCTGAGAGACGGAAAGCAGCACGTCGCCCAACGGCTTGGAATCGAAAAGGGGTACGGGCTGCATTGCCGGCTGCTGAAGAGCGTAAAGGCCGGGGCGGGGATTCGAATCTCCCCATGCTTCCAGGTAGTGCCGGTCGGGAAGAACCAGGTCACAGAGCTCCCCGGTCTCGTCCATGGAAGAGGCGAACGAAACCTTGAAGCCAGCCGAGGAGAAGGCCTCTGCGAAATCGGATCCAGGGGGTAAAGAGTAGGCTGGGTTCGTTCCATGGACCATCACCACCCCGGACCCAGACATGGCCGACATGGCCGAAGCCATCTCGCCGAAGGGATCGGAAGGGGATGCCTGGTCCCTGTCTCGGAGCCGAACGGTTTCTCCGACGTTCCCAGCCACATAGTTAAGGATATGTACCGCTAAATTTGCCGCAGTGGCTCCTCGATGGTGCCCGGAGATGCCAGGCCCGACCGCTAGACTGGGTCGACTATCCCTGAACTCCCGGGCGAGTCTCTCGATCTCTTCGACCGGGACTCCTGACGCCTCCTGGGCGCTCTGGGGATCGTACCCCTCCAGAAGTCTCTGGTAGTAGGGCCCTGCGTTTCCGCCCTCTGCGACGATGACATGGGCCATGGCCAAAGCCACAACGGCTTCGGATCCGGCTTTTAACGGTACCCAGTGATCGGCGTTCTGGCCGGTGAGAGACAGACGAGGAGCCAGGAACACCATCCGGCCCTTCGACCCATGATCGTCCACACCGGCCATCTGGGAATACCCCCGTTGGTATTCCACCGGTGACAGCCAGGTCTCCAGGAAGTCGGCCCCGAAGGAGAACACGAGCCGGGCCTGCGCGAAGTCGTAGGTGGGCAGGCTGCTCCGCCCGAAAGCGATCCGGGTGGCTTCCCGGAGGGGAGCTTCGGAGAGGCCCTCGAACTCCCGCCGGACTCCACCTGCTGCGGCGAGAAAATTGTCCACTAGATCGGTCAGTGACGGCCCCATCTTCCCCGTGAGGAAGATGTTGTTCTGGCTTCCCCTGAGGCGCTCAGCCAGAAGCTCCTCGGCCTCGTCCCAACCGATAGCGCTGAAGCCATCGGAACCCCGAAGCATGGGGGAGGTGAGACGGTCGGGATTGTACAGTCCCTGAACCGAGGAGTACCCACGGGAACAGAGGGCGCCGCCGGAGATAGGATGTTCCGGATTCCCCTCTACCTTTACCACCCGGCCTTCCCGGGTCCGCACCCAGACACCACACCCCGCCGGACACTCGCCGCAAACCGAGGCATACCAGGTGGCGACGCCGGGAGTGATATCCTCATCTGGAACCACGAAGGGAAGGAGCTTTTCTACCCGCTCGGTCGTGCAACCGAATACGGAAGCTCCAGCTCCCCCGGCCCCAATCACCTTTAGGAAATCCCGCCGCTTAATTCCGTCGGTCATGAACTCAAACCTTCATTTGGCAGGGTTGGAAGAGATCAGTAATGGCATACAGTGCAATCGACAGAGGCATCGCTTTCCGGTTTCCGGTGGCATTCCACGCACCAACCCATCTTCAGGGGCTGCTCCACCTCTTCGATGAACTCAATCTCCTCCACCACCCCGTGACATTCCTGGCACTCCAGAGCCCCGGCATCCTTATCGACATGCCGCATGTGCGGGAACTTCACGTGGTCCGGAACCTTGTAGATCCGGACCCACGGAATGGGCTCACCCCGGGCCCAGAAGTCCCGAAGTTTCTGAACCTCCTCCGGGGTGTTCCTTCCCGGGACGATGAGGTGACAGCCCATGCAGGAAGACACCGAAGGAATTCCAGCAGCCACCGACCGCTCTGCCGAGAAATGACAATACTGACAGTCGATCGTGAAATCACCCGCATGGGTGTCATGGGGAAAAGCGATAGGATGGACCGACGTCGCAGCCACTGCAGGGGGAGTCGATTCTCCCTCCTGGGACTGTACGAAGGCCAAGGTTGCGAAAGCCGTCACAACAGTAACGGCCACGAGTAACCACGGCTTCTTCATAGGCTTTGATTGCCTGAAAAGACCAGCAAAAGAACGGCCATTGCCAAAACTATTCAGCCGAGAAACGGTAGGAGAAGCTAGAGAGGCCCCTGGGGGGTGTCAACGGCGGCGAGGGGGCGAGAAACCTTTGCCGAAGCCGCGATGTTATGCATCTTCGAAACATAGGACACTGCATCTCAGCCCCCCGCCTTTATTCCTCGTCAGAATGCCGGAGAACCATGCCCGATACAGCGGTAACCCCCGGAACCCGCATCTTTCTCAGACTTCGCGACTCCAGCAAAAGGGCTGGTATTCCTGCGGCGGCCCTCCACTCCCCACTCTCACTCACCCGTCACCTCGAGGCGATAAGGCACCCGGCGGCCCCGGCGGCGAAGAAGGTGGTTGAGGAGTATGTTCGGGCCCGCTTTTCGGAGCTTCCCATGCGGGAGGACCAAGATAAAGAAATGGTCGATGCCTTGAGGGCAGCGAGTTTGATGTTGCGAAAAAACCCCTTGAGATGAAGAAAACAAAAGAAAGTGATTGAGAACCTGAGCAAGGTCTTATACTCTTACTCCGATGAATGCCTCGTCGAACAAACAGTCTCCGCCCCCTCCCTCTGAGGGGCACCACCTCGCGACCATCAGCCATGAGGGTCGTTTCTGGGACGTGTACCTGGAATTCGAGGACGATCCCAGGCGCCCGGACACTTTCCGGGCCCTTCTCTGTTACTTCCCTGGAGATCCGGGAGATGACGAGGAAGCCGTCCGGACTACGGTGATCATCATCGAGGACTCGTTCGAAGAGTCTATGTCGAAGGCCCGTGGCTTGGAGGATGTCCAGCTTCAAGCCCTCCTTCGCTCCGCCCTTCCCTGACCTCCCCCTCGGGTGGTTCCCTCTAGTTTCGGGAAGGCCCGTTCAGGCCTCCCGCACCCAACGCCAGAGTTCCGGGAACGTCGGCCGTTTGCCTTGCATGAGGATCCCCACCCGGTAAATCCGACCCGCCACCCAGGCGGCACCCCACACTCCCAGGTAAAGAAAAGTCAGAGACGCCCCGATCTGCCACGCGGGAATCTGCCCGGCACCAACTCGGGCATAGAGGAGGACCGGGCTGAAAAAGGGAATCATGGACATGACCGCTGCCCAGGTGGAATGAGGATCGTCCATAGTGGGCATGAGAAGAAGGATCGGGGCGACCAAAAGGAAGATCACGGGAAACTGTGCCTGTTGCGCCTCCTCCTCTGTTGAGCACATGGCCCCCACCGCAGCATACAGGGCGGCGTAAAGGAAGAACCCGCCAAGAAAGAGCGCGAGAAAGAGCCCAACCATCCCCATACTCGGCAGCCCCTGAGCGATGGCCTCCGAGTTCGCCAGATCCGGGCGGGCCGCGGCCAAGGCTGGCACCCCTAAAAGAAACGCCAGTGCCCCGCAGAGGATCCACACCGCGAGCTGGGTCAGTCCCACTGAACCCACGCCAATGATCTTGCCAAGCATCAGTTCCCATGGTCGCACCGAGGAGATGAGAATCTCCACGATTCGGCCGGTCTTTTCCTCTAACGCAGACCGCATGACAGCCGCGGCATACATCAGTACGACCATGTAGAGGAGCATGGCCCCCGCGAATACCCCTATGAACTCGGGATCATCTTCAGACGTGCCGGAATCGTTCCCCGCCAGGATCTGGAGATCCATGCTACCGCCACCAAAAAGGGCTCCCACATCCACATCGGCACCCGCCTCGGCCAGACGGGCCTCCAGGACCGACTGCACCACTACCCCCCGCATGGTCATCCCCCTGACTGCGCCGGGGCCCTCGGCTCCGTAGAAGGTGCTGTGGCCCCGGACCAAAGCTTCTTCGTCCAGAACCATGAACCCACCCAAATTCCCCTCCAGCGTCTGGGCTCGGAGGGAGTCCTCGGATCCCGGCGCCGCCAGCTCCACGGTGAACCCTGCATCTTCCAGCCCGGATTCGACCCGGGCCGCCAGGACCCCGGTCTCATCGACCAGAGCAATATTCCGCCTGGCTTCCTCCCTCCCGGTCTCCCAGAGAATCGGAACCACCGTGAGGCCGAGAAAAAAGATGGGGGCCGCAAAGGTGGATACCAGAAACCACTTGGACTTCACGCGCTGGAGGTATTCCCGCCTGACTATTGCCTTGAGCGTCCTCATTCGACCACCTCCCCGGCGTGCCGGACAAAGATCTCATGAAGCCTGGGCTCGACCAGTTCGAAACGATCGATTCTCGCCCCCGCAGCGACTCCACGCCGAAGGACATCCTGGTGGTCGGCCCCCTCGTGGAGCAGCAGGTGAACACAGTCCTCCCCTTCCAGGATCTCCCTCACCTCAGGCCCCCTCAGCCACCGATCATCTCCATGGAACTCCACCGCAACGAGCCCCTTTCGCTCGCTCCGCTTCAGCTCCTTGAGCCCCGAATCGAGAACCTTCTCGGCTTTCGAAATCAGGCACACCCGCTCGCATAGCCGCTCGGCATGATCCATGAGATGGGTGGAAAAGAGGATCGTGGTGCCCTTCGCCTGGAACTCCAGCACGATGCCTTCCAGAACCTCCTGGTTGATGGGATCCAGCCCGCTGAAGGGCTCGTCCAGGATCAGGAGGTCGGGTTCGTGCAGCACCGTACCGATGAACTGAACCTTCTGCTGCATCCCCTTGGACAGGTCCCGGGTTCTCTTCTCCGCCCACTCCCCGAGATCCAGTCGATCGAGCCAGGCGGTCGACCTCCTGCGGGCCTCTCCCCGATCCAATCCTCTTATCTCACCCAGAAAAACCAGAAGGTCCAGAACCTTCATTTTTTGGTAGACGCCCCGCTCTTCGGGAAGGTACCCCACCCGGGCGTTCACCTCGACACCTGGTGGGTTCCCGAACAGCTTCACCTCCCCTTCATCGGGCATGAGGATCCCCATCATCATCCGGATGGTGGTGGTTTTCCCCGACCCATTGGGGCCGAGAAGCCCGTAGATGGTTCCCTGGGGAATCTCCAGATCCAGGGAAGAAACCGCAGTGTGGGTTCCGAAGCGTTTCGTCACACCCCGGAGCCTGATTGGCGCCCCGTCAAATCCGGAACCCGACATCGAGCCTCCCTGTTGCTTGTTGATCCGAGGTCCCCATCAGAGCAAGTCTCGGAACCCATTCGTATGGGGTTGGTCGAGGATTTGGGGGATCCGACTTAGCCGGACAGTCCCCTATCTGACGGGCCTTCTCAAGGGCAGTCAAGCCCCCCGACGAGGTAGTCGAGCCCACTCAACTAGTGCGGGGCCCCTGCTGAGAGCTTAGATTGGGGTCTTCTCTTGAACATTTGGAATTGCGGGGGGGCTGCATGGCCATTTTCCGGACCTTGTACTACGGCGATGTGACAATTGGAGTGGGTGGACGAATCACCATTCCCCAGGAGATCCGAGACGACCTTCGGATCGAGGAGGGGGATGTGTTGACTGTCAGAGTGGAAGAGGCGCCAAGCAATACTCGGCAGATGGTCATCTGGCGGGCGGACCCCCAACCTGAAGATTAGTCTTCCCAGGAAGACTGACCCTACCGAGACACTGGGGGAACCATGCCAGCCATCGTAAGGGTAATCGACGGTGATATCTCCACGTTCGATGGAGACGCGGTCGTAAACGCCGCAAACAACCATCTGCGTTTGGGTACGGGCGTCGCCGGAGCCATCGCCCAAAGGGGTGGTGGCGAAATTCAGGAAGAATGTCACGAGATTGTCCGGAAGGATGGCCCCTTGGAGGTTGGCGGCGCGGCCATCACCGGAGCGGGGAACCTCAAAGCCCGCTACGTCATCCACGCCGCAGCTATGGGTGATCTCCCTGTAACCCCCGAATCCATCCGAAACGCTACTCGCAGCGCCCTAGAACTCGCCGAGAGCCATGGAATCAAATCCCTGGCGTTTCCGGTTCTTGGCACGGGTGTGGGCGGGTTTCCATTCAGCGAAGCGGCCCGGATCATGGTGGAAGAGGTAAGGGATTTCCTTCAGGGCGGCGCCGACCTGGATCTTGTCGCGTTCTACGGGTTCACACCGGACCAGGCCTCGACCCTCCGCCGCTACCTCAGCTAGAACCCTCCAGATCCGTCCACCGCACCAGGTCCAGGAGTGGGCCTGACCCATCGTGGTGCCACCAGGGCGGCGGCCAGGGTACCTGGGCCAGAGGAACGATCCTGCTGACCCCGAGACGGGCCAATTCCTCAGCCAACTCTCCCTTCTCCACACCGAAGCCCGCCAGACCCACGGTTTGAAGGAAAGGGCTCCATTCTCTCAGCGCATCGAGGGCGGATTCAAAACCCTCCACCGGGAAGACCCGGACGGTCCGGTTCAGGCAGGAGGGCTCCAACGGGCCCTCAGCCTGGACGGTGACGGTCCATGGAGCCCGATCCTCTCCATGAAAGACGACCCCCGAGCCTAATCCCTCGGCCAGCTCCGCCGACCCCCGTAGTTGCTGAACAGCCACCGCTTCCTCCGGGGTGATATCCCCGGAAGGCAACTCCGTTTCCAGATCCGAGAGCGCCCTGGACAGAAGCTCCGCCCAGGCCTCCGGCCCCACCTGACCACCCCGCTCCACAAAAAAGACATGGGGAGAGACACAACCCCTCTGGTCGAAAAGGGCCACCGCCCGAGCAGCTTCCTGGGCCACATAAGAGGCCTCCTCTCCTCCCAAGGCCCCCCGCCCAATCAGGACCGCCCCCAGACGGTGCCGGTATGCCCTCAAGATCGTCCTGGCCGGAAGATGCGCCCTGACCCATCGGATGGTCTCATCGCTACCATAAGCCGTCACGAGGTCGGCTTCATTCAGGGCCATCTCGGTTCGAAACCCCTCTCCGGAAGGCCAATAGGTCACGGCAATGGAGCTGGCGAGTTCCGGGTCCTCTTCCTCCAACGCACCGGCAAACACCACCGGAAGGGACAGATCACCCAAGCCGGGCTTCAGGAGGACGGCTGATTTCACGAGGAGGGCCCTGACCATGGAAGTCGTGGAGACCCCCGGGACCGTCCCGGCACCCAGATGGAGGGTGAGTGGGTAGCCGAGGGCCCGGCCCCTTTGTCCAGTCGCCCCCGGAACGAATCCGTCCAAAACTTCCGGGTCCCGGAACTCCGAGTCCAGAAGGCCGTTTAGACTGGAATCCGTCCACAGGCGGGCCATCCCGTCCAGAACGGCCGCCGCCATGGGGGGGGAGTATCCAGCGTGGGGAGCCATGGCCCGTAGAGCGAGGCCCCGGAGTCCGTCCCCCGGATCCAGAAGCCTCCCGGCCACTTTCCCCACGGCCTTTACCACACGGTCCACGGGGAAGTCGGCGAGGCCCGCATCCCGGGCCCTCCGGAGGAGCGCCATCAGTTCGTCCGTTCTTTCCCTGCTGAGAACGGGATAAACGAACTCCCTTCCGGCCTCCCCGGAGACCACGGAGACTTCCTCCTCTGCCAGGTTGAAACCCCGGGGCAGGTGCCAGGCTCGGAAAGGGATCACGAGCCACCCCCCCGGGAAGCCAGGAAATCTTCCATGGCCAGAGAACAGCCCCTGGGTTCACTCCCGTGGGCCCTTCCCACCAAGCGAAAGCCTCCGGGAACATGTAGCCCCAGATCCTCCGTGAGAATCGCTGCGACCGAGCCCAGATTGGCCAAATCGAGATGGGCGAGAACTCCCACCTTCCCCTGGGGCTGAGGCTCCAGAGTCATAGGGTCCAGGACGGTCGTTCGGACCCAGGGCGGAGAGGAAAGGAACCGGTCGGACAGCCCAGGGGGCCCGGACGAGGCCTCACGCCCCTCCCCATTCCCTTCCACATCAGGCGTTTCAGCTGCCAAGGCCAAAATCGGCTCATAGAACTGGGAAAGGAGCTCCGTCATTCCGTACTCATTCACAATCCGCCCCTCCGGTACTCCCAACGCTTCGGTGAGAGACTCATAGAGTTCGGCCCTGGGCATTTCGGTGCTCCGGCCCTTGTACCCACCGGTCTCCATGATTCGCGATCCCGCCGGCAGGCTGATTCTCCACCCCTTCTCGAGAGCCTCCTCCGTCCAGGAAACGAATGAGAAGGCCGTTCCAGCTACCAGGACCGGGGCGCCTATCTCGGCCACTTCCTCCAGAGCCTTCAGAAAGAGCCCGGAGTCGATGGATCCCTCTGGGCCCACGAAGAACCCGGAGCCGTCGGTTCCAAAACTCCGAATGGCTTCCGCCATCATGAAGGAGAGGGAGGAATCAGGAGCCGCTTCAGACGATGGGAGGAGACAGAGGATGGGGAGAGTTTCTTCGCGATTCTCAAGGAGGCGGGCGGCAAAATTCGGCAGAAGGTTTTCCCGGTAGAGATCCAGATCCCGGACATGGTGGGTCCCTCGAAGCGCCCTTCCCCCGGTCGTGCCGCTAGTCCGGAACACCCTTTCGGCCTCTCCCTCACGCCCCGAAACCAAAGCCGCGGCTTTGAAGGCACCGGTGGGCAGAAAGGGAATCCCTCCCCAACTCTCAACCCTATCCGGCTCCACACCACGACGAGAAACAAACCCCCGGTAGCCTCGGTTGTGTTCGTATTGAAACCAAAACACCTGGAGGGCCAGAGCATCGAACTCGGAATCGGCCAGCGGATCCCGAACCCCCCGGCGGAACACCTCAAGGAGTCTTTCCTTCAAATCCGAGAACCGACCGGGGCCCTTCATCCTCAGGCGCCCCGGCCCCGGAGAGGCCGACCACCAAGTTTCCCGGTCATCTCCCCACCCCGAACCGTCACCACCCCATTCACAACGACGGTGTCGATTCCCGTGGGGTACTGTCTCGGATTGGTGAAGGTGGCCTCGTCTTTTACCGTGCTCGGATCAAAGGCAACCATGTCGGCAAACGCCCCGGGGCGGATCACCCCACGATCGGCCAGCTGGATCTTCCTGGCCGGTAATCCGGTCATCTTGTGGATTGCGGTTTCAAGGGCCATAACCCCCTTCTCCCGAACGTAGTAGCCCAGGACCCTGGGGAAGGTCCCGTAGGACCGAGGGTGGGGGGAGCCTGTTGAATCAGCCGGATACACCGAACCATCCGAACAGACCATGCCCAGGGGGTGAGCCAACATGTTGGCCGTGTTTTCCTCCGACATGCCAAAACCGATCATGCCCACGCTCCCGCTTTCCTCGAATAGAAGCCTCAAGGTCAACTCGAAGGGATCCTCCCCCCGCTCCCTGGCAGCCTCACCCAACCTCTTCCCTCGTATCCAGGCGTTCTTCGAGGTCCGGGTGCGGGAGATCTGGACCGAATCCCAGGAGCCCAGTTGGGCGATCTTCCCGCGGCAGTAGGCCTCCAGCGCCGGGAGCTCCTCAGGATCCCTGAGGCGATCCAGGAAAGCCTGGGTTCCTCCGGACCGGGCCGAACCAGGGAAGAGATTGCTGAGGCCCGTGGAATAGGCCACATAGGGATACCGGTCGAAGTGCACATCCACCCCAGCCTCCCGGGCGTCTTCCAGGAGACCCAGAATCACCTCAGCCTTCCACCAGTTCCTCTCTCCCTGAGCCTTCAGATGAGAGATCTGAACCGGCACATCAGCCACATATCCTATGTGAAGGGCTTCCTCCACGGCGGCCATCACCCCGTCGTCCTCATTCCGCATATGGGAAGCGTAGGGATAGCCCGTCCCCTGAAGGGCTTTGGAAAGCTCCACCAGTTCTTCCTTGGAAGCGAAGCCCGACGGCGTGTATTCCAAGCCCGTAGAGAACCCCACGGCGCCCTGGGCCAAGCCTCTGGCCACCATCTCCCTCATACGAGCCAGCTCTGCCGGAGTAGCAGGGCGGTCCTCGTTTCCGACTACCAGGCCCCTGACGGTTCCATGGCCGATCATGATGGCGGAGTTCACCGAGGTGGGGATCAGTTCCAGGGCCCGGAAAAACCCGCCCAGTTCCCGAAGGTCCACCTCCACACCGTACATTTCCCGGTACCGGTCGGCGGCAGCCCGAGCCCCCTCCTCACCCATTGGTCCTGGGGATCCTCCACACTGGCCACCCACCTCCAGAGTTATCCCCTGCAGAATCCGGTGTTCGGCCCGGGGGACATCCAAAAGAGGGCGATCAGCATGAGTATGGATGTCGATGAAGCCCGGAGCCAGGGCCATGCCTTCCAGGTCGATCTCCAGAACTCCGGTCTCAGGAATCATCCCGACCGCCTGGATCCGGTCCCCCACCACGGACACGTCGGCTTCCACACCAGGAGCCCCCGTGCCATCGAAGACGATCCCCCGCCGAAAAACGAGATCCGGAGCCTGCCACCAGGGAAGGGCCCGCACCCCGGACAACGAGGTGAGGCTCACTGCTGCGCCAGCCTGAAGAAACTCCCGCCGGTCCATTCTCTTCATAGTCCTGCTCCCTCCCTTGGAACCCGTCTCAACCTCAGCTCGACGACCGTCTGACCCGCCCCGGTTCGAGGCCACCGGTTTCCAGGATCTTCGCCTCAAGCCTCTGCCCCTCATCCTCGAGGAAATCCAGGACGGCGGAGAGTCGGCTCCGAACGGTTTCGTATTCGGCGGCCGGAAAATCGTCCCCTTCCGCATGTCGGATCGCCCCTTCCAGGGCATCCAGTTCCCGAGTTCCCTTTTCCACCGCCCGGCGCAGGCGGTTCAGGGCTTTCCGAGCTTCCTTTTCGGCAGAGTCCATGGATTGGTGCTCACGGTTCGGGGATAGAAGGACCAAGAAAAGATGTTCGTCCACCCCGAGACCGGCAACGTGGAGTCAAATTCCTCCCTCCCCTTGCACCCCCCCTCCAAAAGTGGAACCCTCAAAGATCCATGGGGGATCAGTCCCTGATACGTACGGTGAACCCGGAAACAAGAGAGTGGTTTGAATGGAATCCTATGACATAGCGGTAATCGGTGCCGGACCCTGTGGGGTCGCCGTCGGGGGCGCTGCCAAACAAGGCGGCCTAAACGCGATCCTCTTCGACAAAGGGAGCATCGCCGCCTCACTGGTCGACTACCCCTACTACATGCGGTACTTCTCCACCGCTGATCGCCTGGAGGTGGCCGGCGTGCCCTGGGCCATCCCCGAAAGGAACCCCAGCCGGCGAGAAGCCATCGTCTACTATCAGCGAGTCGCCCAGTATTTTCAGATGAAAGTCCACCAGTACGAATCCGTTGAATCCATCCAGGGGAAAAAGGGCGCTTTCCGCCTCACGACCCGGAAGATGTCAGGAAGGGTGCTGGAGTACGAAGCCAAGAACATCGTCATGTCCACCGGTGGATTCCACGCCCCGAACATGTTGGAAGTTCCGGGAGAAGACCTTCCCAAGGTCCATCACTATTTTAAGGAACCCTACCCCTACTTCGACCAGGACGTCGTGGTTGTGGGAGGGAGCAATTCCGCCGTCGAAGCCTCCCTGGAAATGTTCAGGAACGGGGTTCGGGTCACCCTTGTCCACTTCAAGGACAACCTGGATAAGGGCGTGAAGGCCTGGGTCGTTCCGGACATCACGAACCGCCTTGAGATGGGTGAGATCGCCGTGCATTGGGAACACCGAGTGGCAGAGATCAAGCCAGAGGCGGTGGTCTTAAAGGAGGAAGGGACCGGGGCCCTGACTGAACTCAAGAACGACTGGGTGGTAGCCCTTACCGGATGGAAGCCCAACCCCGTCCTTCTCAGGGACATGGGCGTGGAGATCGAAAAGTCCACCGGGATTCCCAACCATGATCCGGGGACCATGGAGACCAACGTTCCAGGCCTCTATATCGCTGGGGTGTTAGCGGCCGGGGATAACGCCAACAAGATCTTCATCGAAAACGGCCGGGCACACGGGGGCCAGATTGTGGCGGCCATCCGGAGCGAGGGCTGAGGGGATTGGCTCAGGAAACAAGAACACCCCGGACCGGCTCAGGTCAGCCGGCCCGGGGTTTGTTTTGGTTGAGCCCCTACTTGGCGAACTCGTCGAGGCGGGCCAGGAGCGCTGCCTGATCCTCTGCACCCGATACACCGAACATTCCGCTGTCCGTCCGCATGACCCCTACAAATCCCCGGTAGGGGACCTCCCGGAAAAGAACCTCAGCTCCACCGAGGTCTGCGGAGGTCCATTGTCCCACCAGCGTCCCCCATACGGATGAGGCCGCTTCGGGAAGCACGACGAATCCCTGCCACGGCTCTCCTTCATCGGCACCGTATTCGGCGAAGACGCAGTCGGTGAGCTCCGTCAGGCCCAGAAACGCTTCGGCCTGATATGCATCGGTCCCGGCCAGCTTCCCGTCAGAAGGCAGTAGCCCGAATTCGGGCGGCATTGACCCTTCTCCCGGAAGGGCCGCGGCCAGAGCCTCGAGAAGGCCCCTGCCCGCGTCCATGGTGAGCTCACCCTCGAACACGTTGACCTTCGCGTACGTGCTTCCCTTCAGGAGGAGAGCCTGGTAGGGAGGTGAGACCAGGGCGGCGACGGCCCCTGCCACCTCGACGGCATCTCCCGATGCCTCTCTCTCAAACACCCCGTATGCGTTCAACGGAGTACCCATGTCGTAGAGGTCCACAGTGACCGTCAGGTCCTCAGAGCTCAGATCGGTGGTCTGGCAACTCCTGACCCCGTACGAAACGAAGAGTTCTGCGGCACCATTGATGTATTCCCACAAGTTGTCCGCGTCGTACATCAGGACCTCACCCGGTTGGGTCCATCCCTCGACGGCGGGAAACCCTGAGTCCTCTTTGGCGCATCCCATGAGGGTGGCCAGGGCCAGCCCGAGGACAAGAATCGTCTTTTTGTTGTTCAATCTCAGTCCCACGACACCACCTCCGTGGTCGGTTCAGTCGAAAAGAGCAGTCTTCAGGCCAGGGTCAAAAGGCCATGGACTTGAAGCAGGCTGGTCTGGATATCCAGCCCGTGTGGGCAGGCACCTTCGCACTGCCCGCGGCAATCCAGGCATGGAGAGGCCGTCGGGCCCTCCAACGCCGCATACTTGGTCATCGCGTACTTCTCGCGTCCCTGGCCCTGATAGTAGTAGGCGTAACGCATGATGGTGTTGACGGGAACCTGGTAGGGGCAGCTCCCTTGGCACTCTCCGCAGCCGTGCCTGCAGTACTGGTTATCCAGGGAAAGTGCGATCTGATGGAGCATCTGCTCTTCCGGGGGGGTGAGCTTTGTCCCCGAGAGTGGAATGACTTTGTCCACCAGATCGAACTCGGTGAAGGACACACAGGCCGTGTGCATGTCAGGGTTCTGAAGGACCCAGTGGATGCTTCCCAAACGCAGCTGGTCCTGCCCTTGGATACCGTATTGCTCAGCGAATGGCCGCGTTTTGTCGTACGTGTCCTTCTGCCGATCGGCCTGGCTTTGGAGGCGCTCCATGGCAGCCTCTCTGGACATTCCTCGCCCTGTGAGGCGTTCGATATACTGGTTCTGGTCGGGCGAGAGGTTCTCCGGATCTACCGGTACGTACTCGAGGGACCCCGGTGACGTCTTCATCGCCGTGGTACCCACATTATTGGCCTTGCAGGCGGCGATGATCCGATCACTGTCTTCATGGTTCATGAAGTTGTAGACCAGGAGCATCATGTCGAACCGGCCATCTTCCGCCGCGGCGCTCAGCACATCACCCGCATTCCCTCCATGGGTGGAGACTCCCGAGAACCGGACCCTTCCTTCCGCCTTCAGCTGCTCCATGGCAGCATGGTATCCGAGATGGCTCAGAGCCCCGATGTCAGGCACCGCATGCATAGAAAAGGAATCGACATAGTCGGTTTTGAGACGATCCAGGCATTGTCGGACTTTCCTGACGACCGCCTCGGCGTCCTCCTCATCGCCGACCCGGCCTTTTGTTGCGATGAAGATTTTGTCCCGCTCCATGAACTGCATGGCCTCACCGATGGCCCGCTCTGCGGCACCGTTCCCGTAACTCTCGGCCGTGTCGAAGTAATTGATGCCCTTGTCGTAGGCATACCGGACCACGGAAGTCTCCCTGAGAGGAACACTCCCCATACCCACATCCGAAACCTGAAAGCCGGTGCGACCCAAAGTCCGGTGAGCCTGGATCTTGGCTTCCTGTGGAGGTACGGAGGGGAAGAGGCTCATGCCGTCGGAGGAAGGCACCGCACTCCCGCCCACCTGTCCCGCCGTGCCCCCGAGGACCGCTCCGCCGGCAATTGCTGCGCTCCCGGTTTTCACGAAAGTCCTTCTTGAGATTCCGCTGGTTCGGTTCTTCGACGGGTGATCCTGTTTCATGTCATGGCTCCCGGGCGGAGGAGGGATCAAACAGAGGTCGGACGTGGCAGGGTGGGCCACAAAGACCACAGCTTTGGGGCATAATAATACGGATAGGGGAAACTCGCCCCTATGCCAGCGTCAGCAGATCGTGGACCTGAAGCATGTTGGTCTGGATATCCAGACCGTGCGGACAGGCTCCG
>CAYOVN010000002.1:0-32854 GCA_964407425.1 uncultured Gemmatimonadaceae bacterium
GCCCATGACCGATGAGTCCCTGGAAGGATGGACCCACGACCCCTTCGGGGGTGAGGTGGAGGGAGGTCGGATCTACGGTTGGGGGGTTGCAGATGATCTGGCGGGCGTGGCCATCATGGCCGAGGCGGTGGCGGCTGTTCTGGAGACGTTGGGCCCGCCCCGAGGTGACGTCCTCCTCGGGAGCACTCCAGCCAAGCGAAACGCTCGAGGAATCCTGGGCCTCCTGAACGAAGGATACACGGCCGACGCTTCTGTGTATCTGCATCCCGCCGAGTCGGAAGTGGGCCTCGAGGACATCAAGGCCATGACATCGGGCATGCTTCAGTTCCGGATCATCGTTCAGGGCCGCCCCCCTGACACCCCGGAACCTGGACAGACTGCGTTCACCCACATGGCCGTAAACGCCGTTGATAAGGCGGGTGTCATTTTGGGCGCCCTCAGCGATCTCGATGAAAAGAGAGGAGCCAGGGTCTTTCATCCTGCTCTGGATGCTGCCGTGGGCCGCTCCACGAATCTCCTGACAAGCCACCTAGCCTGCGGCTCGGAGGGCCGTACTACCCAGGTTCCCACCGAATGTGTGATCGAGGCGTCCATCACCTTCCCACCCAACGAGCAGATGCCGGAGGTCCAGCAAGAAATCCTCGATGCTATCGAACAGGCCGCCCGAGGCGATGAGTGGCTGCGAGACCGCCCACCTGTGGTGGAGTGGCTGTTCGGCACCCAGGGCGTCGAGGTGCCCAGTGACCACCCCCTCTACCAGGCCGTGTATCAGGCGGTGGTGGAGGTGACGGGGGTGGAACCCAAGGTGAACCCGCTTCATTCGGCCAGTGATATCCGGAATCCGAAGCTGTTCAGCGATATCCCTTCGGTGGGAATCGGACCGCTGGCGGGGGACCTCACCCAGGCGGGCGGGCATGACGAGTGGGTGGATGTGGAGGACTATATCCGGGCGATCAAGATCTGCGCGAAGATCATCGTCGACTGGAGCGGCTGACGGGATGCTCAGGGGGCTTCGTCGATCGGTAGAGATCACGATCGTAACACTCTTCGCCGTGCTTACGACCGCCGTTTTCGCCCAGGTCGTTGCCCGTTATGTGTTCAACCAACCTCCTGCCTGGACCGAGGAACTGGCCCGGTTCTGCCAGGTCTGGATTATCCTCCTGGCCTCCTCCATTTGTCTGCGCAAAGGGAGCCATCTGGCCGTGGACTATCTCGGACCGGTCCTCTCATCCGGAGCCCGGAGGAGGGTCGGATGGTTCACCGGTTGTCTGATCGTTCTCTACTCGGTGGTTGTGGTGATCTGGGGAATCCGGATGGTCATGATTGGGTTGGTCCAAACCTCTCCCGCTATGCAGTTGAACATGGGGTTGGTGTACCTGGTGTTCCCCATCGCTGGTGGTTTGATGGTGTTGGAATCCATCCTGGCGACGCTGCACTCCCCGACCAAGCCAGGGGCCCCATGATCCTCCTGGTGCTGATCATGCTTGCCTTGATCGTCATCGGGATGCCGGTGGCTTTCGCCCTGGGTGTGGGAGCGTTGGGGGCCCTTCTCGCCGAACCGAGCCTCCCCCTGACCCTGGTCCCCCAGCGGATGTTCACGGCCCTGGACTCGTGGCCCATCATGGCGGTGCCCCTGTTCATGTTGGCCGGAGGCCTGATGGACAAGGGCGGCATGTCGAGACGGATCGTGGAATTCGCGTCCGCCTGCCTCTGCTTTGTCCGGGGGAGTTTGGGGATGGTAACGGTGATGGCCAGTATGGTGTTCGCCGGGATCTCGGGATCGTCCACGGCGGATACTGCGGCCGTCGGCTCCATCATGCTCCCTGCCATGCGGCAAAGGGGCTATGACATGCGCTTTGCGGCGGCGTTGCAGGCTGCCGCTGGGGCCATCGGTCCGGTCATACCGCCGAGCATCCTTATGATCATCATCGGGTACGTCACCGGAACCTCTGTGGCCCAGTTGTTTCTGGCGGGAGTCGTGCCCGGGGTCCTGATCGGAACAGGCCTCATGGTGGTCGCATACCGTCAGGCCCTGAAGGAGGGGCCCGACTTTGACGCGCCGGTACCCTTCGACGGTCGGAGGGCTTTCGGTGCCGGGGTGAGGGCTCTCCCTGCCCTCGGGCTACCGCTACTCATCGTGTTTGGGATTCTGGGCGGGGTGTTCACCGCCACCGAGGCCGCTGCCGCCGCGGTGGTGTACGGCCTGGCGGTCGGGCTCTTCCTCTACGGCGAGATCGGCTGGCGTGACCTCCCGTCCATTGCTCTGGAGGCGGCAGAACGGTCGTGCGTGGTCCTCTTCATCGCGGCCACGGCCATGCTATTCGCCTGGTTGGTGGCGGTGAATCAGGTGCCCCAGGCCCTGGGGGCCTTCCTCCAGGCTCATATCAACGACCGCTATGTGTTCCTGATCTTCCTGAATTTGACTCTTCTCCTCATTGGGATGTTTTTGGAGAGCTTTTCGGCGGTCATCGTGTTCATGCCGATCCTCTTCCCGCTGGCTTTGGACTTCGGCATCGACCCCCTTCATTTCGGGATCCTCGCCACGGTGAATCTGGCCATCGGATACATCACACCGCCTTACGGCGCCACGCTTTTTGTTGCCTGTGGCATTGCTGAACAGGACGTTCGCGCCGTGAGTGGGAAGGTGGTGCCGATCTTGATCGCCATGCTGGTGGTGCTGGGTGTGGTGACCTACTGGCCCGAAACGGTCTTGTGGCTTCCACGACTGGCCGGGCCATGAGGGCCCTGATCGTGGTCGTTGCCTTCGCATCGGTCCTCGGGGGATGTGGCTCGGGTGAGCCCGCCACCATCCTGAAGGCTGCACTCTCCCAGAACCCGTCGGAACCTCAGGTCCGGGCCGTTGAACTTTTCGCCGATTTGGTCGCCGAGGGCACGGACGGTCGAGTTCGGGTTGAGATCTACCCCAATAATCAGTTGGGCAATCAGCGGGATGTGGTTGAGGGACTGCAGATGGGCAGTGTGGAATTGGCAAACATCGCCAGTGTTATGGCCAGCTTCGTTCCTGAGATCAATCTGTTTGAGCTGCCCTTTCTTTTTGACGGGCCGGAGCACTTCGACGCCGTTGTGGACTCGGAGATCGGGCAGAGCCTTGCACCGGCCTTCGAGAGGCGAGGCCTGCACCTACTCGGCTACTTCGATGTGGGTGAGCGGCACATCATGACCACTGACCGAGCGGTGGAACGGCTAGAGGATCTGAAGGGGCTCAAGATCCGCACCATGGAGAATCGGTTGCACCTCGCCACGTTCAAAGCCTTCGGTGCAAACCCCCTTCCCATGGCGTATGGGGAGCTGTATACGGCCCTGGAGCAGGGGGTCATCGACGGAGCGGAGGCAGCGGATCCCAACTACTTTGCCAAACGGTTCTACGAGCCGGCCCCTAATTGGGCTCGAATCGGTTGGATCAGGCTCATAGAGTACGTGGTCATGAGCCGGTCCTTCTATGAGGACCTATCCGCTGAAGACCGTGGGGTGATCGACCGGGCGGCCCGGGCCATGATCCTCCAGCAGAGATCCTGGTATCGGGCTGAGGCTGATTCTGCGCTCCAGCGACTGATTGAGGCAGGAGTGTCCATCAGCAGCCCGGATAGGGAGCCCTTCAGAGTTGCGGCCCGGAGCGTATATGAAGATTGGGCCAGTGAAGTTGGGGGGATGGAAAGGATCGAAGCGATTCTGGCCTTGGGGGACTCGGGCCGTGAACCGTGATCTCGGTGACTGTAAGGGGCATGTGGTAAACCGACAATGACAAGAGACCAATAGAGGATTCAACAATGGAATACAGAGTACTGGGCCGTACCGGAGTAAGAGTTTCTTCGTTGGCCCTTGGTACAGCCAACTTTGCCGACCCGACTCCGGAAGCCGAAGCCAAGCAGATCTTGGAGCGGGCCGTGGACGCCGGCATCAACGTCATCGATACCGGCGACAGCTACGGAAAGGGAGAGGCGGAACGGATCATCGGCCGGGCCCTGAAATCCACGGGTCTGCGCCGGGACGTACTCGTGGCCACGAAGGTTTTTCCACCCACTGGGCCTGGGCCCAACGAACGGGGTAGCTCCAGGCTTCACATCCTTCAGGCCTGCGAGGACTCTCTCGATCGGCTTCAGACCGACTACATCGACATCTACTTCATCCACCGATTCGATCCGGATACCCATCAGGAAGAGACCCTGTCGGCCCTGGACGATCTAGTTCGGTCCGGAAAGGTCCGTTATGTGGCCTGCTCCACCCACCCCGCGTGGCGGGTCATGGAGGCCCTGGCCATCAGTGATCGACGGGGCTACCCCCGATACTGCTGTGAACAGCCTCCCTACAACCTCCTGGATCGGCGCATCGAAAACGAGCTGGTACCGCTCTGTGTCGAGCATGGCCTCGGCCTCTTTCCCTGGTCTCCCATCGCCCAAGGCGTCCTTACCGGTCGCTACGCCGACGCCAAGGCCTATCCGGAGGGGTCCCGGGCCGCCTTCAGGGGCGGGATCTACGCGGAGCGAATCAACGAAGCTGGGATCGACGTGGGGAACCGGTTCATGGCCCTCGCCAAGGAAGTGGGGATTCCGCCGATCCAGCTAGCTGTTCTCTGGGTGAAGGACCAGATGGGCGTTACCGCCCCCATCATCGGCCCCAGGACCCTCGACCATCTGGAGGACCTTCTTCCCGTGGGTGACATGCGGTTGAGCAATGATGTTCGTCAGGCCTGCGATGACATGGTTCCACCTGGCGGCATGGTTGCGAATTTCCACAATTCAGCCGGGTGGGGGGCGAAGAGCCGAACGCTCGGAGTGGCGGATAGAGGTGCGAAGTCATGAAACGGAATCGTTGGATTCAGGTTTGTGCTGCGGCTTTGGCCCTTTTCCCAGTTGCCTGCACGACAGACTCTGGGGAGGCCCTGGCCCTGACCGGTGCCACAGTGTGGGACGGCACCGGCGGGCCTGCCCGGGTCGCCGACATCCTCGTGGTGGATGGGCGCATTGTTGAGGTGGGCAGTCCATCCATTCCCAGCGACGCCACGGTTCTGGACTACTCGGGGAAGTGGATCATCCCAGGGCTGGTGGAGGCCCATGCCCATGTGAGCGGATTCTGGGCTCCGGACGAGGTTTCCGATCCAATGGAGCGGGTAAGGGAGGAGCTGGGCCTCTACTCCAGCTACGGCGTCACCACTGTGAACAGCCTGGGGGATGAGCCCCCTTCCACCCGTCAGCTGAGGGATGCTCAGGATACACCGTCACTCGACCGGGCTCGGGTCGCTTTAGCGGGGCCGGTTATTACCGCCACAACGCCTGAGGAGGCGAGGGCTGCAGTGGCGGAAAACGCTTCCGCAGACGTCAACTGGATGAAGATTCGGGTAGACGACAATCTGGGCACCGCCACAAAGATGCCCTGGGATGCTGTTCAGGCTGTACTCGACGCAACTCACGAACGCGGACTCCGTTTGGCCACCCATCTCTTCTATCTGGATGATGCCAAGCGCCTTCTGCGTATGGGGACCGATCTCGTGGCCCACTCCATCCGGGACGCCGAGGTGGACGACGAGCTTATCGGGCTTCTGAGGGAGACGGGAACCTGCTATGTGCCTACGCTGACCCGGGAGGTCTCGGCTTTTGTCTACGGCACCCGTCCGGGCTTTTTCGACGATCCGTTCTTCCTGGAAGGGGCCAAGGCGAGTGAGATCGAGAGGGTATCCGATCCCGCCTTCATGCAGGAAATGAGAGAAAGCCGGGCCGCCGCTCTATATCGGGAGGGGCTGGGCCAGGCCCTGCGGAACCTGAAGCGCCTGTCAGACGCGGGTATCCCTATCGCATTCGGTACCGATGCGGGTATCCCGGGGCGTTTCCCGGGCTATTTCGAACACCTGGAGTTGGACTTGATGGTGGAGGCTGGCCTCACCCCGGAACAGGCCCTGGCCAGTGCCACCCGGGTCGCGGCCGCCTGCCTGGAGATGTCCGAGGTGGGAACCCTGGAGCCCGGAAACTGGGCGGATCTCCTGGTCCTGCGGGCGAACCCATTGGAGGACATCTCCGCCACCAAGATGCTGGAGAAGGTCTTTATCGCCGGGAACGAGGTGCGCTAGCCGGCTCCCTTTCGGCGATGGTCCGACTCAGAGCAGAGTACCCGACAGGATGTCCGGGTTGAATCCCACGACCAGGACAGACCCCTTTCGAATGGCCGGGGCTCTCAGCTTCCCCGAGCGCCCCATGATCAGGCCCAGGATCTCGTCGTCAGTCGGACGGTCATTGGCCAGGTCGAAATGGACCGTCTTCTTGCCTTTGGCCACGTAGAGATCCGTCAGACCGTCCAAAAGTGCCAGCGCCCCCTCGGCGTCTATGGCGTCCTTTGCATTCTGGACCTCACCGTCCTCAATGTTGTTCTGCGCAAGAAACTCTTGCGTGCGTTTACAGCTGGTTCAGCCAGGGCGGTGGTACCGCCACTCCAACGTTCTAGTCATGAGTAGTTCCGAGATGGGGCATTTGGAAAAGGGGCATGGATCAACATTCGCCCAGCGACCTTGCCACATGGTAAGGAGTTGCGCAAGGTTCGAGCCGCGCCTTTTCTTCTTTTGCCTGATTACGGAGTAAACGATGCCATCGTTGAAGCTCGAGTTCGAAAAGGGAGGGACCTTCACCGCGAGGTTGCTGGAGGATGAGGCCCCTAAAACCTGTGCTACCCTCAGAAGCCGCCTTCCCTTTGAATACCTGTTCCAGCAGAGCATCGTGTCCGGTCAGGTCATGGTGGCCATACCGCCGGATCTAACCGTGGAGCGGGAGAACCAAAGGGTGGCCGGCATTCCACCGGGGGCGTTGAGTTTCCTGGTGGCGGACGAGCCGGTGTTGGTGCCCGACGAGATCTATATCGCCTATGGCATTTTCATCTCGCGGGGTCTCACCGTCGACGCAAAACAACCCGTCAATGTGTTCGCCCAGATCGACGACGGCCTGGATGAACTGAAAGAGATCGGTGCGAGAATTATCAGGTACGGGGCGGAGATGGTCCGCTTCAGCCTGGAGGACTAGTGGGCGGTAGTACGTAGGGTCGGACGTCTGGTCGAAACGAAGGACATACAGGGGGAAGTCATGCAAATACCACGGATCCGCGGGCGGCACCTACTTCTTCTGACCCTGGCCCTCGGGGCCCTGACCTTGGATACCGGGGCGGCCTTCGGACAGGACTCCGGGGATCGGTTCCCGGCAAGCGACTGGATGCGTTTCTCCAATGTGGAAGACGCTGGCTTCGACCCGGCAAAGCTCGAGGCCGCCCGAAGCACATGGGAGGGAATTCCCTCGTCGGCTTTTTTGGTCATAGCTGATGGTGCGGTGGTGGCCTCCTGGGGGGACGTTGAACGCCGGTTTATGTGCCATTCGGTCCGAAAGAGTTTCCTCTCAGGCCTCTATGGGATCTACTGGGACCGGGGTGAGATCGAGCTCAACAAAACGTTGGCGGACCTGGGAATCGACGATGAACCTCTGCCTCTACTGGCCGCAGAAAAGAGGGCCCGAATCCTCGATCTCCTGAAGGCCCGATCCGGAGTTTTCCACCCTGCCGCATATGCGGGACGAACCGACTCTCGGCCTCGTGGGAGCGAGGGCCCCGGTCGCTATTTCGCATATAACAACTGGGACTTCAACACCTCGGCGGCGATCCTGATGCAGGAGACCGGCGTCGACGTTTTCGAGGCCTTCGACGAGCACTTCGGACAGCCCCTGCGGATGGAAGACTGGCGGGTCTCGGACGGGTACTACCACTACGAACGGGACAAGTCGAAATACCCAGCCTACCCCTTCCGGATGTCGGCCCGAGACGCCGCACGATACGGTTTGCTCTTTGCCCGGAGTGGGAGGTGGGAAGACGATCGGATACTCTCCGAGAACTGGGTGGATCGCAGCTCGGCGCTCTACTCCATCGACAGTGATGTCATGGGGTATGGGTTCTATTGGTGGGTGATGCGGGAGGCCAGGTTCCTGAAGCACGGCATGTACGCGGCGATGGGGGTGGGCAACCAGTTCATCGCAGTGTTGCCGAAGTCGGACATCGTCATCGTGAACCGGGCCAACACCTACGAGGACGAGAGTACCCCCACGGCAGCCCTGCTGAACCTCATCGAAGAGGTTCTCGAGGCTCGGACGGGGACCTCGGTGGCCCATCCGGAGTTGGTGGCCTTGGAGGAGACCTCTCAGCCAGGGGTCACGTCAGTTCCGAATGGGGAGCTTGAGGAGTTCGTAGGCGAATGGAGATACCCTCCCGCCAGGACCGGACTACCTCAACGCACCACGGTCAGCCTTACCCTGGGGGAGGGTTATTTGGTGGGGTTCTCCCCGGTATCAGGGACTTTCAAGCTATTCCTTCAGGACGACGGCACGTTCTTCGAGGAAGACAGTCATCAGCGTTTCGTTCAGGTAAGGAACGAGAATGGCTCCTTTGCCGGGATCGCCGATGAGAGGTCGGGCGGTCCCTTCCCTCCCATGCCCCACCCTGAAGGCACCCGGGACTAGGAGCGCCGAATGTCCAGCCGAATCGCTTTCTACTTGTTGGTCCTGACCCCCGTCTTCCTGTGCTCCTGTTCCGCCGAGTCAGGGGCTCCGGGCGGAGAGGGGGTCGGGGCGGACGAGGTGGTCCCCACCGGAAGCGATGGCCAGGAAGAGGCCCGGGCGGCAGAGGAGGCCGCCCTCAGAGAATGGAATCATCGGATCCGACGGGAAAAGTTCGACATGGTTCTGCCTCAGATCATGAGGAAGAACGATGTGGACATGTGGATTCACATAGCGAGAGAGACCATCCCGGATCCCTTCGGTTCGGAAGAGCTGGGGAGCTCCTCGGGTGTCTTCGTCTTCACGGACGGTGGTGGGGACCGGGTCGAACGGGCGGTCCTCGGACGTCGCTGGGGCGATTCCCATGCAGGAGAAACCTGGAGAGTCACCTGGGACACGAGGCTGGTGGAGGAATCCGGGGCCTACGACATACTCCAGGACCCGGTCCTGGTGAAGCAGCCCCCGGGAGGCCCGGAGACAGAGTACGACTATCGGTTTCAGGGCCTGAGGGAGTTCGTCCAGGCTCGAAATCCTCAACGCATCGCCCTGAACTACATCATGGAGTTGGGCCCCTACCCCACGACTACGAGAGCCCAGGACGGGATCTCCCACACGGATTACCTCCTGTTGGCTGAGGAACTAGGGGAGAGCTACGCCGGCCGCATCGTCTCCTCCGAGTACCTGATGATGGAGTACATCGCCACCCCGGTGCCGAGCGAAATCGAGTTACTCAAGAAGATCCGGCCGGATGAGATTCGGCGGGTCGAGAGGGCATTCGCCGAGATCGTCCCTGGTGTCACGAAGAATCGGGAGGCGGGGGTGACAGTCTTCCGGCGGAGGGGAACCGGAGTTTCCCAGCGGGGGCGGACGCCGGGACATGAAGATGTCGTGATCCAGGGGGGAGATATCGTCGCCTCCCCGAGCCAGGGGATGTTCGCTTACGTGCTTCGGGAGGGAGAGACCGAGCCACCCGAGGACATTCAGAGGACCTGGACGACCTATCTCTTCATCGACAGGGTTCTGGCGGAGAACATCAGAGTGGGAATGACGCCCCGGGAAATTGTCGAGAACTACACTGCGGTGTTCGAAAATGAGGGGATCATTCTCAGGGATGACCAGATCCACCTCTTCACTCCGAGGAACGACTTCGCGTCCTTCACGGCCGGGTTCGAGCCAGGGGCGACCCACCTCAATATCGACTGCCATGCCATGGGGAAGGGGGCCCGGGAAAGGAAGTTCGAAAACTACTTCGGCCCCAGGATCGGATCCAACGGACCGGAGTGGATGTGGGACATACCCCTCCCGCCCGACCACCATTTCGTCCTGGAATACTTCATCTACCTGCCCTGGCCATCCACCGAACACGAGGACCAATACCTGTTCTGGTGGAATCATGAGCAGGCCATCGCCACGGACGACGGCGTTGAATACCTGTCCCCTCCCCAGGAGGAGCTCTACCTGATTTCCGGTTGACGGGTCCCGGTCGTCTACCTCACCCGCCCGCCAGCCGAGTCACCTCCGCCTCCAACTTATTGAGTGTTGCCTGATCCGCCGCCGTGGGCGGGCCGAAGTTGCCGTCATTGAATCGGCCGGCGTTTCCGGCGCTGCGCCCCAATCCCCTCATCTGTCCCTGGATCTCTCGGAGGGCGTTCGCGGATTCACCCGAGGCTCCGGCCACCGCCTCCTGCAACCGTCCGCTCAAGGCCCTGACCCGTAGGAGGTAGTCCTCGGTGGCCCGGTAGTCGGCATCGGTGAGCTCCAGCAGGGGATCGCCCACCACACTTACGAACTGGCTCGACTCCACACCTCTGGAGGTGAGCGTCACGGTGTACGTGGCCGGAGAAACGTGGATTCCGCTGCTCTGGTTTGGGTTCCTGGTGTAGCCCGGATCGTCGAAGGGTGCCCATGAATCCGGCAGGTCCGGGTCACCGTGGCGAAGATCCCAGTTGATGCGGTGCATACCAGCACCGGAGGGGACCGTCATGCGGCGGATGACCGATCCGTCGGCCCGGCTAATGGCCAGTTCCGCAGAGCCGCCACCTGTGCCCAGGTGATAGGTGATTTCCACTCCGTCCGGGGGATTCTGGCCCGTGAACTCCGCCTGGGCGATGTAGGAATTGTCCTTCCGGTAACGGAAGAGGGTGGCATCGGCCATGGAGAAGAGGTGGGCCGGTGCGGACGCTGACTCCAAAGTCCACTCGGCCAGGAATCGGGTGTCGTCGAGGATCCAGATGCTGTTCCCGTGGGTGCCCAGGACCAGGTCCTTCTCCCGGGGGTGGAGAATAAGGTCGTCATGGGTGGTGGTGGGCAGGTTCTGGAGCTTGGCCCAATGTGCGCCCAGGTCGGTGCTCACCCAGGCGGCATGCTCCGTCCCCAGGAAGAGGACGTTCGGATTGTCAGGGTGTTCCACGATGACGTTTACGGAGCCTTCCGGTAGGCCCCCGTGCAAGGGTGTCCAGCTCTCCCCCCAGTCGGTGGTGCGGTAGACGTATGGGGCGAAGTCGCCTTCGCGGTGGCCGTCGAAGGTGGCATAGGCCGTCCCCAGTTCATGTGCAGAGGCGTCCACGCGGCTGACATAAGTCCCGTCCGGTAGACCGGGCACGTTCTGGGACACCTCGGTCCACGTCTCCCCCTGGTCACGTGTGTACTTCAGATTACCGTCATCGGTGCCGATCCAGAGGACTTTCCAGTCCAGGGGCGATTCGGCCAGCGTGGCAATAACCCCGAATGCGCCGACGCCGTCGTTTGCGGAGATATAAACATCGCCGTGGGGCACTTCCATCAGTTCCCGCTGGGAAGTGTCGATGCCCCTGTCCAACTCATCGGACCAGTTCCAAGTGTCGCCGTAGTCCCGGGAGATGAAGAGGCGCCTCCCGCCCAGATAGACCAGACCTTCCTGGTGCATGGAGGCCAGCGAGGGGGAGGTCCAGTCGAAGGGATTTCGGCCGCCATCAGGCGAGGGTAGGACGATGGGTTTTTTCGTTCCTGAAATGGCATCCACCCGAGTGTAGCTGCCGCTGGTGGCTGCGCTGTAGACGAAACGTGGCCCGGCTTTGTCCACCTGTTGATACATCCCGTCGCTGAATCCGATCTGCTGCCAATCCTCGTTCAGGATCCCGTCGAAACGGCGTGTCTCGGAGGGCCCCATCCAGGAGTGGTTGTCCTGCATGCCCCCGTAGACCCAGTAGGGGTTCCGCATGTCCACGCCGATGCCGTAGAACTGTCCGATGGGGAAATTGTTGATCTTGCGGTAGCTCATCCCGCCGTCGAAGGTTTCGTACATCCCGCCGTCCCCGGCCAGGTAGAAGTGCTCCGTATCCTCGGGGTCCCACCACACCGCGTGCATGTCCAGGTGGACACCCACATCGTAGGTAGGCTGGGCGGCTACCGTCTCCCATGTGCGACCTCCATCCATACTCTTCATGGAGTTGGTGGAGGCGGTGATCACCAGGTCGGGATTCCGAGGGTGAATGAAGACGTGGGAGTAGTACATGGGGCGCTGATTCTGGTCGCTCAGCTGTTCCCAGGTGGCCCCCCCGTCCTCGGTACGCCAGGTGCCGGTCCCACTAGGCTCCCGGTTTCCGCGGCCGAAGCCGCCCTGACCAGCTGGGCGTCCGCCGGGTGGTGGCGGGTTGGGCGCCTCCACCATGGCCACGAGGACGTTTGGGTCCGACCGGGAGATGTCCAGGCCGATTCTACCCACATCGCCTTCCGGCAGGCCGCCGGCCAACTTTTCCCAACTCGCTCCGCCGTCCGTTGTTTTGTAGATCCCGCCGTTGGGTCCGCCGCCATTGAATCCCCAGGCCTTCCGGAGGCGGGCGTACATCCCGGCGTAGATCACGTTGGGATCGGTGGGGTCCATGGCCAGGTCCACTGCGCCCGTGAAATCGTCCAGGTAGAGCACCTTCTCCCAACTCTGGCCGCCGTCTGTGGTCCGGAATACCCCCCGCTCCGGCCCCGGCGCCCACAGGTTGCCGAGCCCAGCTACATAAGCCACCTCGGGATCGGTGGGATGCACCAGGATCTCACCCACGTGACGCGTGCCTTCGAGACCGAGGTGCCGCCAGCTTTCGCCCCCATCGTCGGATCGGTACACGCCGTTGCCCCAGGAAGTACTGTTCCGGTTGTTCGGCTCCCCGGTCCCAGCGTATAGCACGTTCGGATTCGAGGGTGCCAGGGTGACGGCCCCGAAAGTGGAAACCGGCTGGTCGGCGAACACATTGGTCCATTCGTGGGTCCGGTTCGTGGACTTCCAAAGTCCCCCCGCCGCCGTGGCCACGTAGACGATGGACGGATCCGATGGATCCACGTCGACGTCGGTGATTCTCCCGCCGGTTACAGCAGGGCCAATGACACGCGGGTGGATGCCGGCCAACTCCGCTTCCGAGATGGGAACGGCCTGCTGCCCGCTTCCCGGGGCCAGGGTAAAGAACGTCCCGCCGAGGGCGAGAAGAAAGCTGAATGCCGGTGCGGCGAAGTTACGTGGCATGGTATTTCGTCCTGTTTGAGTTGGCAGAACGCGCCGGTTCGCAGAGGCCTCCGGAGGACGGCCTCAAACCCGGAACGTCGTTCGCTCGTCTGATTCACAGCAGCCGGCGTGGAAGATCGTCTGGGTCCTACCTACTGGCCGCCTCCACTCCGTCGCGGCGCCCGGCATTGGACCCACTGTTTAGGCTGGCCGGTCCGGGGATCGATGGGCAGTACCGTCCGATCCCTCGGAACCCGGTCCGGATCTTCTGAAGCGGCGTAGGCAAGCATGGCCGCCAGGGTCGCGTTGTTCTTGAGATCGTCGAAAATGATCTTGTCGTAGGTGTCACGATTGGTGTGCCAGGTGTACTGACGGTATTCGTCGTAGGCAGCCTGAAGTCTGAAAGACGGTGCGCCGGTACAAAGGAAGGACACGTGGTCGCTGCCGGAGTTGTTCTGCCCCCCTGGGAACTCCAGAGTGATGTGCCGTGAGATGGGATCCGGTACCTGGGATACCCATCGGGCGATGTGCTGCCCGGCATAGAGAAAGCCCTGGGCCTCGATACGCTCGATGCGCCAAGATCCGTTGTCCTGGTTGAAGGCTGCCTGAAGGCCCTCCATCACCTCCGGGTGATCCTCACGGAAGCTCCCGGACCCGATCAGCCCCATCTCCTCAGGGCCCCAGAGCCCAACGATGATGGTGCGGCGAGGGTTGGGGTACGTGGCCTTTAGAATTCGCATGGCCTCCATCATCATGATGGACCCGGTGGCGTTGTCCGTGGCGCCGGTGGCTGCGTGCCAGGAATCGAGGTGGGCGCCAAGAACGATGTATTCCTCAGGGAGTTCGGTTCCCCGGAGTTCGGCGACTACGTTGAACTGGGGCATCTCCCCGATATACTCCGCCTCGATGTTCATGCGGATCCGGGGGCCCTGGCCCTTTTCAGCCATCCTGAAAACCATCCCGTAGTCTTCGCAGCTCAGGTCTACCGAAGGGGCGTCCCGGGTGGAGGCGCTGAACACCTTGTTCACGCCCCATCCGTTGGACCAGGAGGAGGAGATGATGCCGGCGGCGCCGGCTTCTGCGAACCGTTGGACTGCGCCTCTGCCTCCGAAGGGTGCGAGGCGCCGGTTGTAGTCTTGGCGAAGCGCCTGACGCTGCTCGGCCAAACGTTCAACCGTTTCCGGGGTGGCGTTGGCCTCTAGTGCTTGGGGAGCCCTGCACATGGGCTCCGGAGCAGAAACCAGGACGATCTTTCCTTGAACCGATGGAAGCCATGCCACGGCCTCGGCCTCCGAGGGAAATTCCGGGACGGTCACCACGTCACCTTCGATGGGGCCGTCCGTTCCCGGACTCCAGGCCAGGACCTCCGATTCCAGAGTTGAAATCCGGGGAGCGACGAGGTCCACGTGAGTGATCCCGAACTCCCATCCGTTCCATGTACCGTACTGTTCCTTACGGGCAGACACTCCCCATTCCCCGAACTTGCTCAGGGCCCAATCGGCAGCGGCCTCGAGCTCATGTGATCCCGCGAGGCGAGGCCCGATAAAGTCCGTCAGGACTTGGGCCAGATCCTCGGTCTGGGACTCTTCCATGCCGAGGGTCCACATCTGGCGGATGACAGGGTCGTCCGTTCGGATGCTTTGGGCTGAAGCGACCTGGATCAGAGTCAGGGACATGGCTGCCACCGTCAGAACGATGCGGGGCAAACGTACGGATTTCATCAAGTGTCTCCTCGTATTCAGCTTCCGGTGGGCCGGTCTCGAACCGGCCGGACACGGGATGGAACTTACGACGGTGAGCGGGCAAATGCAGGCCCCCAACCCCATACCTGTTTTGCCTACCGCAGTGAGTTGCACCCCGTCGCTGGGTCTGCTATGGTCCGCCACCGCCTACCCGACATCGAGGACGACCCATGTCTATTCGAAAACCGGCCCTGGCTTGGTGCCTTCTCGCACTGACCTCCACCTCCTGTGGCCAGCAGAAGGCAGACCTTGTTCTGGTGAATGGTGATGTCTACACGGTGGAGGCGGACCAGCCCTGGGCCAAAGCCGTCGTCATCTCCGGGAATTCCATCACCGCGGTTCTCGCCGACGAGAGGGAGGCCGAGGCCTTCATCGGACCCGATACCCGGGTTGTGGATCTGGAAGGGAAGCTGGCAGTTCCCGGCTTCATCGATGCCCACGTTCATTTCGCCGGCTTTTCGGCTCAGCAACAAGACATCATGCTGATGAACGTTGATAGCGATGAAGGGCTAGTGGAGGAACTGGGTAGGGTCGTGCCCCTGGTCGGGGAAGGGGAGTGGATCACCGGTGGAGACTGGTCCGGGGCGATTCAATGGTTGGCCGGGACTGGCGAACTCGATGCAGAGAGCGAGGCCGCAGCCAAACGGTGGGAGCCGGATCGATTCGCTGTAGATGGCCTTACGCCCCAAAACCCTTGTTTTCTCAACAGCTACGATGGTGACCTTTACCTGGCCAACACGGCCGCACTTCAGGCAGCTGGCCTCCAGGCCGGGGGTCTCGAAGGCATGGAGATGCGTGAAGGATCACCTACCGGGTTGATACACAGGGGGTCCCCGGCCATCGACCGTATCAGGGCCGCTATCAAACCCAAGTCCGAGGAACGGATTCTGAACGAATACCGGGCCGGATTGAGGAGGATGGCGGAGATGGGCATCGTGGAATTCCACGATATGTTCAGGAGCTTTGCCGAAGTGGAACGCTTCGTGAAACTGCAGGAGAGCGGGGAGCTTTCGGCCAGGGTCTGGATCCGGCCCTGGCTGGACCTGAGTGAAGAGATGTTCCAGAGGGGCCTCACGATGGGGGTCCATCCTCAGACCAAGGAGCGGGATTTCTTCCTCCGGTACGGTAGTTTCAAGAGCGCAAACGACGGGTTCCTCGGATCTCGGGGGGCCATGCTTTTTGAACCCTACACTGACCGACCGGACTACAAGGGCCATTACCAGGAGTACAACAGCGACTCTGATGTCCCCGGTAGCCTCGTAGGAAATCCCGATGTGTTCTACGAGTACTGCAAGGCCGCCATCGAGCATGGGTTCTCCGTCGACTCCCACGCCATTGGCGACCGGGGCATATCGGAGGTCATCGATGTGCTGGAGCGGATTCAGGAGGACCTTGGCGCGGACTTGAGCATGTTCCGCATCATCCACGCTGAGATCGTCCAGCCCAGGGAGTTCGAGAGGCTGAAGGCCCTGAACCTCATCGTCGAAACGAATCCCAGTCAGCTACCCGACGATATGCGGTGGCTGATTCACCGACTCGGTCCCGAGCGAGAAAAGCTGGCCTTCCCATTCCGGACCTTCATCGATGAGGGCATCGTCATGAACTTCGGGTCGGATGTCCCGGGGAACGCCGGAGCGATCTTCTTCAATCATCCCAAGTACGTCCTCAATTCGGCGGTGAACCGAACCAACAATGAGGGTGAGCCTCAGGGCGGGTGGCTGCCACACCACAGAATCACCATTGATGAGGCCATGCGGGCGTTCACCATCAACGGTGCCTATGCATGTATGCGTGAGGACTCCATTCGCGGATCCATAAAAGCCGGAAAGTTGGCCGACATCACCGTCGTTGATAGGGATATCATCAACAACCCGGACGATCTCCTGAACATGGAGGTGGTGATGACGATTGTGGATGGCAGGATCGTTTTCGGGGGCTAAGGAGATGAAACTCACCATTGAGGAAAACCGGGAAACCATCAAAAGGTACAGCCATATCAGGCCGCCTTTTTTATGGGGATCGGTCCGGTGTTCAGCCTGGTGTCCCGGAACCTCCCGGAACTGCACGCTCGCGAAAGGTCACAAGGGACCCCACGTCGCCCACGGACTTTTCAGGAACGTCGTAGCGGTTTGGGATGGGAACCCGAAATTTCGAAAGTCCGAGGTGGGCGCTAGCCGGGATGTTGGGGATGTCACACCAAGTGGTCTCCGGGGTAGTGGACTGCTGCCGGCATTGATGGCCTTCCGGAGCCGCATCGTTCGTAGGGCGCCTTCCATCGAAGAAGTTGTCTTTCTCGTCTTTGCCTTTGGGATGGTGTGGTTCGTCATCGACTGGGCTCTACGGATCATGATGCTGAAGTGAAGTGAGCCCGCTCCAGGTGACCGGCCCTACAAAGGAGAAGCATCCAATGAAGGGAATCGCGGTCAAGAGCTGGGATGAGCTAGAAGACCGGGTACCCTCGCCGGCATTCGTCGCGGGAGTGGACCTGGTGATCGTTCGTTATGACAGCAGCGTAAGCGTTCTATATGGGCGTTGTGCCCATAGAGGCGCCCTCATGGCCGACGGTCATGTGGACGGGGAGAACCTGATCTGCGGTTTGCACGGGTGGGACTACCGGCTGGATTCAGGGGTCAGCGAATACAACAACTCAGAGACGTTGCCGAAGTTCAAAGCCTGGGTTGAGGATGGCCAGGTTTTCGTCGACGAAGACGAAGTCACCACATGGGCCACTGATCATCCCCAACCTTATGATCGCGAGGCCTACCAGGGGGCTTTCCAGGACCCGACGGGCACCGGTGCTGAGCCATACGTGAAGTTCATCAGGAAGCTCGCGGCTGATGGTCTCTCAAAAGTTGGGCACCACGGCCCAACCGGGGCCATGGGTGTGCCCCGAGATCAGTTGCCCCTGTGGGATGATCTTCAATTGGTGGTGGGCCAGCTTCACAACCTGCCCCTCCTCGATGACGAAGCGGTTGGGACGGATCTCGTCATCGGCCCGCTGGCGCAGAAACCGCTTCATCTCCGTATCCCGCTCTTCGTGTCCGATATGAGCTACGGTGCCCTCTCTGAAGAGGCCAAGATCGCCTTGTCCAAGGGTGCTGAGTTGGCCGGGACCGGGATCTGTTCCGGTGAGGGTGGCATGTTACCCGAAGAACAGGAAGCCAATTCCCGATACCTCTTTGAACTGGCTTCGGCCCGGTTCGGATTCTCCTGGGAGAAGGTCCAAAAGACTCAGGCCTTCCACTTCAAGGGGGGGCAGGGTGCCAAGACGGGTACCGGGGGTCACCTTCCTGGCAGCAAAGTCAAAGGCAAGATCGCCCAGGTCAGGGGACTATCCGAAGGGCAGGCTGCTATTTCGCCGGCCCGTTTCCCGGAGTGGACCGAGGTGAGTCAGATCCGGGATTTTGCATCGGAGGTCCGGGAGAAGACGGGAGGCATCCCAGTAGGTTTTAAGCTCTCGGCCCAGCATATCGAAAAGGACATCGATGCGGCCTTGGAGGTGGGTGTCGACTACATCATTCTGGACGGTCGGGGAGGGGGGACGGGTGCTGCTCCCCTGATCTTCAGAGACAACATCTCCGTCCCCACCATCCCCGCCCTGGCCAGAGCCCGGCGTCATCTGGATGCCAGTCAGGCTGAGGGCGTCACCCTGATTATCACCGGGGGGCTGCGTCACCCGGCAGACTTCACCAAAGCACTGGCCTTGGGTGCGGACGGAGTCGCCGTGTCGAATGCGGCGATCCAGGCCATAGGGTGCCTGGGCATGCGGGCTTGCCATACCAACAACTGTCCGGTAGGGATCGCGACCCAGAAGCCGCATCTGCGGGGGCGCCTCCCTGTGGATATCGCTGCCGAACGTCTCGCTCGGTTCTTTTCGGCCTCGGTGGAGCTGATGAAGGTCCTGGCCCGAGCTGCCGGTCACCGACACCTGAAAGGGTTTTCGATCGAGGATCTAACCACCTTCAAGACCGATATGGCGAATCTGACCGGGGTTCCTTACGGGGGGGTGGGCTAGTTCTTCAGCTGGGGTCGCCCCCTCCGCAACTCCTCGTCGAAAGCCACAAGCTCGAAGTCGTCTATGTAGCCCAGACGATTCGGGTCCTGTACGTACGCTTCCAACTCCTTTTGCTGCCCTAGCTCCCTCTCGAACGCTTCTACTTCCCGCCGATCGGATTCTTCCCTCGTCTCATCGCTGGCGTAAACGATGTCGCCAACCCTCTGGTCTTCCAGGTTCAGCGTTTGACGGACCACCTCGGCGCCCTGGAAGCGGCGAAGAATCTCCGGGAAGCGGTACAGGGCGGCGCCATCGGGGGTTTCCTCGATTTCTCCATCGAACTCTGCGGTGAAAGCCTGTAGATGCCTCAGGAAATCCCGGTCCCAGCCAAGCTCCGGGGGCAGGTTGGGCTCTTCCACCTCCTGCTTCCTCCGCCGGGCAGAGGTCCCGGAGGGGAGCAGCAGGGTCTTGGCCTTCTTCACTGCACCTGCCCCACTGATCCAGAGGGGGCCTCTCGGAGCGAGGGAAGCCTGAAAGACCTGGGCCAGGAGGATCTTTCGGAGGTTCCTCTCCTGACGTTTCCGGTTTCGGTGTCTGACCCCGAAATAGCGGAGGAGTGGGATGAAAAAAAAGAGAGTGCTGAACACGGCTGGAAGCCACACGAGTCCAAACCAGGCCAGAGGACCTCCGAGTCCGAGTTGAGGGAAGATGAACCAGGGTGCAGAGATGGCCGCCACCAGGTTGAAGCCGTTCATCCCTCCGATCATGGCGTTCGATTTTGAATCGTTCCCCGTCCAGGTTTCAGTCGGCTCCAGGCGCCGCCATGAGGGGTCCGGTTCCTTCTCCGACACCCGGCCGCCGGCGCTGACCATAAGTTCCGGGAAGATGTAGACCATCCCACCGTCTGGTGTGACGCGAACGTCCCCGTCGTACGCGCCCATGATACGCCCCATCTCTTCCTCAGCCTGGTGCAGAGGGAGGCCCGTGTGCTGAACCAGTTCAGTGGCGGTGAGGACCCCGCGGCGGGCCCGAATGAGACGGACCACGCTTCGGTCTTTTTGGAGCTGGGTGGGGTGAGGGACATCCGGGCCAAACACGAAGGCAAAGACCCGCTTCACGAACGGGACCTTCTCTTCCCCTTGGGCCTTCCCGTACTGCTGCTCCCATCGGCGACCGTAGTAGGGCCGCCGCCATCCCCATCCGGGCCTCCAGAAAAAGTACCAAAACCAGAAACCCGGGAATCCACCACCCCTTCGGCGTCCCAGGGCGAAACCCCTCCCGCGGTTCCGGTCGCCTCCCTTGGATTGGCTGGCTACGAAAGCCGCGATGAGGAGGACGACGAAGACGACGAAGTAGACCACCAGCATGAGGACGATCCAAACCTTGAATGCCTCACGGAAGGCGGCCCAACTCCGGGTGGCCATCCGACTCAGAAGAGGCTCGGCGTCCCGTTTCAGGAGCTTCGGATCGAACCGGTAGACCAGGGTCCCGGTTTCACCAACCTCCAAGTGGCCTCGGCGGGTCTCCAGGAGCTTTCGGAGAGTGGTCTCGGCTTCAGCCCGGGGCATGCCGGTGGCTGAGACAACATCCCCTACGGTGACCCGGCCCCTGGATTTCTTTATTGCACCCAGGACTGCAGAGGACGAAGGGCCAGGATTCGGTATTGTGGCGGTGTCAGCATTCATGAAGAGAGTTTACCCGATGCGAACGCCCTGGGTCCTTTGATGGGGTTCCCCGGGTCACCGGATCGGACCGCTGACGGTCAGCTTGATGACTTCACCCTTCAGGGGACCGGTAAACCATGGAGTTTGCGTTCATCCCTGCCCCCACCGAGGCGAACAAGACCAGGTCCCCCGGGAAGATCTCCTGCATCTCCATGCGCCCCCTCCGCATACGATCGAAAAGGGTCGGCAGAGTGGCCACCGAACTGTTGCCCAGCCAGGAGATGGTCATAGGCATAATGTGGGCAGGGATGTCGGGTACTCCGTACAGCTTGAAGAGGCGCCTGAGGATTGTGTCATCCAGCTTGGCGTTGGCCTGGTGGATCAAAACCTTCGTCACATCGGTGAGCGTAAGCCCGGCCCGATCCAGACTATCCTTTACGACTCCCGGCACGGTCCCAATAGCGTACTCATAGAGCTTCCTGCCATACATCTTCAGGAATAGCCGGTCATCGCCCGGTTCGGGATGGTAGGAGGGGCCCATCCGAAGGAGTCGGGCGTGCTCGAAGGTGTCGGACCGGGTCGAGTGGCTGAGTATCCCTACCGGAACCTCGGATTCGACTGCCTCCATCAAGGTGGCCCCCGCACCATCGGCGTAGATCATGCTGTCTCGATCATGGGGGTCGCATACCCGGGAAAGAGTCTCGGCCCCTATTACCAGGGCCCTCTTCGCGTCGCCGGATCGAAGGTAGTAGTCGGCCTGGATTACGGCCTGCAGCCACCCCGGGCAGCCGAAGGGTACATCGTAGGCCACACATGAGGGGTTCTTGATTCGCAGACGTTCCTTGATCCGGGCAGCCAGCGTCGGGCAGAAATCAAGACGGGAGCTTCCGGCTTGGACGTCCCCGAAATTGTGGGCAACGATGATGTAATCCAGGGTTTCGGGGTCCCATCCCGAGTCGGCAAGGGCCAGTTCAGCGGCCTCCCCTCCGAGATCCGAGGCGACCAGGTCATCCGTGACGTATCGGCGCTCTGATATCTCGGTGATGTCCCGGAATTTTTCCACGACACGTTCATTGTCAGCCGGGTCCAAAGGTTGCCCATAGTCAAGGTAGAATTCGTTTTGAACGAAGTCTTCGTTCTTGATCGTCCTGGTGGGCAAATAGCTCCCAGAGCCAGTGAATACCGAATACAGGCGTGACCCCATTGTGTCGTCTCGTGGATTGGTTTGTTCGGAAAAGGTCACCGTATTTAAACTCGCCGGTCTAAAGCGTTGACGGATGAATGGGAGCATGATTCACTAAGGGGCATTATACGATTCCCAGACCGAGTCCACCATTGCGCTGTTGAAAAACTAGTTCCGATCCGGTGGCCGGAGGGGCGAGTGCGTGGGTGCCGACACCTAACCGGGGAGGGTGACTTCGAATTCGATACGGGCCAGTTGCTGGCCAGATCGCCCGAGACTTTCCAGGAAGGGAAGCCAGCGGGAATCCCCATGAATTCGGTCGAAACTGTTTTCTACCACTACCTCCGCCAGTCCCGGATCCCCATAGGTCTTCGCTTTGTCCAACCACTCGAAGGCTAGGTCCACCTCACCTCTGAAGGCCAATACGTAGGCGATGTTGTAAGCTGCATCATTCTCCCAGGTACCGATGAGTTCGGCGACGGCGGCATCAGACTCGACCTCCTGCCCCAGAGCGTGGTGGGCCATCGCCAGTCCGATCAGGCGCCAGGGTCTGGAGGGCTCCAGGAGTATGGCTTCGAGGGCGGCCTCCGGTTCTCCCGCGCCCAGAAGAGCCTGCCCGATTCCGGTCTGGGCTCCGATGTGGCCAGGGCTGAAACCCAAGGCGACTCCGTAGCTCGCAACCGACTCGTCCCAGCGCCCCGACCAACGGTAGGCGTTACCCAGGTTATGATGGGCCCGGGGGTTCACCGGGTCCCGGGCGACGGAGTATTCCTTCAGGGCGATGGCCTCTTCCAACCGGCCGAGACTTTGGAGGAGTGTGGCGGCATCTCCCATGATGTCCAGGTCGGTAGGCGAAAGCTCCAGGGCCCGCTGGTAGTGGCCGGCTGCCGCCGACAGGTCACCGTCTTGTGCCATGGCGATCAGGCCCAGGTGGGCGATGGCGGGTGCATATCCGGGATCGATTTCCAGAGCGCGGTCGGCTGCTTGCCGCGCTAGGCCATTCCCCTCGGCAATCGGCAGCAACCCACTCCCGACCAGGCCGGTGTACACTCTTGCCAACTGGCTCCATGCGGGGGCATAGCCTGGGTCAATAGCCAGGGCCCGCTCCAGAGTCTCGACGGCCTTTTGGGAGCCCTCGGCGGTACGTTGGCGGCCGAACTGACGGCCCTGGAGGAAGAGGGCATAAGTCTCCGGATCAGTGGGCGCTGTTTTCGGCGGAGCACCGAACAGAGTGACCTCCAGCCGATCGGCCACCTCGGCTGCGATCTCATCTTGAACGGCAAAAATGTCATCCAGGGTACGATCCCAGGTCTCGGACCATACGCGAGTATCCGTTCCCACGTCCACCAGATGAGCAGTGATCCGCACCTCGTTTCCCGCTTTTCGGACCGATCCTTCGAGTACGTTCGCCACGTTCAACCGTCGGCCGATTTCTGGGATTCCCAAACCCTGGCCTTTGAACGAGAAAGCAGATGTTCGGGAAGCTACCCGCAGTTCTGGAATCCTGGAGAGCAGGTTGAGGAGTTCCTCGGAGATCCCGTCTGAGAAGAAGACCTGCTCGGGATCGGAACTCATGTTCATGAAGGGGAGAACCGCAATGGAGGGTGCCGATTCCAAGAGTGTGCCAGCGTCGGATGCGGAAGCGGACTGCCGGCCGGCATACCAACCTCCTGCCAACAAAGCCGCCATTCCGGCGAGGGCGAGAAACCCTGATGGCCAGCGTTTGGATGCCGGTGCCGTGATGATCTCCGAAAGTTCTCCCGGGGCGGCCTCGGTCGTTCGACGGACGCCCTCCGGCGTCAACTCGAACGCCCATTCCAGAATGATGACAATCGGAAACCCGAGGAGGAGAAGGAGAGCAGTTCCCCGTGTTACCGCCTCGGACATCCCCACCAGGGGAACCAGGATGTCTACGGCTTCAAGTACCGCGTAGGATGCCGCTCCATAAAATGTCATCACGCGAAATACGCGCCGGCGCTTTAGTTCAGCGAAGAAGCGCTGGTGTGTCAAAGGGGTTTTGGGCATGGGTGAAGATGGGAAAAAACGACCTTCAGGTAAAGAAAAGGTTTAAGAAAGCAAGTATTTGGCCTCCCCAAACGAATATTTGCCCCCCAGGAAATGATGGGGGGTCCTATCGGGGCCCTCCGCTTTTTGGTCGTTCAGTAATGCAGGACCTTGGTCGGCAACGCCGTCGGCCTCATGAGCTTGAAGATGGGCATGAGGGCCGGTTCTCCCCCTTCTCGTCCCAAGCGGGGCAGGATTGCGTCCATGGCATTCCACCTCACGACACTGTCGTTCGTCTCCGGTTCCAGCAGATGAGCGGCGACACGCCCCATGATCTGGCCAGTCCGGATGATGAACGTGCCTTTCGGAAATGTCTGTGTCTGGATGACGGTTTCATCAGCCAGGAGTACGGTTACCGCGGCAGGATGGTCGTACTCAGCGTTGTGTTCGACACCCTCGAGTTGGTAGGCTTCGATTTCGATCTCGGTGTCTTCCTGCAGGACCTCGATAAGGACATTCTGGTTCTTGAGCATCTCGAGGGCGTTCATGGCTTTGGGCTCGAGGATGTAGGCATACGGCCTCTTCCGCTCCTTCAGGACGACCGACTTCTTCAGAAGGCGCCCCGTCACCGGGACCAATGTCGGATTGTCACGGGGACCAGAGGCGTAGTCGTAGTCTACAGTCCAGTCTTCCAGCCCGTATTCCACCTGGACCGGAATCATACCTTCGGCATTTTGACCGAGGGCGATGGTTCCGAACCTGGCGCCATCAACCACCTCGAAAAGGCGCTCCTTGTTTTCCAGGGCGTACTGCAAAACGGCCTTGAAAGAAACCAAACCCGTTAGCGCACCGGTTTCCATATCCTGGCGAGGGGATTCAAACAGGATCCCGACGTTATTGATGAACGCCGCGTAATTCCGGCTGATGCGGGGGTCGAACCCACCGCCGCTCCAAACGGTGCTGTCATTCCTACTCGCTCCCGAATACCAGAACGAACGATACCCGGCTTCCTCATTTTTCTGATCGACGAATGGGAAGATCTCAAAATCACAGAGATCGGTGATCCCTGGATCGGGGGTCGCATGACTATTTGCCTGATACGTGATGTTGTAGGGATACGAGCCTCCGTTGTGGCCGTCGACGGAGATATGGGGGTGCCATGTAAGCAGGAGGTTCCGGACGAGGTTCCGTGTCTCCGGGGTCTCCAGCTTCATGTAGTCCCGGTTCAGGTCGATGCCCCGAGCATTCCCACGGGTGGAGCGCTCGAAACCATCGAGGTTGACCGAAGGGGCGACCAGGACCACCAGCTCATCGAGAAACCCGTTCGCCTCGGTGCCCCTGGTGGCCAGTTCCCTGATGAGAAGGAGGCTCGATTCCCGGAGTGTCTTCTCCCCGCCGTGCACGTTGGCATAGATAAGGACGATTGGCTTCCCGGACGCCATGGCTTCCCATGGCTTGGTGATCAGAGGCCGACTGAAGATCGCGTAGGGCTGAACCCGGCCTTCCATGGATTTTCCGAAAGACGTGAGTAGCATGTCCTCCGAGGTGGCTTGGACGTCCTGCAGGAAGGTCATCAACTCCCCGTACGAGGTGTACTCGGTAAACCCGGATTCTTCGTGGGCTGTCCGGAGCACCTGTGACGAGAGGGGAGCGGCGAACAAAACGACCGCCACTACGACGAGCGCCCAAGCGGAGAACTGCTTCCTCAGTGAATGCATGATCTTCTCTTCGTACGGAGGACAGGAGATTCCAGGAGGCCCCGGGGCCAAGTTTCCGCTGGAAAAGTGGGGGCTGAAGGTCCCACTGGATAGCCCACCCGGTTCCTGGCTCCTGGTTCGGGCCTAATGTCACGAGATTCGGTCTCTGCCGCCCAGGGCCTTTGACTCTCCGGGATCACTATTAAATTGATCCCGGCCCGAGGGACTGACCCGGGGTCATTCAACACCTGGGTGAGTCCGGCTGCGATGTGTCGGATCAGGACGGGATCGGGTTGCCCCTGGAGAACATGAAGGGCACGGACGGGCCCTGGATCGCCGAGAGAACTGGCTTGCCTAAGCAGGTAGCAAAAGAGGTTGCTGCCCGCCTCTAGAAGGCTCCGCAGTACGGGGGGCAGGGGACAATGGAACCATTCCGATGGTTCACCCGTCTAACCGACTGGGCCTTCACTTTTCCTTCCCCCTCGGCAGGAACTCGATGGACCATCTGATCCGGGATCTCCGAACGACACTGCGTTCCATCCGAAAGCGGCCGGGCTTTTCGATTGTTGTCATAATCACCCTGGCCCTGGGAATCGGTGCGAATACTGCGGTATTTTCCGTCCTGAACGGAGTCCTCCTCAAGCCCCTCCCCTATTCAGAGCCGGAGGAGTTGGTACGTATCTACCAACAGTTAGAGGACCCGGAGACCGGCGAAATCATATATGCGTTCGGATATTTCGGGGGGCTCGACTACCTGGAGCACCGGGACCAGACAGACCTTTTTCAGGGTGTGGCTGCGTTCTACACGTACCGGGAGATGGGCTCCGACCTGACCGGGGGAGATCGACCTGAGCGGGTGGTCCGAATGCCCGTCAGTTCCGAGTTCTTCCAGGTTCTGGGGGTCAACCCGATCCGGGGCCGTGCTTTCTCCCGAGACGAGGAGCGGTTGGGAGTCCCCCTGGCTGTTATCAGTCACGGCCTCTGGCAGCGTCACTTTGCCGGCGCGGAAGACGTTCTCGACCGGACCCTGGTTTTGGATGGATCGGTCCATGAGGTGGTGGGTGTAATGCCTCCGGGGTTCCAGGGGCCCATGGGTCGGCAGGTCGAAGTCTGGACGCCGGAGAACCTCGATCCGGCCCATGATAGGAACAACCGAGGCAACCACTATCTGTCCGCAGTGGGTCGTTTGGCGCCGGGGGTATCAGTCGCCCAGGCAGAAGACCGAATGGGCGTAGTGATGCGGAGGATCTACGAGACCGAGTCGATGGATGGTGGGGTTTGGCTCACCCAAGTCGTACCTCTCCAGGAGGATCGGGTGGGGGAGAGTCGGCCAACCCTTCTAGTGTTGATGGCGGCGGTGATCCTTGTCCTTTTGAGCACCTGCGTGAACGTTGCAAACCTCTTCCTGGTTCGAAGCCTGTCCCGCGCACGGGAGTTGGCGATCCGGGCGGCACTGGGCTCCGGGAGAGGTGGAATCATTCGGCAGCTCCTGGCCGAGAGCATGACGCTGGCTCTCCTGGGAGGGATTCTGGGACTCGGGCTGGCGTGGGCCGGAATCCGGACCCTTCTCGCTCTGGCGCCTGAGGGCCTTCCACGCATCTCGGAGGTCGGCCTAAACGGACCCGTCCTCCTCTTCACCCTGGCCGTTTCGGTTCTTACCGGCCTGGTTTTTGGCCTGGCACCGACTCTTAGAGTTTCCCGGCCCGACCTCGCCGGGGATCTGAGGGACGGGGACCGAGGCAGCACGGGTGGCCGAAGTCACCATCGCCTCCGCTCCGTGTTGGTAGTTTCCGAGGTAGCGGTCGCCCTGGTTTTGCTTGTAGGGGCCGGAGTCATGATCCGCAGCTTTCAGGCACTTCAGGATGTGGACCTGGCGGTCCAGGTCGACGGAGTTCTGACCTACGAGGTTCACCTTCCGGACTCTCGTTATGCTCAAGGTGGGGACCGGGTCCTCTTCTACGAGAACCTGTTCCCAAGGGTTGAGGCTATCCCCGGGGTCCGATCCGTGGGTGCCACATCGTGGCTCCCGATTCAGGGCCGCTACCACGATTGGGGAATCACCCGTCTTGAGGGTGAGGAGCTTTCGGAAGACTGGAACGGCTCCGACATGCGCATGGTTGCCGGGGACTATTTCGACGTATTGGGAATCGATCTGATTCAGGGGCGCTACCTGGGTCCTCAGGACCGGGCCGACACCGATCCGGTCTGTGTCATCAACCGCTTCGTTCAGGAGCGGGATTTCCCGGAGGGAGATCCTGTGGGGAAGGTTCTCCGGGCTGCAGGAACGGCTCGGAGAGTGGTAGGTGTGGTGGAAGACGTCCCACACGACGCCGTGGGTGGCGTTTCTCCCAAAACCTACATCCATCACAACCAGTTCGCGGATGACCGGAATTGGGCTTTGATCCAAACCGTGGCTTACGAGGGAGATTCCGGGGCGTTGGTTTCAACCATCCGGGAAGAATTGCGGGCGGTGGACCCGAACCTGGTTCTCTTCAGGGTCCGGACCATGGAGAACGTATTGTCCGCGGAGATCGCTACGGAACGGTTCAGCATGGTGCTCATGGGGCTGTTTTCAATGATCGCCCTTTTGCTCGCTGCGGTCGGGATCTATGGCGTTCTCTCCTACCTGGTGAGCCAAAGGAGTCACGAGATCGGGATCCGGATGGCTCTGGGGGCCGAGGCGAAGAACGTACGGAGCCTGGTGGTGGGGCAGGGGATGCTGTTGGCGGGTGTGGGGGTCGGAGTAGGCGTGGTCGCGGCCCTCCTCCTTGGCCGCGGCCTCCGGTCAATTCTGTTCCAAGTTGAGGTGACGGATCCCTGGGTGTTTGGTCTAGTCGTAATCGGATTGATCACCACCACCTGGGCGGCTGCCTATCTGCCGGCCAGACGGGCCACCCGGGTCGATCCAGCGACGGCTTTTCGGGGGGACTAAAGCCGCTCCGGCTTGCCCAACTTCCATTCGTCTCCATTTTAGCTGTCTATCCGAGGTATGTCCCTTTATCCGCGGAAGGCGAGTCCCATGACCACCAACCACGCAACCAAAAGGGGAGGGCCTCTCGGCTTTTCCTTCCCCTTCCCCCTTAGGCCCATTCTCGGTTTTGTGACCGCGGTGGCTCTTCTATTCCTCCTTCCCGCTCTGGCTCAGGCTCAGGAAAGGGGGAGTGGGGATGCCCTTCCCACCATCGAAGAGCACACGGGAGACATGACCCTCATCGACGGGTTCTTCCCCCTCTACTACGACTCCGGGAATGACCAGCTCTGGATGGAGGTCTCCCGCTTCGACACGGAAGTGCTCCATATGGCGGGACTGGCGGCGGGGTTGGGGTCCAACGACGTCGGTTTGGATCGGGGCGGTGGTGCGGGGTCCCGGATTGTCACCTTCGAGCGACATGGTAAGAAGCTGTTGATGGTTCAGCCGAACTTTGGCTTCCGGGTGGAGAGTGACAACCCGGCCGAGGAGCGGGCGGTAAGAGATGCCTTCGCCCGGTCGGTTCTCTTTTCCTTCGAGGTTGCGGCCGAGTCCCCGGGTCGGGTCCTGGTGGACCTCACCGGGTTCGTCCTTTCAGATCAAACTCAGATCGCGAGACGGCTGGGGGGCTATCAGTTCAATCGGGATCGGAGCTCCATCTACCTCCCCATGACCCAGGGTTTCCCGGAGAACACTGAAATCGAGGCTGAACTCACCTTCGTACAGGGTGGTGCGGCCGCTACAGGTGGCCGGGGCGGAGGCTCCTTCGAGGGTGTCGGTAGTGTGGCTGCAACCGGTGCTGCAGCCAGTCTCCGGGTACATCAGTCTTTCGTGAAACTCCCAGACGACCCCATCGAACCTCGAGAATGGGATCCCCGGCAGGCCCTCGGAGCGACGAGTTGGATGGACTTTAATACCCCCCTTGGCGGAGACATGACCAAGAGGGTGGTGCGCCGTCATCGCCTCGAGAAGGTGGACCCGTCGGCTGAAGTGAGCGACCCGGTGGAGCCCATCGTCTACTACATCGACAATGGTGTGCCGGAGCCAATGCGCTCCGCCCTCCTGGAGGGAGCCCGGTGGTGGAATCAGGCATACGAGGCCATAGGGTATCGAAACGCATTCCAGGTGGAGTTGCTTCCGGAAGGAGCCAGCTCACTGGACGTCCGATACAACGTGGTGAATTGGGTTCACCGGTCTACCCGGGGATGGAGTTCGGGTGGGAGCGTCACCGACCCCCGGACAGGTGAAATCCTCAAGGGAACAGTCACCCTGGGCTCAGGAAGGGTACGACAGGACTATCTCCTGGCCGAAGGCTTGCTCTCGCCCTACGAGACGGGAGCCGAAACCCCGCCGGAACTGGAAGAATGGGCCCTTGCGAGACTCCGACAGCTGTCCGCCCACGAGATCGGGCACACGCTGGGATTCGCTCACAACTATTATGACAGCGAGCTGGGTCGGATCTCCGTTATGGACTATCCCCACCCCTGGGTCACCCTCAACGCCGACGGCAGCCTGGATTATTCGGAAGTTTACGAGGTCGGAATGGGTGAATGGGACTACGTTTCCGTCGCCTATGGATATCAGGACTACCCGGCGGGAGTCGATGAGAGGGCCGAACTCAAGAAGATTCTGGACGACGCCTGGGCGGAGGACAACATCTTCCTGAGTAGTGATGCAAGCATACATCCCAAGGTCGACGTCTGGTCCAACGGAAACGATGCGGCTGCTGAGCTGGAGCGGATGATGGAGGTCCGGTCTGCAGCAATGAGCCGCTTCGGGGAGCGGGCCATCAAACTTGGGCGGCCCATGTCCGAGATCGAGAAGGTTCTGGTTCCCCTTTACCTCCACCACCGCTATCAGATCGATGCCACCGGGTCCATGATTGGAGGGGTGGACTACATCTACTCCCTCCGGGGCGATGGGCGGGATCCCTTCAATTACGTTTCCGGCGCTGACCAGAGAAGGGCGTTGGGGTCTCTCCTTGGAGTTTTGACTCCCTCCGAATTGGCCCTTCCGAAACGCCTTATCGACCAGCTTCCGCCTCGTCCCGCAGGATACAGGGGTGGCCGAGAGTACTTCCCCCGCTGGACCGGTGGGATGTTCGATGTCATCACACCGGCGGTGGTCCTGGCTGACCACACCATCCAGAACATCCTGGACAACTCGAAGGCTGCTCGCATCGTCGAGCAAAGCGCCATCGATCCGACCATCCCTGGCCTGGGTGAGGTCATCGATGAGGTGTTTGGGTCGGTGTTCGGGGCCGCATCAGCTGATCCATACGAGGCTGAGATCAGTCGGGCCGTGGAATGGGTGGCCGTAAGCCGGGTGATGGGTTTGGCAGGAGGGGCGGCTATGCCTCAGGTCCGGGCCATCGCTCTCAAGAAGCTGGCAGATCAGAAAGATGCTTTGGAGGGAATGATGGGGTCGGCCGACGATTCGGACGCAGCCCACTTCTTCCTCCTTTCGGGGACCATCGAACGGTTCCTGGAGGATCCCACCACGCCGCCGTCCCTACCGGCTTCGCCGTCTGCTCCCCCGGGAGCCCCAATCGGACAGTGGCCGCAGGACTACCTGGCCGGATCTGGGTGGATCACGGAGATGGGCCTTGGGGCTGCCGACAACCCATGGTTGGAGGCGTTTGATCTGCCATGGTACTGGTCCCCAGGCGGATGAGCCGGAGGCCAGAGACCGTTTCCCTGTAGGGTGGCGCAGGGGCACGGACTGAGGCGAAAGCCTGGTCCGTGCCCCCTCCACCCTTCTACCGTTTCAGTTCCGCCGCCCTCTGCAGGAAACTCTTACCCTCGGTGATCCAGGGTTCGGCCGGTTCCCCCTTCAGATAGTGCCTGAACCAGGCCAGGATGCGCTGCTGGTAGTCCTTCTGGTTCTCCTCCTGGCGCAGGCCGTGGTCTTCTCCGATGTATGCGAGCATGACCACGTTTCTCTTGGCCCGACGGGCGATGTTGTAAAGTTCGATGCCCTGATACCAGGCCACGATCCCGTCCTGATCACCAACTTCAAGAAGGAGGGGGACGGTCATTTCGTGGGCGTTGTAGACCGCGGAGTTGTCGATATATGCCTGGAGGTCCTCATAGAGTGCCACCTCCATCCGCTCCTGGCCCGTCTCGATGTGATCGGTCTCGGCCACACCAGAGCCCCAGTGGTGGTCGCCGTAGTAACTCACCAGATCGGTCATGGGAGCTCCGGCCACCGCCGCGGCGAAGACTCCGTGTGAGTTTGTCGACACGAAGGAGGTGTTGAACCCACCCATGGAATGCCCGATGATGCCCACTCGTTCCGGGTCCACCAATCCCATCTCGACAACCCTCTCAACGGCTGCGGTCACACACTCCACCACCGACCACCCCGGCTGCCGGGTCCTGAAAACGATGTCGGGCTGGAGGACAAAGTATCCGTGGCTCATGAATACGGCGGTGTTGTAGTAGCTCCGGTCCGAAGGGGCCACGTATCTGTGGACGTTCTGTGAGAGGAGTTCGTAGTTGTAGACGATCATGGGGTACTTCTTCGCCGGATCGTAGTCGGCTGGGTAGATCAGAGAACCCTGCAACCGCCTGCCCTTGTCCGTCACATACTCGATCAATTCACTCCGGCCCCAGGCATAGTCCGCCTGGAAGGTGTTCGTTGAGGTCACCTGCCGGGCGTTCCCCAGATCGGGCCCTCCGACGAAGATGTCCGGTGAGTCGTCGTAGCGCTGTCTTACGTGCCCGAATACATCCGCGTCTTCGGCTTTGGCCAGGGACCCTACGTTTTCAGGAAGCCATACCAGGCGGTCCACGCCGTTACCTCGCTCCCACAAGCCGTAGCCGGACTCCTTCGTCCACTCTCCGTAAAGACTGAAGTAGACCGGGCCGTCCAGATCGACCCAAGCCTCCTCGAGGGAGGTTGGGGCCGGGCCTCCCCGGAAGCCGCCGCTTCGCTCCGGCCGGACCAGTCGATGTCGGACCTCCTCCTCCCCACCGTTGGTCAAACGTTCGGCTCCGGTTCCGTCCGATGCCACCGCCCAAAGGTCGTATTTGTCGTAGAGGAGAACGTGGGCGTCGTTTGTGGCCCAACCGGCCACGCCGAAGGGAGGCTTCTGCAACTCGTCCGGGTACACCTTGGACGTCTGGTCCGACTCCAGGTTGATAAAGGAGATTGGAGCGGATTCTGTGATGTTCCTGATCTCCTGAGTTTCGAGCTCGATGGTCCAGAAATGGCCGTCGTCCAGGAATAAGAGGTAGTTCCCACCGGGGCTCGCCTGGACATATCGGTCGTTGATGTTCTCCAGAAGCTGGGTTCGTTCCCCTGTGGAGATATCCTGGACATAGAGGTCGGCTCCGGGGCGACCGATAGACCTCTCCATGGCGTACTCGGACCACTCAGCCACAACGGCAAGGTGGGTATGTTGAATCGGTGTGACTCGCTCCTCAATGAGATCCTGACCCAACTGAACGAAGTCCCCGGAATCAACGTGCCATGCGGCCACCATGTTCCTTTGCCGATCCTGAGCAGCGTGGGCCTTCTGCCAGGGCATGACGAAGGTGTCGGTCCAGTGCCAGATCTCGACGGAAGATGGATCGTCAGCTTCAACGTCAGCTTCGTC
>CAYOVN010000002.1:32954-62926 GCA_964407425.1 uncultured Gemmatimonadaceae bacterium
CGTCAGCTTCGTCTTCAGCTTCGTCCTCACTCTCCTCCTTCGGCGGTACCTCATCTTTCCATTCAGCGATTCCGAAGAAGACCACCTCACCATCGGCTGACCAGGTCAGGGGGCGGAAGGGGACGGTCCTCATCCCCTGGGGAAAGGAGGAATCGGCGGTAGGATCGAAGGTGTGCAGTGCTGGACTCTGGTCCAGATCCGCCCAAAGAAGAATGACCTGGGTTTCCCCGTCTTTCCCATCCTCCTCCTTGCTCCGAAGCACAGCCAGGTCGGCTGTATCCTCGCGCCAAACGAGGTTCTGGTAGATGGCATCGGAGGATTCCAGGACCCTGAGTTCGGAGGTTCCGGCATCGAAGAGGTGTACGCCGTTCCCTGTCTTCCCTTCGGCGCTGATGGCCATGGCCAGGAGATGACTGTTATCAACCTCCTGCCACGCATACTGAGACACATTTCCGAACGTCATGTCCTGCCCGGTGGCCAATGTCCGGATGATCAGGGTTCGGCCGGGAGTTCCCTCCCCGGGCCCGCCGGCCCTTGAGGAAGCCCTCGCTCCCTCGGCCGCATAACGCCTCATGACCAGGTATGCGCCGTCCGGGGAGAAGGTGAATCCGTCCACCCCCTCCACCGTAGACGTTTCGCCGGTCTGGAGATTCCGCAGACCCATCTTATTCTGAACCGGTTTTTCCTGGTCCTGAAGCTTCTCTCGCTCGTCCTCCGAGTAGCCGATGCTGTAGGCAATCCACCGGGAGTCCGATGAGTAGGCTGGCTGGGCCCCGAATGGAATGATCTCCGGGTCCCCACCGGAAACCCGGGTAATTCGCAGCTCATTGTCCCGGTTGGTGCGGTTGATCCCATAAACGATCCACTCGCCATCGGGTGAGAACCCTCCATGGCCCCCTGGCTGGCTCAAGGTCTCCCATTTGCCGTAGTCGTCGAATCCCGGCGGCGGCGGGGTTTGGGCGGTCAGGGTTGTGGTCAGAATCAGAGAAAGCACCAGACCAAGGGTCGTTGCTCGTTTCATTATGCACCTTCCTTTCCACACATGTTGATCATGGGGATCTTCACCCCTCGCTCCTCGGCTACCTCTATCGCTTTTTCGTAACCTGCGTCGGCGTGGCGAATGATCCCCATTGCCGGATCGTTTCGAAGGACGGTTGTGACCCGTCTCTCACCCTCGGCCGTGCCATCGGCGAGGGTCACCTGCCCTGCGTGCATGGCGTATCCGATGCCGACGCCCCCGCCGTCGTGGAAAGAACTCCATGCGCTCCCGGAACCCACAGAAGCCATGAGGTTGAGGAGGGCCCAGTCGGCCACGGCGTCTGATCCGTCCTTCATGGCTTCGGTCTCCCGGAAGGGACTTGCCACCGAACCACAGTCCAGGTGATCCCGGCCGATTACGACCGGCGCCTTCACCCGGCCGGATGCAACCAGGTCGTTGAAGAGCCTGCCGGCCTTTTCCCGCTCCCCATAACCCAACCAGCAGATTCGCGCTGGGAGGCCCATATGGGCGATCTTCTGCCCGGCCATCTCCAACCAACGGATCATCCGGGTTTTCTCCGGGAATAGCTTGATCAACTCCTCATCGATGACATCGATGTCCTGTGGGTCACCGGAGAGGGCGACCCATCTGAAGGGGCCTTCTCCTTCACAAAACAGGTGCCGGATGTACGCAGGGACAAACCCCGGGAAGTCCATGGCATTGTCCACACCTCTTCGCATGGCCTGGCGGCGGAGGTTGTTCCCGTAGTCGAACACCACCGCGCCCTTCTCCTTCAGGTCGAGCATGGCCCGGCAGTGTCTCGCCATGGAGTCCAGGGACATGTCGATGTATTTGTCCGGATCCGACTTCCGAAGGGAGAGGGCTTCTTCCAAGGTGATGCCGTGCGGTATATAACCTCCCAGTTCGTCGTGAGCGCTGGTCTGATCGGTAACGACGTCGGGAAGGAAGTCCTCCTTTGCCGCGATGGCAGGAATTACGTCGGCGCAGTTCCCCAACAGGCCAATGGAGAGGGGCTTTCCGGCCTCCGCGGCTTCTCTGGCCAGGCGGATGGCCTCGTCCAAACTGTCGGTTTTGACGTCCAGGTACTTCGTGTCCAACCGTCGTTGGATTCGCTTTGGATCCACCTCCACACAGATGGCTACTCCCCCGGCCATGGTCACGCTCATGGGCTGAGCTCCGCCCATACCACCCAGTCCCCCCGTCAAAACGATTTTGCCTTTGAGGTCCGATCCGTAGTGCCGCTCGGCCAGGGCGGCAAAGGTCTCATAGGTGCCCTGCAGGATGCCCTGAGTTCCGATGTATATCCATGACCCGGCGGTCATCTGGCCGTACATCATCAGACCCTTCTTCTCCAGCTCGTTGAAGTGGTCCCAGTTGTCCCATGCTCCCACCAGGTTCGAATTGGCGATCATCACCCTGGGGGAATGGGTGTGGGTTCGGATCACCCCCACAGGTTTTCCGGATTGAACCAGGAGGGTTTCGTCGTTTTCCAGATCCAGGAGGGTCCGTACGATGGCATCGAAGCAGTCCCAGTTCCGGGCCGCTCGTCCCCGGCCCCCGTAGACAACCAGCTCGTCCGGGTTCTCCCCGTTCTCTGGGTCCAGATTGTTGCAGATCATCCGGAGGGCGGCTTCCTGGAACCAGCCCTTGCAATGTAGGTCCGTCCCTCGAGGGGCCCGTACTGGGCGGGCCTTCCCCAGGCCGATCTGAAGGTCCGTCAGGATCTTTTCCTTGAGTTGGCTATTCATTCTGGATCTCCTCAGCCCTAGTAGGTCGCCAGTTCGCCGACTTCGGATTCCACTGCTTCGAGAACCGCCAGATTCTTAACGGCATCACGCATTGTGTTGTGATCCCGGTAGAGGGGCCGATCCTCGTCCAAATATTCCACGTGCTTTCGGATCTCGGCATGGGCCGCCCGAGTCCCGTGACCGGGTGTAAACTCCCGAAAGTCCAGGGCCTGAGCTGCCGCGATCATTTCGATGCCCAAAATTCCGCAGGCGGCGTCCAGGATTTGCCGTGTCTTCAGTGATGAATTCATCCCCATGGACACAAAGTCCTCCTGATCTGCGGCGGCGGGTATGGACTGGATATAGGCCGGCGCTGAAAGGATCTTCTGCTCCACGATCAGCGTGTCCGCCGTGTACTGGCTGAGCATGAGGCCCGAGAACATACCTGCGCCCTTGGTGAGGAAGGGTGGAAGGCCCACCGACAGGGCGGGGTTCGTCAGGCGGTTGAGGCGCCGTTCCGAGATGACGCAGATCATGGTGATGGCTGCCCCCAGGGTGTCGATGGGCAGGCTCACGGGCGTCCCCTGGAAGTTCGCCCCGGTGAGGACCGCCTGATCATCGGGGAGGAAGATAGGGTTGTCGCCCACGCCATTGGCTTCGATCTCGATCTGGGAACGGGTCCAACGGAGGTGGTCACGGGCGGTACCGATAACCTGGGGCGTGGAACGCATGCTGTATGCGTCCTGGACCTTGACCTTCTCCTTTCCGGAGACGAGGTCCGATCCCTCGATCACCCTCCGGATATTCGCTGCACAGGTAACGGCTCCGGGAAAGCCCCTGAGCTCATGAAGCCGGGAATCATAGGGCATCATGTTGGCTTTGAGGGCTTCCAGCGACATGGCGGCCGTGATCTCGGCTTGCTTCAGCCAACGCTCCGCATCGTAGACAGCCAAAGCGCCGATGCCATTCAGGAGATTCGAACCATTGATCATGGCCAGGCCGTCCCGAGCCTTTAGCCCGGGGATCGGAATTCCTGCCCGTTCGAGGGCAACCTTCCCCGGGAGGCGTTCATCTCCGAAGAAGGCTTCTCCCTCTCCCATCATCAGAAGGGCGATCTGGCTCATGGGAGCCAGGTCGCCACAGGCTCCCACCGAACCCTTTTCACAGACGACCGGGGTCACGCCCTTGTTGAGCATGGCCAGGATGGTCTGGGTGATCTCCGGACGCAGGCCGGAGTGGCCGTGGGAATGAACGTTCGCCCGGAGAAGCATGGCCGCCCTGATGTGATCGACGGGTGCAGGGTCTCCGATGCCTGCGGCGTGGTTGTAGATCAGGTAGCGCTGGAATTCGCGAACCTGATCATCGTTCAGGACAACTTCCGAAAATTCTCCGATGCCGGTATTTACACCGTACATGATCTCGCCGGCGGCGATGCGTTCTTCTATGAAGCCGCGGCAGACACGGATTCTCTCGAGGGCGTCGGGGTGGAGTTCGACTTTCTCGCCACGTCGTGCGACGGCCTCGATATTCTCGATTGTCAGGGATTTGCCCGTCAGGGAAAGCGCCATCCAAAACCTCCTTCAGCTGCTGCTCGGGCACGCAAAGAGCTAGGACCCGAGCATTTCGGATCGGTCGCTCCCACCCACCCCGCTGCAACCGGAGGTCCGGTCCGCGTACTACCGGTTTAGGTACAAAAGGGCTAGGAGTCAAGGGAGAACAAGAAGCTTCTCCACTGGATCCATGGTTGAGAAGGGGGAGGCCTGGCCCTTTGCGTCCCCAACCGGTACCCTGGACTCTTCTCTGGATCTTTCCCCCTGGCTGATTCAATGAGACCCGCGAACGCACCTCCATACATCCACTGCCTGGCAAAGCCGACCGGGGCGGTCTGCAACCTGGACTGCAAATACTGCTTCTTCCTGTCAAAGGAGATGCTCTATCCCGGCAGCCGCTTCCGCATGGCCGACGACATACTGGAGGAGTACATCCGTCAGTATATCGAGGCCCAGGCGGTTCCCCATGTAGCCATGGCTTGGCAGGGGGGTGAACCTACACTGATGGGGTTGGATTTCTTCCGGCGCTCGGTGGAGTTGACCGAGAAGCACAAACGGCCCGGAATGACGGTGGAGTACACCATCCAGACCAATGGTACCAAGCTGGATGACGAGTGGGGGGCTTTTTTCCGCGAGAACAACTTTCTGGTGGGCATCAGCATCGACGGACCCCAGGAAATGCACGATGCCTACCGGATGGATAAGGGCGGAAAAGGGACTTTAGACCGGGTAATCCAGGGTCTGGATGTCCTGAAGGAGCACCGGGTGGCTTATAACATTCTGTGCTCCGTACATGCCGCAAATGCCGACCACCCGGTTGAGGTCTACCACTTCTTCAGGGACGAACTGAGGGCTGAGTTTATCCAGTTTATCCCCATCATCGAGCGGGCTAGTGAAACGACGCTTCCCATGGCCAACCTCGGTTGGGGAGAAGGATCCGGGTCCGCTCGTTCGCTCTATACGCAGGAGGGGGACCTGGTCACAGATCGCACTGTGGCTCCGGAACAGTTTGGGCGGTTCCTCATCGAGGTATTCGACGAGTGGGTGCGCCACGACGTGGCCCGAGTCTACGTGCAGCATTTCGACGTCGCCCTGGCGGCCTGGGTAGGGGAGCCCTCTTCGGTCTGCGTTTTTGCCCCCACATGCGGGGGTGCCCCGGCCCTGGAGCACAACGGAGACCTGTATTCATGCGACCATTTTGTCGAGCCTGATTACCTCCTGGGGAATATTCAGGACACTCCTTTGGTGGAGCTCATGGCCTCCGATAAGCAGAGGGTCTTCGGCAAGGACAAGAGGGATACTCTGCCCCAGTACTGCATCGACTGTGAGGTGCGCTTCGCCTGCCATGGTGGCTGCCCGAAAAACCGGTTCATCGAAACGGCCGAAGGTGAGCCAGGATTGAACTACCTTTGCGCCGGATATAGGGCCTTCTTCAGCCACATCAGGGCCCCGATGAACACCATGGCCGAGCTTCTGAGGCGCGAACGCCCCCCGGCGGAAATCATGCAGATTCTCCGGAGCGAGCAATCCTCGGATCCGTTTGGGATTTTGAACGGATAGCGGGGCTAATCGAACGTAATCCAAGGTGGTGGGTCAGGGATCGGGTGCGGCTCGGCAGACATGCCTGCCCCCAGGGCTCTATTGCCCCTCGGGCCTCCTTTGTTTAGCCTCCTCAGACCCAAATTACATACGCGTCCCGTCCCGGAGGCCCCCCAATGCGTTCGAATTGGCTGAAATTTGCCGGTTCCTTTCTGGCCGTTGTGTTTCTCTGTGGTTTTGGCATCGGCCGTTCCTCGCCGTCAGGACAGACTGCCGACCTGGTCCTGCATGGCGGTAAGGTGGTTACCGTCGATTCAGGTGTCGCTGATGGGGAAGCCATCGCCGTATTGGATGGGAAAGTCCTCGCCGTCGGCACCGACGCCGAGATCGATGCTTTCATTGGAGGGAACACGCAGGTCATCGATCTGGCGGGGCAGCTGGCCATTCCAGGTTTCATCGATAGCCACGTGCACTTCAGTGGGATCGGGGCGGCCCAACTGCAGCTCAAGTTGATGGATGTGGCGAATTGGGACGAAGTCGTGGGGATGGTGGCGGCTGCCGCAGCCGAGGCCGAACCCGGGGAGCTGATCCTGGGTCGAGGGTGGCACCAGGAAAAGTGGGACCGGACGCCCGAGCCCAACGTGGACGGGCTTCCCTTCCACCAGACGCTGGACGCTGTGTCGCCTGACAATCCAGTCCTTCTTGGGCACGCGAGCGGACACGCCACCTACGCCAATGGCAAGGCCATGGAGATGGCCGGGATCACAAGGGACACATCAGACCCTCCGGGTGGTGAGATTGTCCGGGATGCCGATGGGAACCCCATCGGAGTGTTCAGGGAGTATGCGTCGCGGCTATTGGCCCCGGTCCAGGCCAACAGCCGGGAGGCGGATCCCCGGGAAGTCATGGTTTTGGCGGACAAAGAAGTCCTTTCAAAGGGAATCACTTCGGTCCACGACGCCGGTGTAGGGTTCGAGACCATCGACCTCTATAAAGAGATGATCGATGATGGGGCCCTGGGTGTGCGGATGAACGCCATGATTCGGCTGGGGAACAATGAGCTTCGAGCCCGGTTTCCCGACTACAAGACCGACAACTACGGGGACCATCATCTAAGGGTGAGCACCATCAAGATCTCTATCGATGGCGCGCTGGGCCCCCATGGTGCATGGCTCCTGGAACCCTATGAGGATCTTCCCACCAGCTCTGGCTTGAACACGGCTCCTGTCCCCGACGTCGAGGGGGCGGCCCGTATTGCTGCCGAGTACGGACTCCAACTGGCCGTCCACGCCATCGGCGACCGGGCAAACCAGGAAAGTCTGAATATCATGGAAGCCACCTTCGAGGAGTTCGGGGGGGTGAGTGACCGGCGGTGGAGAATCGAGCACAGCCAGCATCTCCATCCTGACGATATTGGCCGCTTCGCGGAGTTGAGGGTTATTCCCTCCATGCAGGGAATCCACTGCACTTCCGATGCACCCTATGTGTTGGAAAGACTAGGTGAGGAGCGGGCGGAGGAAGGTGCCTACGTTTGGCAAAAACTCATGGCCAACGGTTCCATCATACCGAACGGCACCGATGCGCCGGTGGAAGACGTGAGTGCTCTGGACAGCTACTACGCCACGGTCTCCCGGGTGCTGAAGGACGGATCAGTCTTCTTTCCCGACCAGCGAATGAGCCGGATCGAGGCCCTGGAGTCCTACACCATCAACGGGGCCTATGCCTCTTTTGAAGAGGACATCAAAGGGACCCTGACCCCTGGGAAACTGGCCGATATCACGGTCCTGTCGAAGGACATCCTCACTATCCCGGAAGAGGAAATCCCCACCGCCGAGGTGGTGTACACCATCGTGGGTGGGGAGGTGAAGTACCAGAAGGGTCAGTAGAACCGGGTCGCTATTCAACCTTCAAGGCTGCAACCGCGTCCACCCTCCCGGCTCGTCTGGCCGGGAGGTAGGCGGCCAGCGCCGCCGTGCCCAGCAGAGCGAGGCTTCCCCCCACCAGGCTGGTAGGATCGGTTGGTTCGACCTCGAGCAGGAGGCTCCCAACAAGTCCTGAGGCTCCCCAGGAGATAAGCAGCCCCACGAAGAGACCCACCATGACCGGGACCAGGGCCTGCCCGACCACCAGCCGGTTGACCTCACTAATGGAGGCCCCGATGGCTTTCCGGACTCCGATCTCCCGGGTCCTTCGGGTCACGGAGAGGCTGACGACGCTGAAGATCCCAACCCCGGCCAGGATCAAGCCCATCACCGCCAGCACGGAAAAGAGCTCGGCGTTCATGCGCTGCGTATAGAGGGCGCCCCGGACAACGTCCTTATAGGTGATGGCGTTCACGATGGCCAGGTGCGGTTCGAACCCTCTGAGCCATTGATGAAGGAGAGGGACGGCTTGCTCCGGGCTACCCAGGGTCCTGACCAGGAGAGCACTCCCGGTTGGATACGGCTGTTGGGCATAGTGGAGGTAGATGGCCGGCTCAGCGGGACTCAGAAAGTTCCTTACCTTCGTGTCCCCAACCACCCCCACGATTTCGAAATCCTGTCCTTCGGCCCCCGCTGTTCCTGATCTGAGGCGGTTGGCCAGAGCGTTGCCCTGGGGAAAGAACCGTTCGGCCGCGGGTTTGTTGAGGACTGCGACTACGGCCCCCCCCGCACTGTCGAACTCAGCGAATGTCCGGCCTTCCAGTAGTTCCACGCCAAGCTTTTCGAAGAATCCGGAGTGAACCCGCGCCACCAAGGTCGAGATCGGTTCTTCCGATCCTGGGCCGTGGAGATTCATGGACCCATGGCCGGAGAGGGGGGCATTCCCCGACGAGGTGGCCCATTCAACCCAGGGCTCTTCCGCGATCCGGGCTTCCACTTCCTTAAAGAACGCCTCTCTCTCCTCCGGAAGGAGGGAGGTACTGCTCGTCGATATATGGCTGCCGATGAGCTGCTGGTATTCAAATCCGGGGTCCAGCTGGGAGGCCTTATCAAGGGTTCTCAACACCAGGCCGGACACAACAAGGAGGATCACGGAAAGGGCGACCTGAGCGGAGGTCAGGGCGTCCCGGAGGTCTGGGGTTCTTCTTCCGAAAACCCTCTTTAGGCCCCCCCGGGGGGTGGGATGGGTCTTGAGTACGCCCCAGATGTCCCGGCCAAAGGCCCGGATCGCCGGGAGGCTCCCGGCCAGTAACCCTGTAAGTAAGGAGATTCCCACGGCGAAACCCAGGACCCGCATGTCCAGAGTGAATTCTCGTGAGACGGTTTCACCCCATACGCTGGGGCGGGCGAAATAGGAACCGAGGCGGGCACTGAGAGGAACGGCCAAACCCACTGCCAGGCCACCGGCGATCAGGGCAAGGAGGACGTTCTCGATCAGGACGCTTCTGGCTAGGCGTACTCGTGTGGCGCCAAGAGCGGCCTGGAGTGCGGTCTCCCGGCTTCGAGCGGAAAAAACGGAGAGGAGGAGGTTCGCGACGTTAGCGCATACCAGAAGGAGGAAGCCGGCGGCGGCGAGCATGATGATCCGGTTGGCTGAACTTTCGGCCATGCGTAACCGGGGGTCGATCCATGTCGCGGGTTGGAGGTGGACTCTTCGGGTCCCCTCGGAGAGTGGGAATGCCTCGTCGAGCCCCTGAGCTACCCGGGCCAACTCTCCTTCTGCCAGGGCCTTGGAGGTGCCCTTGGCCAGGCGACCGTAGACCCTCACCAGAGGAAGGTCCCTATTCTGGGCCATCCGATCCCAGCTGACATACCTGTCCCGGAAAGAGGCTATGGAAATCCATACGTGGGGCTGTGAGTCGGATGCGGAGCCCACAAAGTCGGGAGCCATGACCCCGACCACGGTATGGGGCCGGTAGTTGAGGTATAGGGTGCTTCCCAGGATCGAAGGATCCGCTTGGAACTGACTTTGCCACCACTCGTGGGAAATGACCGCGGACGGTGGTGCCTCTGGCCGGTCGTCCTCAGCGGTAAGGGTCCTTCCGATGGATGCTTGAGCCTGGAGGACCTGGAAATAGTCCCCGGCTACGGCATTCAAGAACGCGACCACGGTCATCTCTTCCAACCGCACGCTGGCCGCATAGTAGGCCTGGACTGCCCCCATGGACTCGAACCCTCCGCTGGATTGGGAATAGTCCAGATAGTCCAGGTATGAGATGTCCAGGTAGGGAGTCTGGCCATCGGCGCCAAAAACCTGGACGAGCCCCCGGGCGTTTGCTCCGGGGAAAGGCTGATAGAAGCCGTTCACATAGGTGAAAACCGAGATGGCTGCTCCGAGCCCCAGTGCAAGAATCCCCACGGCCACCGCCCGGTACAGGGGGCGCCGTGTCATGCTGCGAACTACAAACCTGAGATCCTGAAGCAGAGAGCCCATAGATGCTTCCTGAATGATTGGTGCCCTGACTAAACAGTACGGCACCGGAAGGATAGGGTGCTGGGGGGATCTCCGGGAAGGGGGCGGTGGTGTCGGTAGCTGAGGACCGGGCCTAGTTTCTCGTTGCCGTACCTCCGGGGGCTATACGGCCCTGGAACGGCCCACTTGAATCCGACTCGAAAGAACCAATGGACCGGTCTGGAACCTTCGATATCTTCGGCATGGGACACGCCCTGGTGGACCTCGAGGTGGAGGTGGACCAGGCCTTTCTCGATGCTCAGGATGTTGAAAAAGGCCATCGGCGTCTTGTGACCGCCGCTGAGAAGGGGAGCTTGCACCAGGCCCTGGGGGCTCGTCCCGTCCACCGATGCTCAGGAGGATCGGTGGCGAATACGGTCGTGGGAGTAGCCGGATTGGGCGGGAGCGGGGGATTCTGCGGCGTAGTCGGTGCCGATAAGGACGGGAGCTTCTTCCGGGAGGATTTGAAGGGTGTGAACGTCCCTCTCCTATCCCAGGCCCACCGGGGAGAGACGGGTACCTGCACCGTCATGATTACGCATGACGCCCAACGGACCATGATGACCCATCTGGGGATCGCCGCGGAACTGGGACCGGATGACGTGGACCCTGACTTTATCTCCCTGGCCAAGTACCTCCTTGTCGAGGGATACCTCCTTCCTCACGAGGGCTCTCGCGAGGCTTCTCTCAAAGCATTTACCGTGGCCAGGGAGAGCGGTGTGCAAGTAGCTCTGGCGGTGTCCGATCCTTTCGTCGTCCAGAGCTGTCGGGACCTTCTTTGGGAGCTGATCGAGGGCCCTGTGGATCTTCTGTTTCTAAATGATCTGGAGGGTCGGGTCCTCACCGGCTTGGAGGATCCTTTGGACTGCGCCAAGGAGATTCACCGCCATGGGGTGGATGTCTCCCTTACCTCCGGGCCGAAGGGCTCGGTTTTGATGAGCCGGGGGGAGTGCTCGGTGTTGGAGGTCGTTCCCGTGGAAGCAGTGGATACCACCGGAGCGGGGGACATGTATGCGGCGGGGCTCCTCTACGGTCTAACGCAGGGCTGGAGTTGGCTTCAGGCCGGGCGCCTGGGATCCCACGTTGCAGCCAAGTCGATCTCGTCCATGGGATCCCGGCTCCTGGAACCCCTGACCCCCGGGGAACTTCGGACCTTGGCCGGCGATGGTGGGTGAAGCAACACCCTCCCCCATCATTCATCGGGAATACCATACGTAGGATGTGTCCGGCCATTACAGTTTCCGGTCAACCGAAGATCTTCCCCTCTCTAGTGTCCACCTGCCGACAATTCTGCCAGCATCTCCGTTCCACTGGCGGTCCATTCAGGGGTCTCCTGGTTTTGAGCCACCTCATATCCGAAGTGGAACATGAGGCGGGCGACGCGAGACGCTTTGTCACAGTCTACCGCTTCCAGATGGTCGCTGGGCCTGTGGAGATTCTCGTGTAGTCCGCTGAAGAAGAAAATGCCCGGGATCCCCTCCTGGACAAAGGCGAAGTGATCCGACATCCGGAAGAGGGGGACTTGAGGCCATTGGTTCTCCTGGATGGAGATCCCGATCTCCGGATGGGCCTCGATGACACGGTCGAGGATAGGGCCAAGAGTCGTGAATTCCCCACCGAAAACAAAGATGCTGTCTGGAGCGTTCATGCTGACCATGTCGGCATTGATGTCGGCTACCATGGCCTCCTGGGGCAGGGAAGCCCCCTGGGCAAAATGCCGTGCGCCAAGAAGACCCTTTTCCTCTCCACTGACCAGGACAAACGCAATGGAGCGGTTGGGGGGGGAGGGAAGGGTAGAAAAAGCTTGAGCAATCTCCATGACGGCAGCTGTCCCACTGGCGTTGTCGTCAGCCCCGTTGTAGATGTCGTCCCCCGTTTCGTCAGGCCCGCCGGCGACATGGTCGAAATGGGCCGTGAACACCACCCACTCCTCTCGGAGCTCAGGATGACTCCCCCTCAGCAGCCCCACCACGTTGGGAACGGCCACAGAGCCGGCTTCCCCTTCAGGGGTCCCTCTGGGGGTGTATTGCCACCGCTGGATGAATGCTCCGTCGTCACCGCCGGGCTCCAGTCCCATGCTTTCGAACTCGGAGGCAGCCCAGGCAGCCGCCATCTCGAGACCAGGGCTTGGCGTGTTTCTTCCCCCCATGGAATCGTGGGCCAGGACACCGATCCTGGAATACACCTCTTCCGGGGTGATGGTAGCAGCAGCTGCGCTGAGGGCCGACGCCTCGTCCAATGGCTCCTCCTCAGCGGGGGGCGCGGCGTCACGGCAGGAAGAAAGGGCCAGAAGGAGAGAGGGAAGAAGAATCCAATATCGAGATGAGGCTCGCATGTCGCGTGTTCTCCCAGATGCTGTTGGTGTTCAACTCGGTTAGGTAACCGTACGGCTTAGGGAGAATTGGGATTCAACGAGCTGGGGGGAGATTCGTTTTCGACTATCGATCCGCCTGGTGTTTCTAGGCCCGCCTTTTCATCTGGACGAATCCACCCATGACCGCCCCGGCCATCAGGTTGGCCAGAAGCACGCTCACCGGTCCAGGGAGATTCGCCAGGATTTGGTCCCCTCCCAGAGAGAGCGAGCCATAAAAAAGCAGGGAACCCACCGTGATTCCAAAGAGGGCGCCGGAAAGAACATTCAGTTTGACACCACACTCCTCGCAGCCCCAAACGGCACCCAAGCCGAGGCAGGAAAAGGCAAGGAAATGGAGAATGGTAAGGGTAAGGATGCTCCCAGCGAACATGACCAGGGAAACGACCTGGGAGATGACCGGTGTGTCGAGAAGAAACCCACCGGGCATCAGGATACTGTTGCCCAGAGCGATCGGGGTGGAGAGGGGTTGGAGGCGGAAAAGGTCGAGGAGAAAGAAGAGTAAAACCACTGCGCTGCCGCCGAGCAGCCCGGCCTGTATGCCCGTTCTTGTCCGGTGAACCGATTCCATACCGCTCCTCATTCCCTGGGGTCCGGAGGGTTTGGCCAAAGTCTCTTAGACCAGGGCCGCCTATCTACTAGACTGGTGCCGCCCATCTTTTCGAAAGGACTGATTTGGTCGTTGGGTTGAGGAAGGTACCGGCACCTTTAATGGCTTCCGCTGCTAACCTTTGGCAAGAAATATTTTTTGCGCGAAAGGAAATATCGGGACTGGGAATCCCGTGCTGAGGTAAGATGCTGGGGGTGGCTTCAGTCCTGCCACCCCTCCTGCCATGGCACCAAGGGTGACCGATAGAAGTTGATCCCCAGGGCTGTCCACCGGGGTCCCTGGGCTCCGAGTCTCAGGCGATAGTCCTCCCAGACCCGCCTGGATTCCTGAGACCAGCCCATCTCTGCCACACCTGGCATCCGAGGGAAGGCCAGGTACTCGATATCGCCCATGCTCCCGATCGTTTCCGACCATAGAGGAGCTTCCACGCCGGCGATGGATTCTTCCGGAAGACCACCAAAGAGATCGGCGATGGCCCAGTCGTAGGACGTGCGGACATCGGCCAGCCCGGCCCAGGTGAGGCCGATAGGAGTGGAGGGATCGTACTTCATGTCGAGGTAGAGCCGGTCCGCGGGTGAGAGAATCACGGACCCACCGGACTCCAGGACCCTCAAAACACCTTCTTCCAACTTAGCCGCCGCCGCCGCCGAAGCGGAATCCAGTTCGGGTCCACCATCGGCGGGCCAGAGGGGCCTCCAGAGCTGAACCACGGATTCGGGTCCAAGGTCCGCCATAGCGACCTCGTCCCAACCGACAAGGCGTTTTCCGTGGGAGCGGACGATGCCGTCCATTCGCTCGATGAAAGCGTTGTATTCGTCCGAGGTGAGCCGCTCCACCTCATCCCCACCGACATGAAAAAACGGGCCCGTAGTCAGAGCCGCGATCTCCCGGACAACGTCTTCGAGGAAGGCGTAGGTTGCCTCCTTGTCTGTGCAGAGGGAGCTGAACCCCACCGCTGTCCCTATGAACAGTTCCCGGGCAACCCCATCACAATTCAGCTCAGAATAGGAGGCCAAGGCGGCGTTTGTATGTCCCGGGACATCGATCTCGGGAACGATGGTGATAAAACGATCCTCGGCGTACCGAACCAACTCGGAGTACTCCGCCACGGAGTAGAAACCACCACTCTTCCCGCCTACCTCAGTGCTGGCTCCGTGTTCGGTCAGATTGGGCCGGCTGGGAATCTCGATCCTCCAACCCTGATCGTCGGAGAGGTGAAGGTGAAGTCGGTTCAGTTTGTAGAGGGCCATCAGGTCCATGAACCGCTTTACATCATCCGTGTCGAAGAAGTGTCTGGAGACGTCGAGCATGGCACCCCGCCATTGGAACCGGGGGGCGTCCAGGATTTTTACCCCGGGCACAAAAAGGGGCTTCGGATATGCGGCAGTGTATTCCACGACCTCAGGGAGCATCAGCCGAAGAGTCTGGACTCCATAGAAGAGACCTGCAGGTGCCGAGGCCCTTATCGTCGTCGCCGTTGATGTCGTGGTCAGTTTATACCCCTCAGGCCCGAGGGAGGCGGGAGCATTCTGAAGGGTGAGATAGATGCCGGCGTCCGCGGAACCTCCTTCAGCCTCTGCTACTTCCGGGCTCGTCTCGACCGTGTTTCCGATGAGATCCGCCAGGAGTTGGCCGATCCTCTCAGCCTCTTCATTTCCTGCATCGAAGAAGATCCGGGTCCCCTCAGTGAGGTGGAAGGTGTCCCCTGGGGTGAACTCGATGGAGCTCGGATTCGGGATGATGGTATGCTCGGGGCTGGGCTCCCCGGGTACAACCTCCTGACACCCACCCGCCGCCAGGACAAGAAGGGGGAGAAGGTGCCGGAGAGGTTTCAAATGACGAGGGCGCAGATTCTCGATGGATTTCTTCAAGGCTTTCGGTGCTCCCTGAATTCCCGACGTTCCGGTGATGGATTGCAGTCTGACCAAGAAGGGAATCTGATGTCGGGGAGGGTTGGCCGCCAATTTACCGAAGGGAAGGGACTCTCCCGGAGGGTTCTGAAGGCCTTACCGGCCCTCAGAGATCCAAGGTGTGTTGGGTTGCTTCGGCGGGGTTTCGGCTGGTCCGCCTGGAATTCCGCTGGTCACTGCGGGCCACTCTGTCTTCAGTCATTTGGACCTCGAGATTCATTTCCTGGGGAGCCAGTCCACGAAGACTGGACGCTCCTACCGCGGACCGGGCTTCCGAGGGGACCGAGCCATGAACTCGAATGCGGAGGACCGAATTCCTGGGAACGCCGGACAGCGTTTTTTCGAGCTGAGCCGTCAGGTCGGCGGGTCCCCAGGGCGTGTCGGCGCCGCGGCCGGAAATCAGATCCCTTACCAGCATCGGTCGGGCTGGAAGAGGAAGGAAATCGTGTCGGATCAGGATCCCTCCTGGGTCTCCGGGTTGCGCCTCCAGAATGAGGAATCCCTTTCCTTCGTCCATCTCGGCGAAAGCCGTTCGTTCTACCGATCCCGGATATAAAACGGGGGTGGGCAGGGGGCGCCCACTCAGGTCCTTTCGGAGTACCTGGTGACGATGGATGTGTCCTGACAAAACGGCGGCGAATTCTCGGGGAAGGTCTTCGCACCTGATGACATCCCGGGCCTCCCTAAAGGTGAAGTCCGAAGGCCCCACAGTAGCTCCCTCCACACAGTGGTGGATACAGAGAAAGCGCACCTCGGCCTCTTCCGCATGCCATCCGGTTTCCTCGAGTATCCTCGGGAAGCCTTCCCGGACCCCGCGCCTCACATAGGGGAAACCCGAAAGGCCCACCCGATGGCCCCGAACCCTCACCACTTCGGTTCCCGGGCGATGGAAAACGTGGAGGTTTGGGTGAGATGCGAAGCGGGAATGCGGGATCCGGGATCGTTCATGATTCCCCGGCACCACAAAAACCGGAACACCCGAGTCCGCGATCTGAAGGAGGGGGCGAAACGCCTGGAATACGAGGGAGGGTGCCACCCGCGGCCGGTGGAAGACGTCGCCCCCGTGAACCACCAGGTCCACCTCTCCAGCCAGGGCCGGCGCCAGAGCCATTTCATGATTGGCCAGGAAGTCGTGTCCCCTGCGGCGCCGTTCCACCTTTGGGCTGGAAGGCAAGTCGAAGCCCAGATGGGAGTCGGCCAAGAAGAGTACGCGGATAGGACGGGTTGGATCGGGCACGAGTCGCTTGATGTGGGGAACGGGTTCGAAGATGAAGATACGATTTTCGGGCTTTGTTCGGTAGGGTGGCGGCAATTACCCACCTTGCCGATTCCTCGGGGTAAACTCCACTTTGCGTTCGGGATCAGGGCTCCGGAATGTCCTTGCTCCGGAATGTCCTTTTCTTTCAAACCTTCTCGGCAACTGGCCGGGGGAGAGGAGTTCATGCAGCCAGAAACGCTGGGTACCCATGCCGAGCGGCGACGAAACGGTTTGGCGTTTACTGGGGCTGCCGTTGCGGTCGCCGTGGCCGCAATCCTGGCGGTCGGGCTGAGAGATTTTGGAATCCCCCTCTGGTTGACCCTGCCCTCGGCCCTTGGCCTTGGTTGGGTGGTTTTCAGGTTCATGACCGGACCCTCCCGTCGGCGGCGCCAGATCCTGGCCCAGCCCTTTCCGCCCGAATGGGAGGCTGTTCTCCAGGAGAACGTGGTGTTCTACCGGTCTCTCGATCCTGAGAGCAGGATCAGGTTCCAGCGAGAAATCCAGGTCTTCCTGGGCGAAAAGCGAATCACCGGAATCAAGACCACCGTCGACGCGACGACCCTCGTCCTGGCCGGGGCCAGTGCAATCATCCCCATTTTCGGCTACCAGGAATGGGAGTGGGATCAGATCTCCGAGGTCCTGGTTTACCCCGGACGGTTCGGCCCGGACTTCGAGATAGAGGGTGGGGATGACCGGAATACTCTGGGGGTGGTTGGCACCGGGGCCCTGAATCGAGTCATGATTCTCTCAAAACCCGATCTGCTACAGGGCTTCCGGAATCCCGCGGACAAACGGAACGTCGGCCTCCATGAGTTCGCCCACCTGGTGGACAAGTCCGATGGCACGATCGACGGGGTTCCGAGAGTGGGCCTGGACCGGCGGAGTATCGGGCCCTGGATCGAGCTGATCCGCCGGAAAATGAAGGAAATCGAAGCGGGCGACTCGGACCTGAACCCCTATGCCCTGACCAACGAAGCCGAGTTCTTCGCCGTGGCCACGGAGTATCTTTTCGAACGGCCGAATCAGATGCAGCAGAAACACCCGGAGTTGTTCGGGTTCATGCAGAAGATCTTCAAGCAAGACCTGATGGGCCGACTCAGCGCCATGGGCCGAGAGCGGAGGAGAGGGCCTCAGCGCTTCGGCCGAAACTCCCCTTGCCCCTGTGGAAGCGGAAAAAAGTTCAAGAAGTGCTGCCTAGTCTTTCCCTGAATAACCGGAGTCGAATTCATGAGCCAGACACCCATATCGAGGCGATCCTTCATGCATTCCGGTGTCCTCCTTCCAGTTGCCTTCGCCTTGGATTCGTCGGGAGAAATGACGGCGCCGGAGGCCCCGGATCAGAGCCGGGAGTTCGGGGAACTTCAGCAGGTCGTGAAGCTCAGCGGTGACGGCCAGTCCATGACTCCTCCTGAATACGCGCATCTGCTCTCCTCAATTGTGTCCGGAGGGGAGATCGAGGCCGACTACTACTCCAACGGCGGAGTGGTGGCGGACTTGGAGATGCGGATGGCCGGGCTCCTGGGGAAAGAGAGGGCGGTATTCCTGCCTACCGGGACCCTTGCGAACCATCTGGCGGTGAGGATTCAGGCCGGGGACCGAAGTCGGGTCATTGTCCAGAAGGAGAGCCACCTTTTCAACGACTCGGGGGACTGCGCCCAGGTGCTGAGCAACCTGAATCTCCTCCCTCTAGCTCCATCCGGAGGCACGTTCACTCTGGAGGAGGTCCAAGGGGCTATCAGTCGGGCTGACGGAGGCCGGGTCACCACCGGCGTGGGAGTCATCTCCATCGAGTCCCCCATTCGGCGACTCCTGGGAAAACTCTTCGACTACGAGGAGATGAAGAGGGTTTGTGCCTTCGCCAGAAGTGAAGGGATTGCTACCCACATGGACGGGGCGCGGCTGTTCATGGCTTCCGGGTACACAGGTGTCAGTCCGGCGGAGTATTCTGCCCACTTCGACACGGTCTACGTGTCCATGTGGAAGTACTTCAATGCTCCATCGGGAGCCATCCTGGCCGGGCCGGCCTCCCTCCTGGATGATCTCTTCCACGCACGGCGAATGTTCGGAGGTGGTCTACCCTATGCCTGGCCTCTCGCTGCGGCGGCCCTTCATTCCATCGACGGGTTCGAGGGGCGGTTCGCCGCCGGAGTGGCCGCCGGTGAAGAACTCAAGGCGGCCTTGAACGGGATCCGTGGGTTACGCGTGGAGGAAATTCCGAACGGGTCCAACCTCTTCAAGCTCCACGTGGACCAGGGAGATGCTGTCGGGCTAAGGTCCGGTCTTCGGGAGAAGGACATCCTTCTTTCGAGTCCCAACCCCAACTTCAACGGCTTCGCCATTGGGGTGAACGAGACCCTCACCCGAAAGCCCGTAGAGGAAATCGTACGAGCCTTCTCTGAGGCCCTGAGGGGGTAACCTCTCCCCCTCAGCCTCCCTTGGCCCCGGCCTTCCCCTGGGAAGTCGGGTACCCCAGAGAGACCCAGCCCCCGATGCCTTCCCATAGGACGGCGGTGTTTTCGAACCCCAGCGACACCAGTTTCCGATTCACGGACTCGGCTGCCGCCCTGGGGCACTCACAATACAGGACGATGGTCGTCCCATCAGTGGGAAGGTCCCGGGCCAGCACGTCCAGGTCGTCATAGTAGTAGGGAATGGGCACCGCTCCCTCGATATGCGCCATCTGCCACATGGACATCACCCGTGTGTCGAGGATCACCATTCGCCGGCCATCCTGGAGAGCCTTCAGCAGGTCCGCGGACATGACATACAGATCGTCTTTTAGATCCCATTCCGGCGTAGCGGCATCCGGATTGATGACATACTCCTCGGGTGCCGGAGGTGACCGGAGAACCGGCTCTTCGGCGGACCATCCTGTGGCGCGGCTCCTCAGGAAAGCGGTGACTGCGTCAATTTCTCCGTCGGTGAGGGTTCCGCTGAAGGACGGCATTTCCGTCCCGTCCCGGCCTTTCTCGATGGCGTATCGGAGGAAATGGTCTGTGGACATCGAGAGCATTACGGGGTTGCCCAAGGCCGTGCCCACGGCACCCTCACCCTCAGCGCCGTGGCACTCGGCGCATTCACTCCCATAGACGGTGGCGCCCAGGGCTACGTCACCCTGAACGGGCTCCTGGGGCAAGCGAACCAATTCGACCTCCTCCTGATTGTACAGCCAAAGCAGTACGCCATAGATCTCGTCCATGGTCATTGGCCCACCGATTTCGTCCAGATATCCGCCCATGGGTGTGCCCAATCTCCCGTAGGCCGTGGCGGCAGCCAAATGTTGCGGCAAACCGGAGCTTAAGAGCGACTGTGAACGCAATGAGGGCGCATGATCGTTGACGTATCCCTCCCTGTCAGCGCCGTGGCATAGGGCGCAGTATTTCTGATAGTCAGCTCCTGCAGCTGCCGCTTCTTCAGCCGTCTGTTCAGGGACCTGAAGGGCTGCGGCCGAGCTTTGGCTCAAGGACAGCAGGATCAATGGGAGGGCGTGGACGATCAGCTGTCTCAAGAGTCGATTCTCCATCTTTGGGAGTCGGAAAAGGCCGCTGGAACAGGCTTTGATGTCTGTAAGCAGGCACCGACAGCCGTCATTTTATTGGGAAAAGCGCAGGAATGTTCGGAGGCGGTTTCAGGAGAAAACCTAGTGGGGCGGGGAAATATTTTCCAGGCACCTCGTTTTTTACGAGCCTTGCCCCTCCCTGAACGCCGTTCACATTATGCTCCTGGAGATACCAACAGCTCAATCGTCGCCGACGTCCTCCTCATGGCCCACGAGGCTACTATGACCCGGGACCGAACCCGCAGGGTTATGTCCGCGCTTGCGGACCGCTACAGCGTCCTGGAGGAGATCGGCAGTGGGGGAATGGCCACGGTCTATCTTGCGGAAGACAGCAAGCATCGCCGGAAGGTGGCTGTAAAAGTCCTGAGCCCTGATCTGGCCGAGGCTGTGGGCCCCGAGCGGTTCCTCCGTGAGATCCAGATGTCCGCCAATCTCATCCATCCCCATATCCTTCCCCTTTTCGATTCCGGAGAAGCCTCCGGGCTACTCTACTATGTCATGCCCTTCGTCGGGGGAGAGTCCCTTCAGGAGCGCCTGGACCGGGAGAAGCAGCTGCCCGTCGGCGATGCGGTCAGGGTCACTCGTCAAATCGCCGAAGCGTTGAGCTTTGCCCATGGGAAGGGTGTGGTACACCGGGATGTAAAGCCGGGGAACATCCTGTTGGAGGGAGGGAACGCCTTCTTGGCAGACTTCGGTATCGCCCGGGCATTGGAGGATGTGGGGAGCCACCGCTTAACCGCCACGGGGGTGTCCCTGGGCACCCCGGCCTACATGAGCCCTGAGCAGGTTTCAGGGGAAGAGGCGGTAGATGGAAGAAGCGACCAGTACGCCCTGGGATGTGTGTTTTTCGAGATGTTGGCCGGGCATCCTCCATTCAGCGGGGGGACCGCAGGGAGCGTCATGCGCCAACACCTCATGGCCGATCCTGTCCCGGTGACACAACCGAGGCCATCGGTCCCTCGGGAGGTTTCGGAGGCTCTCAGGAAAGCACTTTCCAAAGCCCCGGCTGACCGTTTCAATACGACAGCGGAGTTCGGCGTCGCCCTGAAAGGGCAGGATGGTCTCGAGCCTTCGGCCAAGATGGAGGACACGGCAAACAGGCATCGCCAGTTGGCCGCTGTCATGTTCACCGACTTGGTGGGGTATTCTTCGACCGTCCATCAGGATGAGGAGGCTGGACGGATCCTCCGGCTCATGCACAGGTCGGCGGTGGAAAGTGCGCTGGCTCTCCACGATGGAACCCTTCTTCAATATTTCGGTGATGGGAGCCTGAGCATCTTTCCCAGCGCCGTCGAAGCAGTCAGTGCTGCCCAGATCATTCAGTTGGAGTTCGGGAGTTCCGGGCAGGGAACTCTGCGCATAGGGATCGATCTGGGCGATATCGCCTACGATGAGCAGGGTGCCTACGGGGATGCAGTGAACGTTGCGTCCCGCCTCGAGTCCCTGGCTGAACCGGGGGGTGTTCTCATCTCGGGCAAGGTACGCAGAGAACTGAAGAATCATCCCGGGTTCGGTGTCGTGCCCCTGGGTGAGGTCCCCCTGAGGAACATCGAGCACCCCGTTCCGGTGTTCGCCCTTCAGGGAGAGGGTATCCGGACGCCTGAGCAGCTGGGGGGGAAGGGGACCGTAGAGGTGATTTCTCCGGCTGCCGTTTCTGGGCCCCGGGCGGTGAGAACGGTACTGGACGATCTGGGGGACCGGAACAGGGCCTCTCTTACCCTCCACCTGAGCCCCATCGCCGAGGAAGATCCAACGCTCGGCCCGATTCCCTTGGTAGGCCGTGAGCTCGAAATCTCCAAACTACGCGCTCTGGCGGACAGCGCTGAGGCGGGGGCCGGAAAGAGCCTCTTTCTAACCGGGGATCGGGGGGTCGGAAAGAGCAGGGTGGTCGCAGGACTGGTGGAGGAGCTGGTTCAGGGAGGGTGGATGGTGGCCCGGGGTCAGGCCCATTCCACAGAGGGTGGCGTTCCCTTTGCGCCCTTCGCAGACGCGTTCAGCCCTCTCCTCAGTGAAATCGATCCAGCGGAGTTGCAGCTTCTGGCCCAGGGCGGGGCCCGGGATCTTGCTTCCCTTTGGCCTCCTCTGGCCCGGCGTGGTGGCCCCGAGCTCGATGCCGCCTCCGGAGGGGGGGAGGCCCGGTCCCGGTTCTTCTGGACCTTTTCCCATTTCCTCGCGACCCTGACCGGTTCGGCGCCCCTGATTCTTTGGCTGGAAGATCTCGAGTGGGCAGACGAATCCTCTCTCGATCTTCTCCATTTCCTGGTCCGCCAGATCAGCGACAAAAGGGTCTTCATCGTCGCTCTGTACTCTGAGGCTGAAACGGCACCGGGTACAAAGCTCCGGCAGGTTTCAGAGTCTCTGGTGGGAACTCGGCAGGCGAGCCGAATAGAGATCTCCCCCCTGACACGGGCCTCCACCCAGGAACTGGTGACCCAGCTCTTCAAGGTTCCTTCCCCGGTCGTTTCGGGATTCGCAGACCGGCTCTACGACTGGACCCAGGGGAATTCGTTTTTCCTGGAGGGAGCGCTCCGGGGCCTTGTGGAAACGGGCCACCTCCAGAAGCAGAATGGTCGATGGGTGGGATGGGAGGTTCAGGAGCTGGAACTCCCGGCCACCGTTCGGGCCGCGATTCTCATCCGGATAGGGCGGCTATCCTCGGAAGCCCGAAGAATCGCTGATCTGGCGGCGATCCTTGGCGGTCAGATCCCTTATGGGGTGCTTATGGCTACCCTGGCGGAACCAGAGGAAAAGCTGGCGCCGGCGCTCCAGGAGTTGGTTGATCGGGGGATTCTGTCGGAGCATGAGGTGGGAGGGCGGTTGATGTATGGCTTCAGCCATCCACTCATCTCTCAAACTCTGGAGGCTCAGCTATCCAAGGGTGTGGCTCGGAGCTTTCACGCACGGGTCGCTCGTTCCCTGGAGGCTCATTATGGCCCGAGAGTTGAGGAGCACGTTGATGAGCTGGCCTATCATTTTGCCCGTGCCCATTGGGACACGTCTCCGGGGAAGGCCCTTCAATACCTGGCTGCTGCCGGTCGAAAAGCCCTGAAGCGAAACGCCCACAGGGAGGCCGTCCGGTACCTGGAAGCCGCCCTCGCCAGGTTCCGGGAGATGGGAGGAGATCCGCCATCCGGTGTCGACGGGCGAGTCCTCATGGAAAGCCTGGCGAGAGCTCGAGCCAGCGTTGGAGAGCAGGATGGCGCCATCGACCTATGGCAGGAGGCCCTTTCCATTGCCGAAAAAGAGGGGGATGGACGTGGCGTAGCTGCGCTTCATCGTAGGCTTGGGCGAGCCCACCTTTCCCAAGGGCGCCTCGAGTTGGCCCTCCAAGCATTTGGGGAGGGGATCGACGCAGCCCGTGCATCAGGGGATCAAGTCGCCGAGGCCCGCCTGAGGCTGGTTCAGGGGGTTTCGCTCCAACAGGTTGGCCGTCCGGCCGAGGCCCAGGAAGCCGTGGAGTCGGCGCTGAAGATCGGAACCGAGTTGGGGAGCCGGGAGATGGTTGCCAGACTGAACCGGGGCCTTCTCCTCATCCATCTGTGGAACGGGGAGCTTGAACTGGTTCGGGAGAAGGGCCTGGAGGTCAGGGGGATGGCCGGGGAACTGGGTGACCCACAGCTCATGTTCTGGGCCGAATGGACCCTGGCAGCAGCGGCCGGCCTCCGGGGAAACACGGGTGAACTCCAGCTGCGGATTCAGGAACTGGAGCGCTTGGCGGACCGGGCCAGGTCCCCGGGCCTTCGCCTTTGGGCCACGGAGTTGTCCCTGGAGTGGGCATATGAATCCGGCGAATGGGATGTGGGTCTCGGCATCGGTGAACAGGCTGCCTCCCTTGGGAGGGCCCTAAACGAAAAGACCATTCTTCCGCGAATCCTCGTAACCCTGGCCCTCATTTATAGGGGTAGAGGGGAGACGGAACGAGCCCGGGAACTCGTGGATGAAGCCTGGGCGATTTCTGGGGCGGACGGTGTGGCAGCGGGTGTCGAGTTTTTGAACGTACATACGGTGGTGCCCGCCCACATCGGCCGGGCGGCCCTGTTGAATTCCGAGGGTGACTGGGAAGGTGCCATCGCCGTTGGCGAGGCAGGGCTGGAGTTGGCGGATCGGACCGGATATGTGATCTGGGGCATACACCGACTGCTTCCGGTATTGACCGTGGCGTACCTGTATTCGGGCCGGATCCAGGACGCTGAGGATGTGGGCAAACGACTGAGAGAAGCCGGGGAGGAGCTGGATCATGACCTGGCCAGAGCTTGGGCCAGCACGGCAGAGGCCATGGTCGCCTGGCTGAAGGGTGATTCCGAAACAGGCGCCCGGCTTCTACGCCAGGCCGGAGACCTTCTGGAGGGGATCCCGGTGATGTTCGACGCAGCCCGGGTCCGCCGTCAGCTGGCGGGCCGTTTGTGGGAGATTGGTGACCGGGACGGTGCCCTGGAGGTGTTGAGGTGGGTTTACCAACTCCTGGAGAAGCTCGGGGCGAGGCCGGAGCTCCAGAAGGCCCTGGTTCAGTTCGAGGAGATGGGGGCGGAGCCCTAGCCCGGTAACGTTGATTGCGGTTTGATGGCCCTTGTGTAACCGGCACCAGGTCGGGCACACTTCCTGGCACAACCTTCATCACCCCCGGAGTCCCCGGGGCTAGAGGAGTGTGCCGACCATGCTTCCCAGATCTTTCCGGTTCGTTTCGTCCATTGTTCTGGTTCTTCTCCTCCAGCCGCAGGATGTGACCCGCCTTTCTGCCCAGACGGATCGGGCCCAGGTACCCATCCAGGTGGAGGCCCTCCGGGGTGGAGTCCACATGGTTACGGCGGCCGGAGGAAACCTCGGGGTTTTTGTGGGGGTCGACGGCATCTTGATGGTTGATGCCGACTACGCTGAACACTCTAGCCGCATTCTGGAAACCGCCCGGGAACTGGCCCAGGAAGCCGGGGGGGATCCGTCTCTCCGTTACGTGGTGAATACCCACTGGCATTTCGATCATACCGGAGGAAACGGTCCCATGGCTCAGGCCGGCGCGGTGTTGGTGGCACACGAGAATGTTGATCGAATGATGGCCGAGGACCAGACGATGGCCGCGGTCGGTGGTCGGGAGATCCCTGCCGCTCCGGCCGAAGCCCGGCCGGCCCTCACCCTAAGTGACCGGTTGAACCTGAGTTGGAATGGAGATCTGATCCACGTCGTCCACATGCCGGGGGCCCATACCAGCGGTGATGTAATTGTCCATTTTCGGGATGCTGATGTTGTTCATATGGGGGACATCTTTTTTAATGGGATGTACCCCTTTATCGATGTGGATTTTGGTGGTGACATCCGTGGAATGGTTCGGGCCATCGAAGAGGTCTTGGACCACACCGATGAGGCCACCCTCTTTATTCCGGGACACGGCCCTCTGGGAACGCGGTCTGATCTCCAGGCCTATGGCGAAATGCTTCGGACGGTGGGGGATCGGGTCGAGGGGATGATCGCCGAGGGAATGACTCGTGCCGAGGTGGTGGCTGCTCACCCGACCGCCGGACTGGACGCCGATTGGGCGAAACCGGGGTCGTTCATGCAACCGGACGTGTGGGCGGGTTTGGTCTACGATGGGATCGTTCGGGCAGGGGGGGGGCAGAGTTGAAGAGGCTACTGGGTGTCTCGATCGGGTTGATGGTTCTTGGAGGGTTTTTGGCTTTCCTGACACAAACCAACGGAGGCTCCGTCAAGATCCAGGATGTCCGATTCGTCGGCCCTGGTGGGATAGCTCAAAACGGCCGCCTCTATGTACCGGATGGGGTGACAGGCGAGAATCCTGCTCCCGGCATCCTGGCCATCCATGGCTACATCAACACCCACGAGACCCAGGCAGGTTTCGCCATTGAATTTGCGCGACGGGGTTATGTGGTCCTGGCGGTGGACCAGACCGGGCACGGCCTCTCAGATCCGCCCAGCGGCTCCAATGGATTCGGGGGCCCTCCGGCCCTCGCTTTCCTCCGATCCCTCGACATCGTGGACCCTGACAACATTGGGTTGGAAGGCCACTCGATGGGAGGGTGGGCCGTCCTGATGGCGGCCGCATCCATGCCGGACGGATACCGATCCATCGTCCTGGAGGGCTCGTCTGTAGGTGCGGCGAGAGGTGGATCCGAAACGGGGCCGGCCCTCCGAAACGTCGCTGTGGTGTTCTCCCGGTACGATGAGTTTTCCCGGACCATGTGGGGTGTGCCGGTGCCGAAGGACATTGTCGGCACGGATAGGCTGAAAGCCCTGTTTGGTACGGAGGAGGAGGTTGTTCCGGGCCGGGTCTATGGATCAATCGAGGAAGGGACTGCCCGAATCCTGCACCAGCCGCCCGTCACTCATCCCGGCGATCATCTTTCTCGGGCTGCCATCGGACAGGCGGTGGACTGGTTCCAGCAGACCCTTGAGGGCGGCAACGATCTCCCCTCTGCCAACCAGACCTGGTATTGGCGGGAGTTCGGCACCTTGTTGGCTCTCATCGGGATGGTGCTGTTCCTCTTTCCGGTGGGGACTTTTCTCCTGGAGAGCCCATGGTTCGCTGATCTTGCCGAAGACCCTCCCTCTCCCCAGGGCGCGACTGGTGCCGGATGGTATGTGGGCGCCTTGGGCTTCGTTCTTCTTCCCGTCCTGACTCTCTTCCCTTTCAAGGACCTGGCTTCAAAGCTGGGTTTATCAGCGTCCTGGGTGTTTCCTCAGGGAATCACGAACCAGGTCATCACCTGGACCACCCTCGTGGGGCTGATCTCTTTGGTCCTATTTCTGGCTTGGCATTTGGGCTCCAATCGGCGGCGGGGCGCCACCGCAGGGAGTTACGGCCTGTTGTGGGAAGGGAGGATTCCACTCCGGAAGGTTTGGATGTCTTTCGGATTGGCTTTTCTGGTTGTGTTGGCCGGGTACCTGTGTGTCCGAATGAGCAGCTTCTTTTTCCACTCGGACTTCAGGTTCTGGGTCTTCGCCGTCCGGCCCATGAGTCTGCCTCAGACCAGGATCGCCCTCTCCTACCTTCTTCCCTTCGCCGGGTTCTTCCTGGTTCTGTCAACCGTTCTCCACGGCCAGTTGAGGAGAAGTGGGCAAAGCATGGCTCTGGAAATGGCGACTAATGTGGGCCTGCTCACGGTAGGCTTCGCCGGGCTACTTCTCTTACAATACGTGCCGCTTTTCCTTGGGGGTACAATGGCCATTCCGTCCGAGTCCTTATGGACGATTATCGCCTTCCAGTTCCTCCCGATCATGACCCTGGTAGGGGTAGTGAGCACCTTCTTCTATCGGCGTACCGGTCACATCTATGTAGGTGCTTTCGCAAGCGGGATGCTGGTTACCTGGATTGTCGTGGCCAGCCAGGCCACACACTTCGCCCCCTGAGGAGGGCTATCTAGGATCCGCTCTCCTCACGCCAGGCCTCCTGGATTCTCCTGATCGAATCCCCCATTTCGTTGTGGGCTTCGATTAAAAGGCGGCACATGGCATCATTGGCCTGAAGGCTATCGGCTATGGCCTGCCAGGCTTCTACCGACGTGTTGTAGAGGTCGAAGGTCTCCATGTACTCCTCGTACTCCTCCTGGGGTACGCCCCCCTGCTGGGGATCTTCGTAGCCATCCGTGATCGACCGCAACGAATCAACCACTTCGTCGAAGAGCCGGAAATCCCGCTCTTCCCGGGAGAGAGAGACCTTGCAGGAATCGGCTGAGTAGCGGGCCTGATCCAGAGCCGCCCGTAGGGTTTGGATCTGGCCGGCCCGGCGGTTCCGTTCGAGGACGGGTCCGGCGGCAATAGCGGCAAAAATCACGAGGCTCCCGGCCGCCAAAAGTAGGAGTAGACCTTTCATGTCATCAGGGTCGGGTATGAGGGGGATGGAAACAAGTCATACGCCTATTGTTTCCATCGTTGTGCATAAGGTGCACGGGCGATAACATGCCTCTGAGTTCCTGGTTCTGGAATAGCCTGTCTGCCCATGGGCGAGTTCCCTTTCGGAGGCATAGTCATGAGGTCGAGCGCACCAGGTATCGTGGCCCTTCTCGCACTTTGTGGTACGCTCGGGTGCTCCGCGGGATCCCCTGCGACTCCCCCTGCCTCGCCCTCTCCCCCCGCCGCGTCCGGACCTTCAGAAGGGGCTTTGGCTTATCCCGAGCCTCCGGGGCTCGAGAGCCTGAGTTCTATGGAGGAGCTTGAAAAGGCACCGACCTTTACCCCATTCACGGTTCGGCCCGACATCAAGAATCGGGAATGGGTTGCCAGGATGTTGCGGCAGGAATACCCCCCTCTCCTTCGAGAACAGGGAATCGGAGGGAAGGCCTGGATCTGGCTCTTCATGGATGCCGCCGGAGAAGTGCGGAGGATCATTCTCAAGGAGAGTACAGGGAATCTCCAGCTGGATCAGGCTGCTCTCCGAGTTGCAGCCTTCATGGAATTCACACCGGCCTACAATAAAGACAAGCCGGTGCCGGTTTGGATTTCGGTTCCGGTCACGTTCAGCGTCAAGAAATAGGCAGGGCCTACCCCTCCAGGGCCCTGGCCCCCGACCCAGCCGCTTCGACCCTCGGTTGTAGCTCGGGATCTGCATCGGCCCATCTTCGGGCGAACTCCCGGTAGTGCTCCGCGGCCTTCTCCAGGTTTCCGGCCTCTTTGTAGAGTGCTCCCAGACGCTCGTGAACCACGGGGGCGGGGAAATGGAGCTCATACAAAGCGGCGTCGAAGAACCCATCTGCCAGATAGGCTTCGTAGGCGTCGATCGCCTTCAGCTTCTCTCCAGCCAGAGTGTAGCCATGGCCCAGGTAGAAGTACTGGCAGCGCCTGCAACGCATGGTAGCCGTGGCCCCCTCCAGGTTCGGAAGCCTCCAGGGTCGCACCGTTCAGGAGCTTTACCATGGCTTCGGCGACGGCCGCATAGGATCGGCCAAAGGGGTTTCCTTCGGAAGGCACCTCGGTCCGGTAGAGATCCACGAACTCCTGGGCTTCGGAGGAGGCCCCTATCATGGCATAAAGAAGCGCCGCCGATCCGTAGGCCCGGTCGATGGGATCGAAGTCCCCCAGGGGGAGGTCCTGAATCAGGGCATCCAGGGCTTCTTTCCCCCTATCAGCATCTTCCCCAACCCAGCCTACCAGGACACTCACCGACCCGACGGCGGAGATCTGGTCGGCGGGAGTCCCGTAGTCTCTCTGCAGTTCGAACGTTCGGTTTAGGTTCTCCCGGGCCAACTCCAACCGACCGGCCTGGGCCTGGGCGACTGCCTTTATATAGGCGAACCAGGCCGCGACCTCGTCGGGTGGAGTCGGGGCAGCATCGAGTTCCGCCAGCGCCTTCTCCGGTTGACCCGAGGCGGCGAAGAACAGGCCTCTGGTGGCGGGGAGATAAACATTCTCTGGCTGGGCCAGCCTGGTTTGGTCCAGGAGTTCTTCGGCCTCTGCGTACTTTTTCTGCCCCGACAGGCTGGCCATGAGATTCCAGGACCAAACCAGGTGCTCCGGCCGGGGCACCCTCCGAAGAAGTTCCTCAGCCTCCTGGTATTCGCCTTCGTACATGGCGACATCGGCCAGGTTGACGGCGGAGGTGGAATCGAGGGAATCCAACTCCAACAGGCCTCGGTAGGCCCGGGCGGCCTGAGGGTAATCCCCGGTTACCTGGAGGTGATAGTTGGCTTGCACCAGGAGTTGTTTCTTGGGGGAAAGCCGCTCGCGGTGTCGGAACGCCCTGGCCGCAGCGTCCGCACCCATTTGGACACTCCCGCCGTGATTGGTCACGAGGATGGATAGGTATCGGTAGGCCTCGGCAAATGTCGTATCCAGGGCCACGGCCTCTCGGAGGATTTGCTGGGCCCTCAGTCCACCGATGGCTCCCCGGGGCTCCCTTTGTGCGACGAAGGTGTATTTGCGAAGGGCCTCCAGCGAGCTGGTGGTGCCTTCGTAGAGCGGGTCGCTGGAGGCCACGGACCTCAGGGCTTCCCCCATCTTGCTTCTCACCTTCGCCGACAGGGCGTCGATGATGTCGAGGAGCTCGGTGGAGTCCCTGGCGGTCTCTCGGAAGGACGCCAAGACCGAGCCATCTTGGGCAGCCAGGATCCGCCCGGTCAAAAGAAATCCACC
>CAYOVN010000003.1:0-62077 GCA_964407425.1 uncultured Gemmatimonadaceae bacterium
AATCACCACACAATGAGGAGTCCGGGCCAGCTCGGGGGAGTAGTTTTCCACTTCCTTGCGCAGCTGATCGTATTCCTCTTGAAGGTCTTCTGTGGTGGCCGGAATCAGAAAGGCCAGGGTCCTCGTACGTTCGATGTGACGAAGGAACTGGAGGCCCAAACCCCGACCCTCATGGGCTCCCTCGATGATCCCGGGGATGTCGGCAACGACAAAGGACCTGAAGTCTGGAAGGGGGACCACGCCCAGATTCGGGGTAAGGGTCGTGAAAGGATAGTCGGCAATCTTTGGCAGAGCCTCGGAGATGGCTGCCAGGAGAGTAGACTTCCCGGCGTTGGGTTGGCCTACCAGGCCCACGTCGGCGATCAGCTTCAACTCGAGCTCGATGCGACGCTCCTCCCCCTCCTCGCCAGGTTCCCAGCGACGGGGGGCCTGGTGAGTGGCCGTGGCGAAGCGAGCGTTTCCGCGCCCACCTCTCCCTCCCCGGGCGACGGTGAGACGCTCCCCGTCCGCCAGGAGCTCCGCCAGGAGCTCGGCCGTTTCGGCATCCCTGACGACGGTTCCGGGAGGGATCCGAATTTCAATGGCCTCCCCGCCCCTTCCAGTCCGATCGCTACCCTCCCCGTGCTGGCCTCTTTCGGCCTTGAAGTACTGCTTCCGGGTTAAATCGAGGAGGGTGGTGAGCTGGGAGTCGGCCAGGAGAACCACGTCTCCCCCTTTCCCACCGTCTCCCCCAGACGGACCGCCCCGGGGGACGCCTTTTTCCCGCCGAAACGCCTCGGCTCCTGAGCCGCCTGTTCCAGCTATCACTTGGATGACGGCACGGTCCACAAACATCTTTGACCACTCCTAATTCGGAAGGTTCAGGCTGATGGGGTACTTGAGTTTCCTTTTGGCCTGGTTCGTAGGCGGCACCAAACCTCCCACACCTCAGTCCAACCTGAAACATCGAGATATTCTCTGGCGATCTCCAGTGATTCCTCGACATCTGCCGGCTCTGCGCCGGCGTTCAAGGCACCTCGGAGATGCGAATACAGCTGGGTCGGGGCTCCCAGGACCGCCAATAGAGCTACGATGCAGAGTTCCCGGGTTGCAAGGTCCAACTGGGGACGCCCAAGGACCTTCCCGTACCCCTCCACCACCATCCACCGCTCCATGTCGGGATGCAGAGCCCTCACATTTCGGCGAAGTCCTTCATAGGTTCCCCCATACACTTCTCGGCAAACAGCCCTCCCCCGGTCGACCCAGGCGGACCAGTCGTCCTCAACTCCGGGGTTCGCTTCTCTCCCTGATATCTCTCGCCAGAGAGCGAATGCATTCAGGGAAATGGGATACCCGAGGAAGAGATAACTCTGAAGAAGAACCTCCTCCACCCCAGATGGATCGGAGACCCGCCAAGCCTCGTCCATGGCCCCCTGAAGGCCCTCGGATTCCCGAGATGCCAAAGCGGCACTGAGTCGGACCAAAGCCGACCGGCTCCTCCCTAATCCAGACGCCCGCATTTCGTCCATGGTTCTCAGCGTTCCAGGTCGAAGTTGGCGGAGATTTCCCCCACGTCCTCACCCAGGGTGTTCCGGAGGACGGTTCGGCGAAAACCATGGAGGGCCTCCACTTCCTGGGGTTGGAGGAGGCCGAAAAGCTCCAGAACCCTTACGGCGGCCGAATCCCCTGCCCGTATCCCCCCATCTTCTACCTTCACCGCCACCCCCAAGCCCTCCTCCGGGACGGAAACGCAATAGACACCCTCTGCGCCTAACTTCCCGACCAGGCGGCCCCCTGTAACCTGGGGGAGGGCTGAGCAAAGTCGGCCCTTCCCTCCCAACATGTAGGAGTGGGTGGCCATGGAGTCCAAGACATGGGACGGCCCAAGCTCATTCCCGGCCGCTGCCCCGAGCTTGGCGAAAGAACGCGCCATGGCGCGAAGGGGTACCCCGAAAGCGACCATGCCACATCCATCCGGCATGGTCCGGATCTCCTCCCTCGCCAGACCCGTGAAACGAACCATCTCCTCCATCATACGACCCTGGAGAGGGTGGGTAGGCTGGAGGTATGTATCCAGGGCCCATCCATGGATCTGTGCCAGGCCCAGCATGGCCGCATGCTGGCCTGAGCAGTTGTTGTGCATGGGGGTTACAGGGGCTCCGGACCGGTAAAGGGCCTCGGCGGCCTCGGGCAAGAGGGGAGGAAAGGGTCCCAGTCTGAGAGCCGAAGGTGGTTGATCCACTTTTTCCAGGATCCCCGCGACCCCTTCAAGGTGAACGTCCTCACCGTTGTGGGAAGCGGAGGCAAGGGCCACCTCGGGCTTTTCCAGCCCGAACTCGGCTACGACACCATCCTCCACCAGGGGAATGGCCTGGAACGGCTTGGCCGCAGACCTGTAGACCGCTAACCAGTCCACCTCCCCATGGCGGGCAAGGACCTTCCCTGCATCTGTCACGACGGCAGCGTGGACACGGTGAAGGGATTCCACCACTCCGTTTCGTGTACACCATACGCCTTTGGAAAGGGATCCCCCTGAAAGGGCCACGCTTCACGCCTCCGGTTCATGCCTCCGGTTCATGCCTCTCGGGAAGCTGGACCGAACCAGCTGGACCGAACCAGGAGGAAGTTGCTCCCAAATTGTCGGATTCAGGGGGCCAGGAAATGGGCCTCTGGGAACCCCCGGGATTCCCGTCTCATGTTAGGAGACTGATTCGTCAGGAACCAGCGCCGATGGCGCCCTCCTCCGGTTCGGAGCTCAGATCGACCACGGGCACCCAGTCCGAATACCCGGGATCGGAAGCGAGGCTAAGAAGGGCCGGTGTAGCCGCCGCCTCATCCAGGAGAAGAATCGCCCTTTGGAGAGCCCGGTCCCCGACCAGGAGCCGTCGGAACTCCCCTGATGCACCCCATGCCTGGAGGGCGATCTCCCGCTCCAGGTTGAACTCGATGAAGCGCACGGCGGCGGAAAAAGCCTCCGGGCTCAACTCGACATCTTCGTCCACGAGGCCAGCCTGGAACGCCCGAAGATCTCCGTCGTTCAATTCAAAGGACGGAGCAAGGTTCGGATGCTGTTGGCGATAGGATACGGCAAAGTTGAACACCGCCGTCAGGAACCGCCCCCCACTTCGGTCCAGCTCCCTGAGAGCCCGCTGCTCGGAAAGAGTGAGGGTGTCCGCCATGACCAGCACGTCGGGAGTGATTCCCCCCCCACCCAGAATCCGCCTTCCTCCGTCGGTGGAGAACACCGGCTTGGCCAGCGTATCCGGCAAGGAGGCGAGACCCCCGGTCAGCGTCAGGGCACTCCGTTCCATGGCCAGGATCTGATCTTCCCGATCCTTGTGGATAGAACGCCCCAAGGGGGTGTACCACCTGGCCGTCGTGAGCCTCAGGATACTCCCTCCCGGGAGGGGGAAAAGAGTCTGAACGGACCCTTTCCCGAAGGTCGGGGCCCCAACCACGAGAGCCCTGTCATGGTCCTGAAGGGCTCCGGCAATAATCTCCGAGGCGCTGGCACTCCGCTCGTCCACCAGAATCACCAGGACCATGCCGGGAAAGGGCTGGACTCGAGTTGCTCCAAATGCCTCTGACTGGTTGGCCGCACGACCCCGGGTTTCGACCACGCCCTTGCCCGGATCCAAAAAGTGATCGGTAATGGCGATACCCTGGTCCAGGGCCCCTCCGGTGTTCCCCCGAAGATCCAGGATCAATTTCTGAATGCCTTCACCCTGAAGGGAGTCCACCGCCTGCCTCACCTCCCTGAAGGAGGTTTCACTGACGCTCTGAAGGGGCACATACCCGATTCCGTCAGCCACCTCCAACACGAAGGGTACGGATCGGAGTTGGATCAGCCCTCGGGTGATTGAGAAAGGAATGGGAACGTCCACGCCGGGGCGCCCGATTTTCACCGCCACATCGGAACCCGGTTCGCCCCGGAGGGCATCCACCACATCATCGGAGTTCCATCCCTCTACGGACTCCCCGGCTACTTCCAAGATCTGGTCCCCGGCCCTGACGCCGGCTCTGGTGCCCGGAGAACCGGGCAAGGGGGTGGTCACCGTGACCCAGCCGCCCCGGGGGGTGACTTCCAGCCCTACCCCTCCGTACTCACCCTCCATACGGATCCTGAAATCATCCACGTCTGAAGCTGGCATGAAGGAGGTGTTCGGGTCCCCCAGCTCCTGGAGAACTCCCTGGATGGCCGACTGATAAAGGTCCTCTCTGTCCACGGGATCCACGAAGCTGGTCAGAACGTGGTCCATGACCTCCTCGAAGAGGCGAACCTGGAAATAGACGTTCTTTTCCTGGCCCACTCCCCTTTGGAGAAACCACCCCCCCGTCAGGACCGCAGTGAGCAGGACCAACCCTGGAGCAAATAGTGTGGAAAACCTTTTCATGACCCTCGGCTTGAATTGGGGGTCCGAACAGACCCCTCCCCTTCTGCTAAACCTCTTTGAATGAAAAGGTTTCTGGAAATGCCTCGGCAAGAGCAAGGCGTAGAAGCTTTTGGACCTCTGCCATGGTGCCCATTGCTGGAATCAGGCGGACCCTCTCATCCTCTTCCGCCAGTGTCCGGTACCCTTTCAGGACCTTGGAGAGAAAGGAGACACCTTCCTTCTCGATTCGGTCCCCCTCCTGACCTCCGCCCTTCCGTGCCAAACCCTCCTCAACCGGAAGGTCCAGGACCAGACTGAGATCCGGTTTCAGCCCCCCGGTGGCCATGGCGTTGGCTTCCCGGACTTGATCGAGGTCCAGGCCTCTTCCGAACCCCTGGTAGGCGAAAGTCGACAGATCGAACCGGTCGGCCAGAACGACTTTCCCGGCAGCGAGGGCGGGCCGGACCACCTCCTGGGTGAAGGCGGCCCGGGCCCCCAGAATCAGAAAGAGTTCGGTCTCCGCCGGCATGGTAAGGTCTCCGCGATCAAGAACGACTCGCCGAATCGCCTCCCCTACCGGGGTACCGCCGGGTTCTCGGGTCAGGACTACCTCAATGCCAAAACCCTCGATCCACTCGGAGAGGAGCCGGGCCTGGGTACTCTTCCCGGCTCCCTCCACCCCTTCCAAGACAATAAATATGCCGGCCTTCAAGCTCACTCCTGGTCGTAGTCCAGCCCCAGGTGCGTGATCAGGTCCTCACCCATCATCCAACGAAGCGTGTTCTTCAGCTTCCGATGTTGAATGAATAGATCATGCTCCGGGTACAGGCCTTCAATCTTTTGGGGGCTCTTGAAGTAGAAGGAGAGCCACTCCTGAACGCCCGACATCCCCACCCGGGCCGCCAGGTCCAGGAAGAGGACCAGATCCAAAACGATGGGGGCTGCAAGAATTGAATCCCTGCAGAGAAAGTCCACCTTGATCTGCATCGGATACCCCAGCCAACCGAAGATGTCCAGGTTGTCCCATCCCTCTTTGTTGTCGCCTCTGGGGGGGTAGTAGTTGATCCGGACCTTGTGGTACATATCTCCGTAGAGTTCGGGATAGAGCTCGGGCTGAAGAATGTGCTGCAGCACGCCCAGCTTGGATTCTTCCTTGGTCTTAAAGGACTCAGGATCATCCAAGACCTCGCCGTCCCGGTTCCCGAGAATATTCGTGGAGAACCATCCATCCAGTCCCAGCATCCTGGCCTTCAGGCCGGGAGCCAGCATCGTCTTCATGAGGGTCTGACCGGTCTTGAAGTCCTTCCCGATGATGGGAAGACCGACGGTTTTGGCCAGCTTCTCCAGGGCCGGAATGTCGGCGGACAGATTGGGCGCGCCGTTGGCGTAGGGAACGCCCTCCTTCAGCGCTGCATATGCGTAGAGCATGCTCGGGGCGATAGTCGGGTCATTTTCCTCCATGGCCTTTTCGAAGGACTCCATGGTCTCATGAGCCGGCCCCGAACGCAGGAAGATCTCCGTCGAACCACACCACACCATCACCAACCGGTCACAGGCGTTCTCGGCCTTGAACTGCCGGATATCTTCTCGGAGGGCCTCGGCTAACTCCCGCTTGTTGGAGGCAGCCTTCTTGTTGGGGCCATCCAGCTTTTTCACGTAGGCTGGGTCGAACACCGCCGGCATAGGCTTGATAGAACTCAGGAATCCTTCGATCGGATCCAGGTGAGTGCGATCCAGCACACCAGATGTCAGGCAACTCTGGAACACATCGTCGGGAATGGGATCCCATCCCCCGAAGACCAATTGGTCCAGACCCGCCAGAGGGACGAAATCTTTGATCAACGGGCTCCGCCCTTCCGTCCGTTTTCCCAAACGAACCCTGCTCATCTGGGTCAAGCTGCCGACGGGCTTTGCCAACCCCTGGCGAACCGCTTCGACCCCGGCGACGAAGGTGGTGGCCACGGCCCCCATTCCAGGAAGGAGAACCCCCAGCCGACCTTCCGGTCCCTTGATCTCTGGCTTTTCCATTGTCACTTCCTCCGATTTTTCTAAAGCGGTATAAAGATCCGAACTGACTCAACGGGAACCCGGAGCTCCTCAGGTGAGGATGATCCGGCTTTCAGCACCCTTCTGGATACCCTGGTGAATGGTCTCATTCACCTTGCCCACGATCTTGTCGAAATTCGATTGGGCAGACACCAAACGCTGATAGGCAGCGTTGCCCTGGAGGCTCCCGAAGAAAGCCTCATACTCCTTGGCCTGCTCCTCAGAGGGCTCTTCCCCCTTCTGAAGCCTTCCCTGCATAGCCTGCTCCAACCCCTGGATCTGAGTCTGGAGTTCGGCCAACTCTCTGTCCTCGCCGGAAGCGGCGATGGCTCTACGAAGCGCTTGATATTCCTCGGTCCGGGCCAGAGCCTGACCCAGACGATCCGCCATCTCCATAATCTCTTGCATCATTTCCCTTTCAAAAGAACCAACACCCAAAGATCCATCAAATCCTAAACGGAGGCTACCCCCAAAACGATCCGGTCTCGTCCAGTAAGATCGGGCAGTATGGAGACCTCGCTGAAGTGCCCGGTTTCCTCCAACGCCTTCGCCACCCGGGCCCCTTGTTCCTCACCGATTTCCGTCGCAAAAAGTCCGCCTGGACGGAGAGATGCCGGAGCCACCTGAACCAGAGGTAGAATCACGTCCAAACCCTCCGGGCCGGCGAACAAGGCATCTTTCGGCTCCCAATCCCGGACCTCAGGTTGGAGGGAGCCTTTTTCCGTCCCGGGAACATAGGGCGGATTGGACACCACCACGTCAAAGCACTCCCCGGGTTCGACGGGATCGAGAAGCATCCCCTGGCGCAGGTCCAGGACCTCCCCGAACCCTAGTGCCTCTGCGTTTTCCCTTGCCAACTCCAGGGCCGTCGGCGAGACATCGGTCGCTACCATCTTCTTGAAGGACCCCTCCTTCAAGAGGGAAAGGGCAATGGCACCGGATCCTGTCCCGACATCCAACCCGGTCAACTCCGGACCCTTTTCACCCACCCTGGAAAGAACCTCACCAACCAGGACTTCAGTCTCAGGGCGGGGAATGAGTGCCCTGGGATCCGTCCGCAGTTCGAGTTCCCTGAAAGCCGTCGTTCCCAGTATGTACTGGAGGGGCTCTCTTCTAGCCCGCCTCAGAAGTAAGGCCTTGAACGTTTTGAGCTCGGCGGGCTTGATGGGACGATCGAACTGGAGGTAGAGATCGAGACGGGCGATACCCAGAACCTTGGCCAAAAGAAGTTCAGATTCGAGGCGGCCGTTCTCGACTCCCTTTTCTATCAGGTATTCTCCGCTCCAGCGTGTCAGGCGGATCGGTGTCCATGACTCCCCTGGTCCCGGGAGATGGGAGTCCCTGGGGCTTGAAGGGGGTTGGTTCACGCCTCGGAGGCTTCCAGACGCTCCTCCTCCTGGGCCAGCCGGAGAGCGGAGATCAGGTCGTCAAGGTCACCGTCAAGAATCTCTTCCAATCGATGAAGAGTGAGTCCGATCCGGTGATCGGTAACACGGTTCTGGGGAAAGTTGTATGTCCGGATTTTGGCTGACCGATCCCCCGTCCCAACCTGAAGTCGCCGCTCCCGAGCCCGGTCCGCTTCTTGTTCCGCGACCTTGCTGTCCAGAAGCCGGCTCCGGAGGACCTTCATGGCCTTGGCTTTGTTCTTATGTTGGGACTTCTCATCCTGGCAACTCACGACCAGGCCCGTGGGGACATGGGTGATCCGTACGGCCGAATCGGTTGTATTCACCGACTGACCCCCCGGCCCGGAAGAACGGAACACGTCGATCCTCAAATCGTTGGGATCGATCTCCAAATCCACTTCCTCGGCTTCAGGCAAAACGGCCACCGTGGCGGCAGAGGTATGGATCCGCCCGGAACTCTCGGTCCGCGGCACCCTCTGGACACGGTGAACACCGGATTCGAAACGCATCCGAGCGTAAACTCTCCGCCCCTGGATGGAGAAAATCACCTCTTTCACCGACCCGGAAATGCCCTCGGACAAACTAATCAGCTCCACGGTCCAGCTCTGCCGCTCAGCCAACCGTCGATACATTCGCAGGAGGTCTCCCGCAAAGAGACCCGCCTCATCCCCTCCGGTCCCTGCCCGAATCTCCACCACCGCCGGCCGATCCTCCAAGGGATCTTTCGGGATGAGGAGCTCCCTGATTTCCTTCTCCAGGACAGTGAGTCGATCCTCCAGACTCACCATTTCCTCCTCGGCGAGCTCCTTCATTTCCGGATCGTCCGACCCCTCCGCCAGTTCGGCAGTCGAAGAAAGCTCTTCCTCCAACCGCCAGAGCTCCAGAGCCGACGAAACCACCGGCCCCACCTCCGACCGTTCCCGGCCCAGGGTTCGAAGCCGCTCAGGGTCTCCGGAAACGGCGGGGTCCGAGAGTTGGTCGTCGATTTCTTTCAGACGGACCTCGGCCTCCGAGAGACGCTGTGAAAGCCGAGGGTCAACGATGGGGTTCTTCATGGATGTCAGGGTTCCACCGCTATCAGCGGGGTCCCCGCCAAGTGCGAGAACAGCGAGGGAGGATACAAATAACCGCCGGTCGGGTCGTCCCGACCGACAGAATCATTTTTCGACCTTCCCGTATTTCCGCCTGAACCGATCGACCCGACCGGCCGTGTCCACCAGCTTTTGCTTGCCCGTATAGAACGGATGGCAAACAGAGCAGATTTCCACATGGATCTCATCCTGGGTGGACATGGTGCCTACCCGGTTCCCGCACGCGCAAATAATGGTCGCCGGCTTGTAGTCCGGGTGAATTCCGTCCTTCATTTCCTTGCTCCGCGTCCTAAAGAAGCAACGGGCCCGAAGGGGCCCGCTTAGCCTGGAAAATATAGAAAAGGCTGATACCCAGTTCAACCCGGGCCCGGGCGGTAGTTTGGGGGCCGGGACCAACCGGCACCCTTTTCCTTCATCCGGCCTGCCCAAAAAGACCCCCCAAGGAGCGTCAAACCGAGGAGAAAGGACCCCAGCCCAACCCAGTCTCCCGTTCGGGAAAAGACCGTCGAGCCGCGATAAACCGGTAGCCGGCCCTGGACCGAGCCTCCCCCAGATGGGACCACTTGGGCGATTTTCCTGCCGGCAGGGTCCAGGAGGAGGGTAAAACCCCCCTTGGCCGCCCGGGCCACCGAAGTTCTGGTTTCAACCGCCCGGAGCACCAGGTGGGCAGGATGTTGGTGGAGGAACAAGGAACCCAGCAGGGAACCTTCACGGCCAAACCAGATATCGCTGCTGAGGTTGAGGAGGAAGTGGGCCCCGGCCCTCCTCCCCCTTCTGGCTATCCCGGAAAACAAGGACTCGTAACAGATGAGGGGAACCGCCACCCACTCGCCCACACGAAACGTTTCCCCTTCCCTACCCCTGGCATAAGAGCCCGCTTCCATTCCCGGAACCAGTCGAACCTTGTCGTAACGCTGGTTGACCTCTCCATCCACCGACATCAGAAATGCGGAGTTGGTCTCTTCCCCCTCCCCAGCTACCGAGCCTGTCCGCCCCAGGGCCCCAAAGACGATAGGAGCCCCAACCTCCGCAACGAGTTCCCTCAAAGCTCTCCTGGCCTCCCACGCCTCCTCATCCCCCAAGGGCAGGGGAACCAATCCTTCGGGAAGGACGACCAGATCCACCCTCCCCCTCTTGAGGCCGGAAATCTCCCGCCTGATCTGGGCAAGAGCATCCAGCCCGTCCTCAGGCGGATCTCCTGGCAACTCCGGAAAACGGCCGGTGCCGACGGCCAACACCAAAGGTCCGTCTTCCAGAGGAAGGGTCTCGGCCCGGATCCAGCCTCCCACGGAGGGCAGGAGGACCAAGGCTGCAATCAGAGTCCAACGTCGCAACGACTTACGCGCCCCGGGGCTCAAAACCGCCTCAGCGGCCAGGGCGTTCACGCTGGCGAGCCAGAAAGCAACCGCTGCCTCTCCCCCCAACTCGGCAAGTACCAGGAACTCCGGCCAATCCGTCAGGGAAACAGCAAGACCCAGCCAGGGGAAGGACAGCCCCAGGGGGAAATGCGCCTTCAGCCACTCGACTCCCACCCATGCCACGGGGACGGCCAGGCTAAGTGGCAGCCCCCTGACCCTGTAAAGGTGGTGGGCCATCCAACCAAAGGCCCCGGAGAGGCTGCACAGGATCAGAAGAAGGAGCAGATAGCCCGGGAAGGCCCAGCTAAATTGGGCCCCCACCGACAAGGGGACCCATAAGAGGGAGGAACCCCAAAACGCACCGCCGAAAACAAAGCCCAGGGTCGTTGCCATTCTTCCGCCCCCGGGGCCGGCAGGAATCGAACCCAGAGCCACAAGAAATGGAACAAGGGCAAGAAAGGGAAGAAGAACAGCCCCAAAGGGGGGTTGAGCCAGAATAAGAAGGCCCCCGGAGAGGACGGCCCAGGCCAGCCCTCTCCCGGACCTATCTACGGCAAAGGCGGATAACACAGATGGCCAGGGCAATGTTGATCGGAACCGAAAGCCCCAGGAGTTCGGTGTTCTTCTGCCCCGGCCAGGGAAGAAGCCAGATCAGGACACCCACCACGGAGACGATCCCCAGGAGGACTGCCAGCCCCTTTCCCCATTCCGGAAATCGATTTCTGAACAGAAACAGCAGGAAAGCGAGGGGGAGGGGAAAGAAGAGAGGATTGGTCTGGAGGAGGTTGAGGTTCTCATACCAGAAATAGTGATCAGTGAAGAGCCACGCCCCCAGAAGAAGGGAGCCGGCCAAAGCCGCCAGCAGGCTCCAACCGCCGGCCAGAGTCGCCAAGGCGAACCGGCGCCCAGGGCCAAGACCTGTTCCAGGACCCGTCAGGGCAAGGATCCCTCCACCCCACAAAAGGCCGGCCAGAAGGAAGAGGGGGAAAGCGAAAGGCGGCTCAACCGGTCCATCTTCCCGTCGGGACTCCACCGCCAATCGAGCCTGGCGGACCAGGGACTCGGTTCCCCCATTCTCCGTTGGAACCTGGACCTCACCGATTCGATTCTTCAGGGTGAGGGGGAGGAACATCTCCTCCCAGACCGTGATAGGACGGTCCGCATTCGGCCCCAGCACGAACTGGATGCCCAGGTAGTACCCAGGGGCCGGTCTCAGTGCTCGCCGGGTATGCCACCGGTAGGTGACTTCTGTGGTGTCGGAGGAGAACTGGGCCTGAAGAGCCCCGTCCAGAGCCTGATCCAGGAAGTCTCGAATACGAGTTGAGCAGTTGTCCCGGTAGTAGTCGTAGCTGTAATCCCGATTCTCAGGACGAGCGTTCTCTTCTACCGATTGGAGAAGCCGGAGTCTCTGGGCCGGAGTCAGGGCCAACTCCTGCACCCAAACCGGCCGGCCAGCCCGTTCGTATTCCCGAACGGCGCCGGCAAGATCGGTCTGGCCCATGCTGTAGAGCATGGTCCCCCTGATGAGGCGGGGAATGAAGTCTAGCTGCTGAAAATTGAAAACGCCCCAGTGGTACGCCACTTCCCATCCAGTTTCCACATCCTGAAAGTGAAGGGCGTTGTGCCCGAATCTCTCCCAGACGATATCCCCTTCCCCCATGGTCACCAGAGATACCCTGAGGTTTTCCCCAGGTACCTGGAGTCGAGAAGCGGATACGTCCCCCTCTTCCTGGGCACTCAGACTCGGAGGCCCTGGCACCACAAAGCCGGCCCAAAGAAGAAGACAAATCCAGGGGAGGATCAATCGGGCCCGGGTCACGGAGAGCGTGTCTCCCCGGGCGCGGGAAGGGCCCACATGACCTGGCCTCCCAGCCGAAGCTCCCAATATTGGATGTCCTCCATCAGCTCCCATCGCGCCAATCCGTAAAGGCGCAAGTACCTCGCCAGGGGATATTCGAGGCCACCATGGAGGTTGATCCCCGGCTTCACGGTGTCAAGGAGATCCTCCACAAAGGTCCCGGCGATGGCCTCCCCGTCCCCATTCATGAAATGGAGGCTCAGGCCGGTACCGAGGTACGTCAGGAGGTTGAATGGAACGGACCAAACGAAGTGCCCATCCATGCTGATGATAAAATCGGAATAGTCGATGTCCCCCAGATCCACCCCGTCGAACTCGGAACCCGGATCTACCTGATCGTCGATGAGATCATCCAGATTTCCCTCGAAGCGCTGGACTTCGGAGTCACTCATTTTGGAAGACCAGTAGGAGAACCCGGGAACCAGCCTGAAGCCGGGTCCGAGGTAGCCTAAATCGATCCTGGTCCCGATGGTGAAGGTCGGCTCGACTGTGTTCGGCCAGATATAGCCTCCCTCCAGGGAGAAACCCCGAAAACCCAGGTTCTCATAGTCATAGTCCGCCAGGTCGGTCTGGCCACTTACCGGCTGGGCACAAATCAGAATGCCCAGACCCAGGGCCAGAACTCCGGCCCAACGCCCAGGACCTAACCTCAGCCCCCTGGAATCCACCCGCTTGTTATTCATTCTTCTCTCCTCACCGCACCGATAAGGTCATAGTCCAACGCGTCAACGATCTCGATCTCGACAAAGCTGCCCGGCGTAACACCTTCTGCCGGAAGCAGGTTCGTAACACCATCAACATCCACTGCCTGACTCTCGATCCGGGCCTGGAACCCAAAATCCGGATCCTCGTCCAGTATACGGTCCACGAGGGCCCGAGTCCGCCTTCCGATCTGAGCCAGATTGAGCTCGAAGGAGATCTCCCTCTGGACGTCCATTAGGGCGTCCAGCCGCTCGGCTTTGACCTCTGCCGGCAGTTGCCCTCCCATGGTCGCGGCAGGGGTTCCTTCCTCCACGGAGTAGGTGAAGGCTCCCACCCTATCAAAGCGGATCTCCTCCAGAAGATCCAGAAGCTCCTGGAAGTCCTCCTCCGTCTCTCCGGGGAAGCCCACGATCACCGTTGTCCTCAGAGTCAGGCCAGGAACAGCCTCCCTGAGCCACCGGACCCGCTCCCGAATCGTCGCTTGTGTCTCAGGACGCCTCATGGCCTTCAGCATCCGGTCACTGCCATGCTGGAGGGGCATATCCAGGTATGGAAGGATCCGAGGTTCGGAGGCCAGGACCTCTACCAAATCCCGGGTGATTCCAGACGGATACATATAAAACAGCCGGAACCAGGGGACCTCGGTGCCATCCAGGAGGCCCCGAAGAAGATCCGGAAGGAGGGTGGATTCCACCCCGGTCCGTTTCAGGTCCCGTCCAAACCAGGTCGTGTCCTGGGAGATGATATTCAGCTCCTTGACACCCTGAGTCCCCAGAGCACGGGCCTCACGGACGAGGTCTTCAATAGGGGAGGACCGGTGGAGGCCCCGCATGAGAGGGATGGCACAGAAGGCACATGAATGGTCGCAGCCCTCACTGATCTTCAAAAAAGATGTGTGGGGGGTCTCGGTGGAGAGGATCCTGAGAGGGCGTTCCATGGTGGGAATCAGAGCGTCCTCTTCAGGCAGCAGGCCCCGACTCCTCAATTCCGGTATCAGATCCCCAAGGTCTGTCAGACCCAGGAACAGGTCCACCTCAGGAATCTCCCGTTCCATCTCCTCCTTGTAGCGTTGGACCATGCACCCTACGGCCACAACGGCCTTCACCTCCCCGGAACCCTTCAACTCACAGGCCTCGAGGATGGTTTCTACCGACTGTTCTTTGGCGGCCTCGATGAATCCACAGGTATTCACGATTACTACTTCGGCCTCGGCCACCTCACTGGAAACTCTGGCGCCATGCCCCACCAAAACAGCCATCATGTGTTCGGAGTCGACGGTGTTCTTATCACATCCCAGTGTGACGAGGCCGATCCGTGGGCCTGAATCGGGCCCCACGAGATCCAGGTCCAGCCGGACTGCTTGGGCATCCGGCGCCACATCGGAACGAACGGGGGCCGAGGTGAGGGGGATTACGGGGAGATCCCTACGTTTCACAGATCAGTCCTTCCCACACGGTCGACCCTTCAACGTCGGATGACACGGGCACCATCCGGGGCCACGAACTGGAAACGCCCCTGGTCTTCAGGGGGGTCCAGCTGGATCTTGGACAGGGTCACCGTCCGTACCGACCCATCTTCCATGCCGATCCTTGCCTGCAGAATCAGGGACCGCTGCGAGTCCAGCCAGACGCTGGCCTCCTTGAATCCTGCGGGTTGAATGGGTACCAGCCTTATGAGATGGGTGGAGCCGCCCTCAAGGAGCTCCTCACCCTCATAAGAGAGCTCATACTTCTCCCCAGGGGATTCAAGGAAATCGCGTTGAAAATCCACACCCCCGGGCTGGGTTTCCATGGAAAACTGTAGCACCTGGCGGGGATCGGAGCTCGGATAGTAGACCCAGAAGGACTCCCCATCCGCCAATAGGACATCCCCCATGGGGTCCGTGAAGCGCATCGCGAAGAAATTTGGTTTTTTTTGGCAGAGGGTTCCGGCGGACTGCGTGGTCTCTCTCAGGAGAGGCACATAAAGGGCCTGTTGGAAATCCGCACAGAAGCTTTGAACGTTCCGGTAACGCTCACCCGCCTCCTCCAAAAGGGCTAGCCCCCTTCCCTCCTGGGCAGCCAGGCTCGGGCCGAGCCCCGACGAAAAGGCACTCAATGCACACCCGATCAGGGCGAGCTTGAGACCGCTGAAACCGTATGTCAAAACTCCTCCTCGTCCCCTCGACGCAAGAACTCAAGATCCGAAAGAGTCAACAACACCTCTCTTGCTTTTGACCCGTCCGGAGGACCAAGGATCCCTGCATCGTGTAATTGATCCACGACCCGGGCCGCCCGACCGTACCCGATCTTGAGCCGCCGCTGGAGGAGGGAAGTGGATCCCTGGTTCTGCTGGATGCACACTTCGGCCGCTTCCCAGAACCGATCGTCCCTTTCCAGATCTTCCCTGAGGCCACCTTCCTCCGACCCGGCTTCGGCCTCAAGACTCTTGACCACTTCCAGGATGTCTTCTTCTTCCGGCCACCGCTCTTCTTTGGAGGCTTGATCCGCCCGCAGGTCTGCCTGACGCCGATACCAGGAGGTGAGCCGCTCGGTTTCCTCCGTACCCAGATAGGCACCCTGGATCCGGACCGGTTCCGAGGTTCCCGGAGGGAGGAACAGCATGTCGCCATTCCCCAGAAGGGCATCGGCCCCGTTCTGGTCGATGATCGTCCGGGAGTCCACCTTCGACGCCACCCGAAATGCCACACGAGTGGGGAAGTTTGCCTTGATAAGGCCGGTGATGACGTTCACACTGGGGCGCTGAGTAGCCACCAGGAGATGGATCCCGATGGCTCGAGCCTTCTGGGCGAGGAGCGTGAGAGGTTTCTCAACCTCGCTCTGGACGGTCATCATCAGGTCCGCCAGCTCGTCTACAACCAAAACCACGTAGGGAATGGGGCCGTCCCGCCAGAGCCACCGATCCGGATCTCCCTCAGGCCCCTTGGGGCGAGCCCTTTTCATGGGTACCCCATCCCTCAGCTTCTTGTTGAACTCACCGAGAGACCGGACCGTGTTCGCATGGAGAAGCTCATACCGCCGTTCCATCTCGAAAACGGCCCATTTCAGCACCCCAGCCGCGTCTCGGGGGTCGGTCACCACCGGATGCCGAAGATGGGGGAGATCTACGTATGCACTCAGCTCCACCATCTTGGGATCGATGAGTAGAAACCGGAGAGTATCCGGGGTGTGTCGATATACCAGGCTGGTGATGAACGCGTTGAGGCAGACGGATTTCCCTGATCCGGTAGCCCCGGCGATAAGGGCGTGGGGCATCTTTGCCAGGTCGGCCACATAGGGCCGGCCGGTCAGATCCCTCCCCAGGGCCAGGGGCAACTCGGCCTTCGTTCGGCCGAACTGACGGCTTTCGAGGATCTCCCGCAGGTAGACCATTTCCGCCTTGGGATTGGGAATCTCCACCCCCACGGCACCCTTGCCGGGAATGGGAGCCACGATCCGAATGCTCCGGGCTTTCATGGCCAGGGCGAGGTCTGCGTCCAGGTTCGCAATCCGGTTGACCTTGACCCCCGGGGCCGGAACGACCTCGAACTGGGTCACGACCGGACCGGTGGTCCTGCCACCTATGGAACACTCTACATTGAAGGTCTGGAGCTTCTGAACCAGCACCTGACCCAGGCGATCCAGCTCTCTCTCCATTCCCTCCCGATCCGGGAAATCCGGCTGCTCCAGATGGTCCAGAGACGGGAGAGAATGAGGAGGATCTTCTCCCGGCGGGTGGGGATCAGGCAGGTCGTCTTCCAAGGCCTCCTCATCCAGCTCGGGCTCTGACTCATACTGGGCCTCGGAAATGGCCACGTCGTCGAGGATATTCGTTTCTTCTTCCACGAAAGAGAAGAGATTCGATTCCTCCGGGGTCTCCATCCCCTCTTTTTGGGCGGCCAGGGCTCGGGCCCTTCTATCCTCGGCCCAATCCTCTATCCAACCCTTCACGCCCGTTCCGGCCCGTTTCGCCCCCTTGCCCAGGAGTTCAGCCCCCTGGACGGCGCCTCGGCCTACAGGAAGGAGGGGATTCCAGCCCAACGTTCCGACAAAAAGGAGCAGGGTGAGTGAAGAGAGAAGGAAAAGAGTACCGAAGGCACCCAACCCGGCCAGAAGAAAATCCCCCACCCAGGATCCCAGGGCTCCGGCCACGGAGGATGCGGGAAGGAGAACGTGAAGACCAGGAGGGAAGAGGATGAGGAGCCCGGTCAGGAGGATCGCCAATCGCAAACCCCAGTTTCGCCCCATCCATTCACCGACCCGGAGTCCCCCAATGGTCAGAAGACCGGGGATAAGGATGGAGGAAAACCCGAACAGGTAGTGAACCACTGCCTGAATCCCTGCACCAATAGCTCCCATGACATTCCCCGACGGGAACCAGGCCTCGCCGAACTCACCCAGAAGCTGGGTCGGGAACAGGACGAGGAAGAGAAAGACCGCCACGGCCAGGACAGCCAGGGCCAGAATCTCGCTTCGCGGGTCCTGGCTCAGGAGGCCCTTCTTTTTTTTCTTCCTTTTGGATTTGGCTCGGGTCACTGCTACTCCCACCCCCTCCGGTTCCGAACACCCGATCCCCGAAGAACCGGCTGGTTCAAGGTTCGACGCTTATCCTTCGATCCCGCATCTCCGGAACCAGAGCATGCCGGTCGAGGGATGCACAGAGCTCCAGGTCATGCTCCAGACCCACGCCCAGGAGGGCGTTACCCGCTGCGGTGGATCGGAGAAACTCCGCATCAACCGTGTATTTTTCGGCCAGATCAGCAGCAACCCGGGCACCATCGTTGAGCTTACACCCCTCCAGATTGTCCCCGACCGCATTCCGGACCAGAAGGCCCGCACAGAGGGCGTCGTCCAAAGCAAATCGGTTCTCTCTTCCGGAACAGACGATCACGAGGCCGGTGCAACCCTCCAGAGCTTCGCTGACCGCCGACAGGTTCAGGAAGGACGCGGCGAGTACCCGGTCCGCCCCCTCCGCGGCTACGAAGGCTCGGGTGCCGTTGGTGGTGGTCATTACCAGCTGTTTTCCTTCCACCACCTCGGACGTGAATTCCCGGGGGGAATTCCCGAGATCGAATCCCTCAACCTTCAGGCCTTTTCGTTCTCCGCAGAGGAGTGTGTCCTCCCTACCGAGGGACGACGCCAGCTTCACGGCCTCTTCGGTAGAAACCGTGGGGAAGATGGCCCGAGCCCCGTTTGCAAGAGCTTCGGTAAGTGTGGAGGTCGCCCTGATCACATCAATCACCACGGCGGTCCGGCCCTCAACCGAGGCCTCATCCACCACCGCGGGAGAAAAATAAACATCAATGGTCATGCCGAGTCCTTTCCGGCAGCTAAGAAGCGTGCAACAAACCCCGTGTCCACCTCTCCCGATACGAAGTTGGGATCCCGTGTGATTCGGGCCAAGAGGCCGATGGTCGTGGGGATCCCCTCGATCACGAAAGAGTCGAGGGAGTGCTGAGCTCTGACAATCGCCTCTTCCCGGGTGTTTCCGCTAACAATGAGCTTGCCCAGGAGAGAGTCGTAAAATGGGGGCATGTGGTAGCCCGTATAAACGTGGGTGTCCATGCGGATTCCCGGGCCGCCCGGTGCGTGAAACGTTTCGATCTGTCCCGGGCAGGGGGCGAAGTCACGCTCCGGGTCTTCGGCGTTGATCCGAAACTCGATAGCGTGCCTTCGGTGAGTGACCTGTTCCTCCGGGAATGACAGGGGTTCACCGGCGGCAACTCGAATCTGCTCCTTCAGGAGATCGAAGCCGGTGGTCACCTCCGTCACCGGGTGTTCCACCTGAATTCGAGTGTTCATCTCGATGAAGTAGAATCTCCGGTCTTCATCCAGGAGAAACTCCACTGTCCCGGCACCCACGTACTCAATGGCTTCCGCAGCCTTGATCGCACATCTCCCCATCTCTTCCCTGAGTTCGGGAGTGAGGGCCGGTGAGGGCGCTTCCTCGATGAGCTTTTGGTGCCGACGTTGGATGGTGCAATCCCGCTCCCCCAGGTGAACGACCCGGCCGAACCGGTCCCCAAATACCTGGAATTCGATGTGCCTGGGGCGGGCAATGAGCCTCTCCAGATACACCCCGGCGTTGCCAAAGGCAGCTTCGGCTTCGTTCCGGGCCTGGCGGAAAAGCTTCTCGAAGGTTTCGGGGCTCTGGGCGACTCGCATGCCCTTCCCGCCGCCCCCGGCGGAGGCCTTGATCATGATGGGAAAACCGATCTCACCCGCCAGAGCCTGGGCCTCTTCCAAATCGTCGACCTCTCCCTCAGTCCCCGGAACCGTGGGGACACCAACCTCGATCATGGTCCGACGGGCAGTGGCTTTATCCCCCATTGCTCGGATCTGATCCGGGGTGGGTCCGACGAATACCAGATCGGACCGCTGGCAGATCTCCGAGAACTCGGCGTTCTCGGCCAGAAACCCATACCCGGGATGAATGGCTTCAGCCCCGGTGATTTCCGCAGCAGAAAGGATCCGAGTGATATCGAGATAACTGGACGCTGCCGGCGCCGGGCCGATACAGACATCCTCATCGGCGAACCGGACGTGAAGGGACTCCCTATCAGCCTCGGAGTAAACCGCGACGGTTTTGATCCCCAGTTCGTGACAGGCTCTAATCACCCGAAGGGCGATTTCGCCCCGGTTCGCGATAAGCAGTTTCTTGAACACCCCTATGCCTCCCGAGGACGCTGACTGACCCTCATAGTAATGCGCGCCCGAGCCCCCCGACGAGGGTTCGGACGCGGCCCAGACAAGATTCTCTTTCCGATCTCTGCCCGAGCCTGCCTGAAAAGGTGCCCGGAACGGCGACTAGTCTCTCTCAGAGACAGACCTCAGACCGGATCGATCAGGAACAGCACCTGCCCATATTCTACGGGCTGGGCGTTCTCTACCATGACTTTGGCGATGGTCCCCGTCACCTCGGACTCCAGCTCGTTCATGAGCTTCATCGCTTCGATGATACAAAGGACGGTTCCCTCTCCGATCCTCTGTCCCACGTCCACGTACGGATCCGCATCAGGTGCGGGAGACGAGTAGAACGTCCCCACCATGGGAGAGGGGATCTCGACGAGTCCCTGGAGTTCATCCCCCTCCTCTTCGGGAGCCTGGGTGGCCGCGGGATCCTGAACCGGAGCAACCGACTGGGATGCCGCTATCGCGGGTCCGGACTGCCCGAAGTCCAGAGAGGTACCCGGTCCAGTGGTCGAGCTCTTTGAAAGGCGAATGTAGGTTCCCCCCCGCTCGAACTCCAAGCTGTCCAGGCTACTCTCATCCAGAGCCCTGATGAGGCTCTCTATGAAGGCAAGATCGATCATCCGGTCACCCTCGTGAGATATTTGTCTTCCCGCCGATCCACTTTCAGAATGTCACCGATCTCCACAAAAAGCGGCACTTGGATCATCGCCCCAGTCTCAAGGGTGGCCGGCTTCGTGCCGCCCTGAGCCGTGTCACCCTTCAGGCCCGGGTCGGTGTCCGTAACCTCCAACTCCACGAAGTTCGGTAGCTCGACACTGAGTACGTTCCCCTCGTGGACCAGTCCCTCGCATTCCATGTTCTCTTTGAGATACTTGAGCTGGTCTTCTCCGATGATATCTCCGGAGAGGGGGATCATCTCAAAAGTGTTCTGATCCATGAAATGAAAGAGATGCCCATCGGAATAGGAGTAGGTCACGGGCCTCCGCTCGAGGCGAACGTCCGTAACTTTTTCTCCTCCCCGGAAGGTTTTCTCCACAACAGCCCCAGTCAGGACGTTTTTTAGCTTGGTCCGGACGAAAGCCCCACCCTTTCCAGGTTTCACGTGCTGGAAGTAGATGATGGCCCAAAGCTGGCCATCTCTTTGCATGACCAGACCGTTTCGAAAATCAGCTGTGGTTGCCATACCCCGTCAAGGTTCACTTTTTGGGTTTTTAAGGTGGGCCCAGAGACCCCGAAGCCCGAAAAGATAGCTATTCTCCCCGAAACCAGCGACTGTCCCCGCCGCAACGGGAGAAACGAAGGACCGGTGCCGGAACGGCTCCCGGGCCGCAGGATTCGAAAGATGAACCTCCACAACCGGTAGCCCAATACCTGCAAGTCCGTCTCGGAGAGACACGCTGGTGTGGGTGAGCCCGGCAGGATTGATGAGAATCCCCTCCACCCTGGACTGGACTTCCTCCAGGTAATCCAGGATCTCCCCTTCGTGGTTCGACTGGAATACTTCCAACTCCACACCAAGTTCCCCGGCCAGAGTTTTCAGGGCGGAGTCGATCTCATCGAGCGTCTTGTGCCCATACACCCCGGGCTCCCTCTGCCCGAGGAGCCTGAGATTGGGGCCATGAATGACGGCAATTCTCATTTCAGGTCGTCCAACCACCGCTCGAAGGTACCGAGGCTGGGATCCCCCTGGGAGTCATCAGGCGCCAAGGCATCGATGGAAATGGGCTCATTCGGAGCCAGGGCCTCGATTGCTACGGCTTCGTCCGGGGCAAGCGCATCGATGGAGATGGGCTCGTCCGGAGCCAACGCATCGATTGCTACGGCTTCGTCCGGGGCAAGCGCATCGATGGAGATGGGCTCGTCCGGAGCCAACGCATCGATCGCTACGGCTTCGTCCGGGGCAAGCGCATCGATGGAGATGGGCTCGTCCGGAACGGAAGCTTCCCATTGAGGAGGGTCTTCGGTGCTCCGGGTGGCAATTCGATCCGGTGCCAGGGATTCGATGGGTACAACCCCCGGGGCGATCGGCTCTGCCTGGAGAAGGCCCTCCCCCGAGGCGGGATCCAGGGCGGTCCCGGTTTCGGGCCAATCATCCTCTTCCGGCGGGAGAAAACTCTCTCTTTCCCCCAATGCCCCACCCCCACTCTTCAGACCACGGACCTCTTCCAATCGTCCTTGGAGGTGGACACTGTTCGGATCGGCCTTGAGGAGGGTTTCGAAAACATCTTCGGCCTGGTCGAAAAGACCCTGCCGGAGATAGATCTCACCCAGGGTGGAAGTGATCATCGCGCCCTGTAGACCCTCATCGCCGGGGAGGGGTTCACCATCCTCAACAAGAGGTGCAGAATCCTCGGGGGTCTGAGGCTCTGGCTCAATCGACTCTTCCCTCAGTTCTTCTCCCGCTTCTTCAGCCGGTTCGTCCTGTGGCGACTCATCCGGTTGAAGAGTGGCTGAGTCCCAATCGAGTTCATCCGCCACCGCATAGGGATCATCCCACACCGGCGAGGGAGGCTCACCGTCCTGGTCGGGGTTCATTTCTTGGCCCGATTCGGCTTCGAGTCGCAGCTCCGCGATTTGGTGAGGGAGATTTAGATCGATGGGATCTTCGTGGGACAACTCTTCCAAAACCTCGATGGCCGCCGCTCCATCACCCCTCTCGAGGAGGATGTCACCAAGGGCCCGCAGGGCAGCGATATTCTTGGAGTCCAGTTCAAGGGCGGTTCGGAATTCGGCCTCCGCCTCCTCAGGCCTGCCCCGATCCAGACTCAGCCAGCCAGCAACCACATGCCCAGAAACCAGCTCTGGATGTCTTCCAAGTCCCTCCCGCAGTACCCGGTGGGACTCCACGAAGTCCCCGGCCTTTCGGAGCGCATCCGCAAGGGGAACGAAGCCCCGCCCGTCCGGATCATGCTCCGACCAGTAGAACTCCTGCAATCTTCGGATGTGGGCTTCCAAGGGTTGTCCCACCAATTGATCCTCAGTGATGCTGGAGAATGGGCGGAAGAGGGGGATCCTGATCTTCTTCGAAGATAGTCTTTCGTTTCGGAAGGTGTCAACGCGATTGAAGCCTGATCATTGTCGGAAACAACTGCCAGAAAAGGAGTTTCTGCCTTGAGCAGGTCCCCTCCCGCCGTTAGCTTTTTTGGTCTTATCTTCGATTGTCGAGAACATCCGCACGAGTGGGGAGTGGCGGACCTATGATGCGTCAAATGCGGGATAACACGAAGTGGATCATGCTGGTGACAGCGATTGCCTTCGTGGGTCTCATGGTATTTGAATGGGGTATGGATATCACCGGGCAATCCGGTGGCGGCCTGGGCGAGATCGGCCAGGTGAACAACACCCCAGTCATGTACGAGCAGTACCAAGTCGTATACCGGAACCTCTATGAACAGGTTTCCCGGGGTCAGGAGGAGCCTGTAACCGCTGCTCAGAACCGGGAGATCGAGGAGGCAGCCTGGGTCGAGATCGTCAATCAGATCCTGATCCAACAGGAGCTGGGGCGGCGAGGGGTGAGGGTGACCGATCAGGAAATCCGGGAGGCTGCTCAGTTCAGTCCGCCCCAGGAGCTTCTGGGGGACCCATTGTTCCAGACCGATGGCCAGTTTGATATCCAGCTGTACCAGGATTTCCTGGCAAATTCGGCGGACGAACTGTTCCTCCTCCAGCTGGAAGCGTACTACCGGGACGTCATCCCGCGGAGCAAGCTTCTCCGGCAAATCACCTCCGGGATCTATTTTACGGAGGCGGAGCTATGGGAGCAGTACAAGTTCGAGAACGAGACAGCGAGAGTCCGGTTCGTGGCCTTCAACCCGGCTGACCGAATTTCAGACCTCTCCGTCGAGCTCTCCCCCGAAGAGGTCGAGGACTATTACGACCTGCACCATGAGGACTTCATAGTCCCCGCCCAGGTGGACGTGAAGTACGTCGCACTGACCAAGGCCCCCCTTCAGGAAGACTCTCTGGAGACGAATCAGAGAGCCATGGACCTCCGCCAGGAGATCCTGGACGGCGTGGACTTTGCCGAGGTCGCCCTAAGGGAATCTTCTGACGCCGTCTCCGCCCAAAATGGTGGGGACCTCGGAACCTTCGGGAGGGGCCAGATGGTGCCGGCGTTCGATTCGGTGGTCTTCAACGCCCCATTGAACCGTGTCCTCGAGCCCTTCCAGACCAGTTTCGGCATCCACGTCCTGGAGGTCCTCAGTCGCCAGGGGGACAGCGCCCAGGCCCGCCACATTCTGGTCCCGTTCGAAAGAACGAGCGAGTCGGAGATCAGGCTCCTGACCCTGGCAGACTCCCTGGAGGCCCTCGGTGAGTCCATGACTCTGGATGAGGCAGCCGGGATGCTGGACGTCCCGGTCAGCCAGCAAACCATGACTGAGCTCTTTCCCTTCCTGGCGGGAGCCGGGCAGATCGGGGATGGTTTGGACTGGGTATTTCAGGAGGCGGAGCCGGGAGAGGTCAGCCCAGTATTCGAAGACCAAGAGGCCTTCTATATGATGGAGTTGATCTCGGCTACCCCTGAAGGTCACCAGCCTTTGGAGAATGCCACGCCGATCATCGACCAGTTCCTCCGCCTCGAGAAAAAGATTGAGATGGCCAAGGCCCAGGCCGAGGAGTTTATGGAGGAAGTCCGGGAGGCGGGCACCCTCGAGATCCTGGATGGCCGAAGGGATCTGACCGTACTGGAAGTCGGTCCCTTCGCCAGGACAGAGTTCTTTCCCGGGTTTGGATATCAGAGTCGGAGTGTGGGCACGGCTTTCGGTCTGGATGTGAACGAAATCAGTGACCCGGTGGTCTCAAGCTCGAACGTATTCCTGATTCAGACCCTGGAGAGGATTCCGGCCGACAGCGCCGCCTGGGAAGAGCTGAAAGAAACCCAAAGGGCTCAGGGAATATTCACCGTTCAGCAGCAGCGCCTGGAACAGTGGATCACGGCCATGCGGGAGGCTTCCGACATCGTGGATCGAAGGGAAGAGGTGCTCCAAGCCTCACAAGCCACCCAAACCGGTGGGGGTCTCTTCTAGCCAAGGAGATCCTCCCTGGGGCAGCTAAGCCCTTCGGACGAGGTGGTAGGACGCAGGAAGGGCCCCGGAAGCTGAAGCTTCCGGGGCCCTCATTTTCTCCGCCCCTCATCGGCACGGGTAAGATCGAGAGAGATTCAACTCCCCGATTCTTCGTCCGTCACGGTTAATCTTCGAGGGCCCTCTTCCTGGTCCTGGTCGGTGCCGGATTTGGGAGGAACGGGCTTCGGATCTTGCAGGGGGGCTTTGAGTTCACCCTCGATCTCTCTGACGGATCCCTTGAATTCCCGGATTCCCTTCCCGAGGGCTGACCCGATCTCCGGGAGCCGTTTCGCACCAAAAAGCAAGAGAACGACCATAAAGATCAGAATGATCTCTCCCATCCCGAGTCCACCAATTCCCATTTTCTTTCTCCCTCTTCTCCGGGCCGGATATCGAACATTTCGATCAGTTCAAAACCGGGCCGGGTTCATACGCGGCTACCATCACAAAATAATAGAAGCCGAAGGCTTAGGTTAGATCCAGGAGCGAGCAACAAAGGCCACGATACCGACCCCAACCAAGGTGAGGACATTCAGGGTCACTTCGAAAGGCCCCAAGGTTAGCGCCACCGCCACAAGGTCGATGGAAAGAGGACCCACGGATGAATTGACCGAGGTCGTGAGGAACTCCCGTGCCGTGCTCTCCGGAAGGAACAACTCGGACAGCTTCGTTAGGAGCCCTCCAAGAAAGAGGCCCAAGACCAACGTCCAGACCAGGCGGCGGGCATTTCTCCGACGGCTATCGCCGATCAATTCACGTTCTGGAGGCACTCAACGATTCCGATCTACGACGTAGGTGATGCAGTCCCTTAGGGCGTCGACAGCAGTACCTTCAGGCAGACCCTCCAAGGCTTCCTCAGCTCCCTCGGCGAACACCTGGGCCTTCCTTTTTGCATAGTCCACCCCACCAAGATCCCGAACCAGGTCCACCACCCGGGTTATCTCGTTGGAAGCGGGTCCCCCTCCGTTGAACAGCGCTTGGATCTCGGCCTCCGCCGCCGCTGAAGCCACTTTCCTAGCTCCCAGGAGGGGGAGCGTCACCTTCCGCTCTTTAAGATCCTGGCCCACCGGCTTCCCGGTAACCTCCTCCGACCCCACGTAGTCCAGAATATCATCGGCGACCTGGAAGGCCATCCCGAGGTTATGACCAAACCTCTTCAGGGGCACCCGATACTCCTCCACACCAACCAGGGCCCCCATGTCACACGCGGCGCCCATGAGGGATGCCGTCTTGGCGGAGATAAGCCTATAGTAGTCGTCTTCGGAAAAGTCCAGCGCATCATAGGCCGTGAGTTGCCGCATCTCCCCCACGCTCATGATATTCGCCGCATCAGCCAGAGTACGAACAGCCTCCAGATTGCCAACGCGGGCCAGTTCGGTGACCGCCCGACTGTAGAGGTAATCCCCCATGATGATGGCGATCTGATGCGTCCAGATGGAGTTGACGGTGGGTTGTCCCCGTCGCAAGACCGAATGGTCCACGGCATCGTCGTGGACCAGAGTCGCAAGGTGGACGAGTTCCAAAACGGATCCGAAAGTCACGGCATCCGGTTTGGGAGAGTCGCCGACCTCATTGGCCAGAAGGACAAGCGTCGGGCGAAAGAGCTTCCCTGGAAGGAGAAGGAGGTAGTCGTTAACCTCCTCGATCAGGTCGAAGTCCCCGACCACGATTCGCCGGATTTCTCCGAGAATCAGGTCCAGTCGGTCCCGAACCGGAGCCTGGATCTGAGCGAGGCCTGGGAGAGCCTGACTGGTAGTCGAACTGGGTTCGGTCATCTCGCCGGATTGTCCAATGGCTTACCGTAGCGCCCTGAGGCGCTCGGTCACATCCTCGAAATTGATGTCCAGGGAAAACACCTTTTCATAGAACTCCAGGGCATCCTCACTGTTCCCCTGATCCTCCTGGGCCCTGCCCATGAGGTAGTAGATCCCGATCAGTTCATCCTCCACCTCGAACCCCACCCTCAGGGCACGTTCGAGGGCGCGGACGGCCATGGAGGGGTTCTCCATCTCCATCCAGCATCGTCCCATGACCTCGTGGGTGGGAAGGTGGTCGGGGGAAGCCCGAAGAGCCGCCTGGAATTCCCCAATGGCCTCATCAAAAAGACCCATTTCCATGTAGGCAGTGCCCAGATCATGGTGGGCGGTCACGTCATCCGCCGCCACGTGTTCGGAGACCTTGTCCTTGAATTGACCGAGCATCTTGGCGAAGTCAGCGGCCTCGTCACCGGAAGGCGCATCGGCAGCTACGGTCCAACGGGTGCCTTCCTCAGCATCGTCCCCGAGGATCATTGATCCCAGATCCACATACTCCTCGGATGACGCCACCTGGGTCGGGGTTTCCACCCCTTTCGACCCGTCGAGGGTCTGGATTCCAGCAGTGGCCAAATCATGGCCCGGAGCCAGGGAAAGAACCTGTAGGTACACCGCCCTCGCTTTCACCGGTGCCCCTGTGGTTGCCAGACACCCTGCCAGGTCGATGTAAGCTGAGATCAAGACTTCCTGATCGTTCTTCCGGAACGCGTATTCGACCTGCCGCTGATATAGCTCGATATTCTGCTGCTCCGTCTCGATCAGAGCAGCTACTCTCTGGAGAGCCAGATCCATATCCCCTCGGTCGGCAGCCTCTTTGTGGTCGGTACCGACGTCGGGAGCCTCCTCTTCCCGAAGAGCCTTAAGGAGTCCATCGACCGAGGCTTCCATCTCCTCGGCCTCTACCGGAATCTCAGGCTCGATCTTCCCGACCTCCACGGAGGCGTCCTCGAAGGCCCCTTGAAGCGCTTCCTCCAGAGCGTCCCCGAACGACCCCTCGGTTTCCGGGACAGGCTCCTCTACCCCTTCCTCCTCATCGACCATAGGCAGGAAGGGGAGGTCCTTAGCGGACTCGTCTTCCACCTGATCATCTTCATCGACAGCCTGAAATCCCAGGTCGGCTAGAGATTCCTCAGTCTCCTCCAACGTTCCCCCGAATTCCGTCTCATCCTCGTCCTCGAATCCAATGAGGGGGAGTTCATCCTCCATGCCCTCATCCAAGCCCAGGGAAGACGGCACGCTGGAGGTCACCTTGGTGGCGTCGTCCTCCTCGGGATCAGCCGCCTCTGCTTCGTCGGCGCCCTCTTCCCCGAACCCAAAGGATGGAAGAATTTCGGTTTCTTCCAGGATGTCTTCCGATTCGAACTCGAAGGAGGGAAGCTCATCATCCTCCTCCGTCTCCACCACATCCGCACCCCCGAGGCCCCCGAGATCGTCCTGATCCCCCACGTCTACCGCTTCAGTTTCCTCGGCCGGTTCTGCACCCTCGAACTCAAGGCTGGAGAAGTCGACCTCGTCAGCCAGGTCGGCTGCGTCGGTCTCGGTGGCAGATTCCACCTGAACCTCTTCACTCCCCAGGCTGACCTCGTCCTCCCGCCAATCCTCGATCTCCAAACCACCGAGGCTCGTGCTTTCCAACACCATTTCCTCAGTGTCCGGGGCAACCATTTCGGCCTGGAGGTCTTCAGCGGCCGGGAGCACCAGGTCAGGAGCGAGATCCTCGAGCTTCTCGGCGATTGCCCGGGCAGCCTCCTCGTCCCCGCCAATCGTCAGCTGCCGGTGGGCTTCGGTGAACTGGACGACGGCCTCACTCTTCCGCCCATGGGTTTCCAGTTGGGCGGCGAGGCTTTGCCGGATCTCCACATCCTCAGGGGAGAGCTCGATGAATTCCACAAGGGCATTCAGAGCCCCCTCCACGTCCCCCAGTGCAGTTTGCCGTTCTGCATAGTTGAGGAAATTGTGGCGGGCGTCAGTCAGAAACCCCTGGCTGGCCCGGATCTGCCCCATCCGAAGGAAGAAGATGCTCCTATCGGGGAGATTCCTTAGAACCTTCTTGCATATCGCAATGGCATTGTTGGGGAGCTCTGCCTCGAGGTAAAGCTCGATGGCCTTTTCGTACTGCTCCACAGCCCCGTTGATCTGCCCAAGCCGGGTTTGGATGTCGCCAACCCGGTTGTACAGGGTGATATCCGGGGCCTCTTCCTCGTCATGACTCCGGAGTGCTGTGGAATAGAGATCAAAAGCCTTCTGCCACTCTTCCCGAAGTTCGTGGCGACGGGCTTTCTCTTTAAGCTCTTCTACGTTCATGGCTTGCGCACCGGAATTGGCGTTTGTCCATCCCAGACCCGTCGGAACACCTTTGCTGGAGCCCGAGGAGAGGCGGGAGAAATGAAGAACGTCCAGACCCTTGAAACAAGGATGGACGTCTGCTCGAGTTCAGCTACCCCAAGTCTCGCAAGATAAGCCTGGGCTGGAACCTACACAAGCGAATCCCGGGCCGGAACGGAGCGACCCCCGGCCTCGCTTCTACTCGAGACCGGGGGTCTTCAGGTGGGTTCGTCGTTCTTTTCCGGGTCCTAAAGCCTTCTCAGGATCTCCCCACAACCTTCCTCGGAGCCAGGTTGGGATTCCCGGCCTGGAGCTGGTAGGCCCAGTCGAAGATCATGATGGCCGAGTCGTTCTGGTCCGTGCCCAGGAGGGTAACCCTCAGCGCTCCATAGTGTTCGAGGCCGTCATCACCGATCACCCTAAGGACGTAGGTGGTCTGGGGGTAGAGAGGCATATCCAGTCCGGTGTACCCTGTCAGCGGAGCTTGATCGAGGGCAACACAATCCGCGTCGGAATCCACCCCGCACTTCAAGGCCGTGGTCTCAAAAAGGCCGTCGTAGACCTGGGTACCAGGACCCGGCACCAACCACCATCCATCGGCGTCGATCTCGAGCCTGAAGTGCCGTTCGGGCGAGTCCCCGTCGAGAATCGGATAGGTCACCTCATCCTGAGAGAACCGGAAACCCGCCTGAGTGGGGACATCTTCGTAGGCGTAGATCCACTCCCCATGATAGTCCGGGCGGGGTGTTCCGGAAGCCAACTGGCTGCCAAAACTCTCATGGCCTTGATCATCCACGGAAGTGACGAAGTAGCTATACGTGTCACCGTTCAGGGCCAGGAGGTCCAGGAACCCCTCCGAGTCGGTCTCGCCAAGAATGAAGTCCTCTCCTCCGGCCTCGGCCAGGTAAACCCTGTAGAAAGAGAAATCCGGGGCATTTCGGGCGTTGTCGGACCAAAAGATGAAGCTGGCGTTGTCGAGGGCGACAACCTCAACCGACGCCGGGTCGGCCGGCGGATCCGGTTCCGGCACGAACACCTCCACAGCCCATTCCGAAGAGCTCTCCAGGCCACTGGGACTAACGGCTGCCACGTAATACTCATAGGTAACGTTCGAAACGATGTTCACGTCGGTATACGAGCAGAGACCTCCGGAGCAGTTCGTCACCTCGGCAATCAGGAAGTAGCCTGAATCTGAAATCCGTTTCCCGTAAACCCGGAACGGATCGTTGTCCCAACCTGCTCCCAACTCCCAGGTGAGATAAACGGCCTGACTGTAGTACCATCCGGCCAGATTCTCCGGAGGCGCCGCATAGGTATCGTCGTAATAGACGAGCCCATCATCGTCGTTGCATGCCGCCAGGCCGATCAGCATGGGCAAAAGCAGAAGCCCGATAACAGCACGTTTCATGTTTCCCTCCGAGTGAGTACGTAGACTGCAGTACTGGTTAGCAGATCCTGTGCCGAACCAGAAACCCTTTTAGTGCGGGCACTTCCGGATGGACATACAGGAAAAGTGTCACCGGAAGAGGACAGTCTGCAACGGGCTTGTGACAGCCGCCCCCTCGGACGGGGCCTAGTACCGACGGAGTCCCGATTGGTCCTGGTAGCTCCGTTGGGCGTAGTCGAAGTGCAGGTCTTCCTGGTCGGTGAGGGACACCGAGAAATTAAAACGCCAGTTCCCGGTGGCCGTCTTCTGGAAGTCGAAATGGGCCTCCCAGCGGTGGAGATTCCGGGTCAACTGGATGTAGTGATCGTTGAAAGACCCTTCTATTAAGTCGAAGGAGGTCCGCCAGTTTGCGCTCCAGTTTTCCGTCAACGGGAAGCTGAGCGTTCCCTGCAGCATCTGGTTAGCCGTCTGGGTTTCCGTCCGGGGACGCTGCATGGAAAACCTCAGGTTGGCCCTCCAGCCCGCCCCACCGGCCCCTCCCCCAGGGGACCCGGCCCTGGATCGAGGACCCGGATCGTTGCCCCCAGGGAGAACGTTGGCGCCATCGTTCATCGTCGGGGAAAAGGGATCGATCGGGACCTCTCCCGCGGGAGTGACCGGGGCCGCGCCGGCCACACTATCCGTCGCCTCGTCCCCTACCCCCAAAAGCCCCATCAGGAGCATTATCGGGCGGGATCGGCCATCCATGGTAAACCCGAAGTTCAGGGAGGACAGGTGGGGCGCGAATCTTCTTGTAGGGCCCCCTTCCCCCACCTCTCCTCCGGTCCCCTGAAGCTCTTCAAAGAGGTCATGGGCAATGGTGACGTTAAGGCCCCGGAGGTAATCGGAGGAAATGGTGTTGGTGATGACCGTGTTGGTGATCCCCCACAGCCAGTCTCCTCTCTCAGCCGCCTCCGCGAAATCGTACGAGATGGCCGTAGACTTCAGAGCGAGGAGGGTGACCTTCTGCCCTTCCAGCTGGCTTTGGGCCCCCTGAGCCGAATCAGCCCGCATGGAATCCGCCCCAAGGGAGTCGACTCCCAGTGAGTCCCGAGCCATTGCAGCCGGGTCCAGTCCAAGGGCTTGGAGGGAGTCCGCTACATCCCCGCCCAGGGGCGGCTGTCCAGGTGGTGCTTGAGGCTGGCCCGCCGTGGGGTCGACCTTTCTCTTGCCCTCCAACGTCTGGCTGAGGCTTATCCGGAGGGTCTTTTGGGGCCTCGCATCCGTGGTTCCAAACACCTGTCTTTGCAGTTCGGTCGGGGAGACCTCCGGAGCGTAGGAAAAATCGAATCCAGGGGTGAATTTATGCCGGATCGCCTCGAAGCCGGCGAAGCCCCCAAAAAAGCCGTAGAACTCGGTCCGGAGACTCACCCCCAGGGAAAACCGGGTCGGCCCGGTGACGAAGGAACTAGCGAGGCTGTCCCTATCGGACCGGATAAGCTGACTGGAGAGGCTCAAGCTGGGGGTGAGGGTCGTGGACCCCACCAGCTGCTGCTGATACCCCAAGGAAATATTCCACCCTGCATCGGCCTTGGCCGAATCCTGGACCGAATAGGGCTCCTCAGGACCTAGAGGACCGGTCAGGGGCATCCCCATCGGTACGGCCTTCACCAGGTCCTCGGTAAAGGTCAATCCGCCCCCGAAAGACAGGTTGCCGAGGTTCAAGGAGGTCGTGAGCCGGCCGGAAGTCTTCGCCTTGTCCGCCAGGGATGAACTGAACGGCAACGTATCCGGCTGCTCCGGGCGATCCGACGTATTCCGCCTGATGCCGGCCGAAGCGGTCCAGGTCATATTGTTGTAGAACCGGGCCTGGGCGGGAGAAGCCTTCAGAAACGTCTGAGGCGACAGTGAGAAGCTCAGGTTCGGGAGGGTCATCTCGACCCGGTCGTCGGTCAGGTACTGCTTCCGATTGGCGCTGAGGGTCAGGTTCCCGAAATCAAACCTGTGTTGGACCCCTCCCTCGGAGTCGATGGACTGAACCACTTCCTGGGGATCGAATGAGGTCTCGCGAACCATCGAGGTGGAGGTGGCGTAGCTCCCCCTCGCCCTCAGGCGCGTTCGTTCGCTCATCTCCCAGGAGGTCCGGCCGCTGAAAGCCGCCTCTTTGTCTCCGTTGTCCCGCCAGAATCTCCTGAAATTCAGGTTTCCGTTCAGGAACTGTTTGGCCCAATCGAACCGGGCGCTCCCCGTCAGAGCCTTGTGTTCCCCACTCCACCAATCCAGGGACCAGGTGGTGTCGTAGTAATCACTCATGGCCCAATAGAAACCGATGTTGGACACCCGTCTCGTGTAGTTGGATGACGTCCTGACGATGTCGTTGATGCTGAAGATTGGCGTCAGGATCCCCGAGGTTCGCCCCTGCTCGAGATTCTGAACCATGAAGGGAAGCCAGGCGACTGGAACGTCGGCGAAGTAGAGTTTGACCGGGCGAGCCACCAGGAGGTTCCCCCGAACGATCTTCACATTGTTGGAAAGGAAATGGTAATGGGGCTCCTCATGCTCGCAGGAGGTGAAGGCCAGGTGGTTCCCGAAAGAGGCCGTATCGCTCACCGAAGTCAGGTCTCCATGGACGATCCACTCACCTCCCCCTGAATACCGGGTGGTGGCGTCCAGGGCCGTACCCCGTCCTTCATTCAGATCAAACACGATAGTCCGGCTGTTGACTGGCTCCCCGTCGGCGGGCTGGAGAGTCGCTGATTCTCCCATGGACCACACCCTGCCCGTTTCTTCGTTGAAAAAGATGGAGTCGGCGATCAGGGCCTGGCCGTCTGCTACGATTCGGGCCCGGTTCTCAGGGCTTCCCTCGAGGATCAATCGTCTTTCGGCCGCCAAAAAGTCCGCACCCAGAGCCTCGTACTCGGTCAGGGAGTACCCCTCCAGATCCTTCAGGACCATGATGATGCTGTCCCCCTCGGTCATCCCACTTCCGCCGGCGACCGAGGACTCCCGGCGCCCGCCGAACCTTTGGCTGGCCGCCCGCGCGTCACGGAGCTCCCGAAGTGAATCCGGCAGCAGGGAGTCTGGGAGGAAGTAGGTGGAGTCCACTCCTGGGGGTTTGGCCAACCCCTCGAGTTGTTGCTGGATCCGGAGACGTGTGGAGTCCACCGGAACGGTGTCGGGAGGCTCCACCTGTACCTGACCCAGAAGGGGATCGGCTCGGGGGAGGAAAATCAGACTGAGCGCGATGATGAACACTGGAATCCGGTAGGCGGACCCCAGACCCGAGCCCGGTCTCATCCCGATTCCACCGATCCTTCCGGGGGTTCGGAGGAGTCGTCCTCCATTTCCTTCTCTCGCGCCCGCTTCCTACGCCAGATCATCCGAGAAAGGAAGATGCTGAACTCATAGAGGAAGAAAAGTGGCACCATCAGCATGATGGTCAGGGTGATGAGGTCACCCGGGGTAAGAAAGCTGGCCAGGACCGTAATCAACACCATGGCGTGGCGGCGCTTCGACTTCAAAAACTCCGGTGTCACCAATCCCAGGGCTGAGAGGATCATGACCACCACCGGAAGTTCGAAGATGACCCCGAAACCGATCAGGAGCTTGGTGATGAAACCCAGGGTCTTGGAAACTTCGAGCTGCTCCTCCAGAAACTCCGCCTGGAAGTTCTGGAAAAAGGTCATGGTGAGGGGAAGAGCGATGAAATACGCCAACGCCACGCCGGCGGAAAAGAGAATCAGCCCAAGGTACAGGGCCGGGACAATGGTCCTCTTTTCATGCTTCTCCAGGGCTGGGGAAAGAAAGGACCAGATCTGGAGGACGATGATGGGAAAGGCAAGGATAATCCCCACCACAACAGCGAGCTTCAAGGTGATGAAGAAAGGATCGGCAGGGGAAAGGTAGATCAGACGGAAATCAGGATCAGTATAGGCGGCCCGCATAGGCCGCATGAGGAGCTCCATGACTCCGAAATAGTAAACGAAGATGAAGCCGATGACGGTCCCCACGACCACAGCGAGAAGACTCCAGAGGATCTTCCACCGGAGTTCTTCCAGATGTTCGAGGAAGGGCATTTCCCCCCTTCGTCGCGCCATGTTCCCTAGATCAACCATTTGGAGGCTCTATTTGAGCGGAAGCTCTTCCTGATCCCGGGCCTCGGCCTCCTGCCGCTGCCGGGCGTTGAGATCGTCCACGAAATGTTGGAACTCTTCGATATCCTGGAAATTACGGTATACCGAAGCAAAGCGAACATAGGCCACCCGGTCCAGGGGTTTCAGCCCATCCATCACCATCTCACCAAGGTGGGCACTGGGCACCTCCACGCCAGCCTGTTTCGACAGGTCATCCTCGATCCGGTTCGCGAGGGCCTCCACCTGGGAAGCGGACACGGGCCGCTTCGCACAAGCGATCTGGAGGCTCATGAGGAGTTTTTCCCGGTCGTAGTCCTCGGCGCTTCCATCCCGCTTCAGGACCTGGATGGTGCGGCCCTCGACATATTCATAGGTCGTGAACCGCTCCCCACACTCGGAGCACTCCCGACGCCTCCGCACAGCCCTACCCCCCCGGCTGGTCCGGGTATCCACCACCCGGTTGTCGGCGCCATCACACTGAGGGCATCGCATCGGTCGTAGGGGTCCCTGAGGAAGGTGGGTGCGCCCTTACAGGCGCAGTGTGGCCGAAAACCGGCCCCTACCCAATCTCGTCCAACCGCTCCTGGGCAGCCGTGGCCGTTTCAGTCCCCGGATAGCTGTTGACGACCCTCTCAAGATAGACTTTGGCATCATCAAGCTGATCGAGGGTGACATAGGTCACCCCCACCCGGTAAAGGGCGTCAGGGACCTTCCCAGCGGTAGGGAAAAGCTCCGGGATCCTCAAAAACGCCTGAACGGCCTCTTCCAGCCGATTCTCCTGAACCATGATATCGGCGAGATAATAGTGGGCGTCAGGCGCCAGAGCGTCCGTAGGATACTCCCTCAGAAACTGCTGAAAAGCCCTCTTGGCCGTGTTGGTAGAGCCGTTATTGAACTGCCGGACAGCGGTGTTATACATATCCACCGGCCCACCGGCCCGTTCCTGGGAGGACACATAGCTCACATCAGTCGGCGGGCTCGGTTCCGTGTCGGTTCGCATGGGGGACACTCCTCCGCCCCTGCCCGACTCCAGCATATCCCGAATCGTCATGAGGGACTGCTGGTTCATTCGGAGGAGCTCCTGGATCGTCCGGATCTCCTGCTCGATGAGGCTCAGCCTCCGATTGGTATCGCCCCGGGACATGAAAATGTCGTCGGACTGCCGCTCGAGGGAATCCTGAACCTCCAGGTTCAAACCTGAGATCTCCTCCAGGGCGGCCTGCTGTTGGGCAGCCATGGTCTGGAGCTCATCCTGGATCCCACGGATATCCCCTTTGGTCGCACACCCGGAAAGGGTGAACCCGAGGACTCCAAGAAGGAGCCAGCGCATTCCCACGAACCGGGCACCGGACCGAAGCCCGGCACCCGGCGTGGGGGATGAAACAAAAGTCATAATGTTCCTACGGGGTACCCCCCGGGTTGATATCGTTCTGGCCGGCGGTAAGGATGAACTCAGCTCGCCGGTTTTGTGCCCAGGCGTCTTCATCGCTCCGACTCATCATTGGCCGGTCTTCCCCGAAGGAAACGATGGCGAACCTGGACGCATCAAGGCCGAAGCCTGTTAAGAAGTCTACTACCGCTTGGGCCCTACGGTTCCCCAGGGCGTCGTTGTACTCGTTCGAGCCCCGCTCGTCACAGTGGCCTTCAATTCGAAGCCTGACGTTGGGGCTGGCTCGCAGAATCTCGAGTTTCGCCCGGAGGGTCCGCTCGGCATCGACACGGATTTCAGCCATATCGAGGTCAAAATGGATCCTCTCGGCCAAGGTGGCGCGGGCCTCACGAATTGTGGCTTCCCGGGCAGCTGCATCTCTGGCCTCCGCTTCGGCTATCCTCCTGGCCTCCGCCTCCGCGGCGGCGACCGAATCGGCTAACCTCTGCGCTTCAAGTTCCGAAGCCGTGGGGCCAGCCGGTGGCTCCGGGGGCGGAGGAGGGTCCTTTTTGCAGGCGCCCAAGAGCAGAACAGCGGCCAATGCGGTGATGACGAAAGTGCGGTATCTCATCCCAACTCCCAGTTAAGAAAAGGGTACGAACGAAAAAAACCTCGAAGGGGCATAACCCCCCTTATTATTAGGACTTCGCCGGTCTGGTCGAGACCGGTCCCACCCCATGGCATATACCTCAAAACCCGCCCTCGCGCAACGTCTCCTCCACCGACCTTGCCAGGGAGGGCGACCATTCAGGGGCATTGGGCCGGATGTTCGAAACGAGGGGCCGGATCAGGCCTGTCGAAGCATCGACCACAAACAACCCGTAGCCGTAACTTCTCTCGCCCGAGAACACCAGATGGCGGCCGTCCGGAGCCCAACTCGGATCCTCGTTGTTTCCTTCATACGTGAGCTTTAGAACACTGGAACTCCTGGCCCCGACCTCCGCCACCAGAATCTGATAGCTGCCGGTCCGCTGGACCCGACCGTGGAAGGCAACGTGGTTCCCGATGGGCGACCAATCCGGGGAAGTGTAATATCCGGGAGTTCCGGGCACGTAGGGTGAGACCAGATCCGCCTGCCCACCCCGGGCCGATACGACATAGACCTGGGGGATATTGGTCCCCAGGCGATTGGAGTTGAAGGCTACCCGGCTACCATCCGGCGAGTAGGTGGGGGACAGGTCCTCCCAACGCCCACCCTGGATATGGGTCAGACAACAGTCCCGATCCACGTCCCAGCTGAAAAGACCAGTCCGATTGTATGCCATCAGGCCGAAAGCCAGTTCCCGCCCGTCGGGATGGTAGGAAGGAGTGGCCTGTTGCCCCTCACGCCCCGGATTCAGGACCGTTTCCTGACCCGTCTTCAGATCCCGTTCGAAGATCTTATGGGGGGTAAAACCCTCGGACCGGACATAGGCCAGCTTTTCTCCGGAAGGATGCCAGGATGGAGATTTGCTCAAATCACCGTTATTCGTAAGGCGACGCATGTTCTCGCCGTCGGAATCCACGATGTAGAGTTCCTGGATTCCCCCGTCCAACATCCGGGAAAAAGCAATTCGCGAAGCTGCCATCCCCGGCTCATCGAAGATCCACTCTACGATCTGATCCGAAACCCGATGGACCGCCATCCGGAAGAGATCCGAAGAGGGATCGGGGAGGGTGAACCGGGCCTGCTCCCTCAATTCCGCATACACGACATTGTGGAGATCGAGGATCAGGACGAATCCCTCCCCAAGGCTCTCCACCTGGCCGGAAAGGAGCCAACTGGCCCCGAGTTGGTCCCAAAGGGTGTAGTCGATGGCCTCTCCCAGAAGGGAGGCCGGGAGTGAATCGAGCATCTCGAAACGGTTCGAGTACCTCAGGTCCCTGGCGATGATAGCCTCAGTCTGGGAGTCGATCCCCTCGCCACCGAAGCGGCTGCTGAAGGGTTTTACGGCCAACACAGGTTGGTAACTGGTCTCGTAGATCAGCCCAAGGCGGACACCGGGGAAGGAGTCTCTGGGCTCCTGCCCGGACAGGTCGCCATTGCCAACGAAGCAAAGTAGCAACGCTGAAAAAGCCAAAACAGCCAGTCGCATCACGTCCCTCATTCCATCCTTCCGTCCCTTTGAATTGTCTGGTCTTCCCACCGTCGCTCCCACCGTCGCTCCAGATCCTCGCTCCAGATCCTCGCTCCTCCCCGGTTTTGACGGCGCCACCGCTTAATTGGATGCCTATCGGTCGCCTGCCGAAGCCTCACCCCTGGGGGTAAAGGTGAATAGAATGGGGAGACGATCAGACCCCAGATCTTCCGGCAAGGGTCCAAAGCGACTGCCTGCACACTCCACGGCCCCCATAGCTGCGAAGTCGAAGTTCACGTTCCCGGATCGGGTGTAGAAATCGATGGACCCGCCGTCCACCGAACCGTCCCGGGAGATCTGGAAGATCACCGATGTCTCAAGGCGCCCCCGCCCGTTGAATTCGAAACACCGCCGAATCTGGCGGATGATGTTGTCGTAATATTCCGGGTAGTCCCGTTTGAGCCCCTCCATCCGGATGTTGATGTCCTCACCGCTGATCTCCTCACTGGGTTCCGGATCTCCGGCTTCCTCCACAGGGTCAGGATCAGGGGGCGGCGGGGTCGGAGTGGGAGTAGGTCTTTCTTCCTGCCGAGGCTGTTCCTCTTCCACCACCGGCGGCGGTTCCTCCTCAGGTGCCGGCTCAGGGGTCTCAACGACGACTTCCTCCTCAACCACTGGGGAGGGGTCGGGAGCATCCTGGGACGGCGGGGGGGAGACCAGGTTGATCTCATACGCCATGAAATCCGCCGGATTGGTGGTGGGCATCTGAGCTATCCATGCCAGCACCACCGCAACGACGTGAACGCCCGCTGAGGCATAAAGGGGCTTCTTCCCTGGACGTTCCCGTCTCCTCATGATCCTCCCGGCACCTCCGCGAGTGGGTTTGCCACCAAACTGAAGGTGATCCCTTCCACATGGGACACCGTGGCAATCACGCTCAGGACGTCCTCGTAGTCGGCCCGAGCGTCACCTTTGATGTACACCGTCCGGGCCCCAAGAGCCCGCAGAAGCTGAGGCAGGGCCGTCGGAAGATCCTCCCTGGGAACGGCGGTCTCCGCCAGGAACACCTGCCCGTCCTCTTGAATGGTGAGGAATAGTGGCTCGTTTTCTGACGAAATAAGGGACACATCCGCTTCCGGAACCTGGATTTCCACCCCCCCCTGAAGCATGGGTGCGGTGATGATAAAAATGACCAGAAGCGTGAAGGCGACATCGACGAGAGACGTGACGTTGATCTCCGCCATGACGGGGAGGTCCTGTCTCCGGGCTCTTCGGGCACCGGCATTCATGGGCTTTAGACCTTCCCTTCCCTGGCCAGCGTCCCGACGAACTCACTGGAAATGCCTTCCAACTCACCCGTCACCAGATTCAACCGGGCGACATAGTGGTTGTATGCCATGACAGCGGGAATGGCCACGGCCAGCCCCGCCACGGTGGTGATCAGGGCTTCCGCAACGCCCGGGGCGACGGCGCCGATGTTGGTGGACCCCGTGGCCGTGATCCCCAGGAAGGCGTTAATGATCCCGATGACGGTCCCCATGAGACCCAGAAGGGGGGAGATGGAGCCGATGATGGCCAGCCAATTCAGTCGGTGGGCCAGCTCGTCCCGCTCCTCCGCCTCTTCCTTTTCCAGAACCAACCGAAGGACTTCCAGCTGGGTCAGGGTGAGCCCGGCCTGGTCGGGGGAGTCCTCCCGGAGGGCCCCGGGCCGGAGTTCACTGAAGAAATTCACACCCTGTCTGAAGACCCGACGATAGGGGGACTCGGGAAGGGCGAGTACAGCTTTGTACGCCTCCTCGAGGGTCTGGGCCTTCTCCATCTCGACGAGGAACTGATCCCCCTGAAGGCGCACTTTTTTGAAGTGTTTCCATTTCGAGAAAATCAGCCACCAGCCGAGGAAGGAGAAGGAAAGGAGAACCAGGAGGACGAACTGGGTAGGAAGGGTTCCACCCACCACCATATCCCAAGCCGTCGTAGGTGTACGAAGCTGGAGAAAAGCCAGGCTAGCCGGGATGGACTGAATGGCGTCGAGTTGAGCGTGAACGAGGTTCCACATCAGGAAGGGCGTCTCCCGTTGGCTATATGCTCATAGGTTTCCCGGAGGCCTTCCTCCAGGGTCCAACTGCTGGACCACCCCAGGGTCTGCAGGCGACCCGTGTCCAGACGGCTGTGCAGAAGCTCCCCGGGCCGGGCCGCCTCGTGCACCCTCCCCGGTTGAACACCGGCCACTTTTTCCAGGGTGTCCGCAAGGAGGTTCACACTTACTCCGTTCCCCGTGCCGACATTAAAGGCAACCCCGTCGATCCCCCGGGTTTCCTCGAGATCGGCCTCTGAAACCGCCATGTTCGCGGCCACGATATCCCGGACGAAGGTGTAGTCCCTGGTCTGCTCTCCATCACCGAAAACGGTGAGGGTTTCTTCCGACAGGAGGCGGCTGGAAAAAATGGCCACGACGCCAGCCTCTCCATGGGGATCTTGTCGGGGGCCGTATACGTTCCCATAACGAAGGGCCGCATACTCCATCCCGTGGACCACGCGGTAGTAGTTCAGATAGAACTCTCCGGTGAGCTTGGTCACCCCATAGGGAGACAGGGGAAGTTTCGGAGCATCTTCCGGCGTCGGGAAAATATCCGGCTCCCCGTATACGACCCCACCACTCGAAACGAACACGAACCGACTCGTACCGACCTCCTTTGCTCCTTCCAGAAGATTCAGAAGCCCGAGAAGGTTCACCTCTGCGTCGAAACCCGGATCGGCCACAGATATGCGGACGTCGATCTGAGCGGCGTGGTGGTTGACCAGATCGAATTGGACCTCCCGAAAGAGATCTCGAATTCCCTCGTCCCGAATGTCCATTTCCACGAACTCGGCACCAGCGGGGACATTCTCCCGCTTTCCGCTGGAGAGGTTGTCCACAATCCAGACCCGGTCCCCCCGGGCCAGGTAGGCCTCCGCCACATGGCTTCCAATAAAACCGGCCCCGCCGGTAACAAGAACCTTCATCAGTGAGTCTTTCGTCACATTTCAAAAGAGATGACAGGTGCATGGATCGGGCCAAGCCCGACTCCTAATACATCTTTTCAATCAGACGAAGTCTGTCACCCACCCGGAGGCCGGGAATCCGGATAGAGATGATCCTCGCCGAACTGATGTTCTCGTCCACCAGGATTACCTGGAGGCGGACAGACTCCATTCCAAAGCCGGGGCCGGGTTCTCCCTTGTAGGCCCGGAAGACATCGCCGATGACGATGCCATCGCTGGCTCCCACACTCAAGAAAGCATTGGATCCATAGTTCCTGAGAGGTCTTTCTCCCGGGAAGCCCAGAATCTCGGCCGTCACATTGCTTTCGATAGGAGTCGGCACCACCCCTGGAACCGGCAGGTGTTCCGGTGCCAGCCTGAATTTGTCACCGGAGGAGATCCGGCCGAATTCCGCACTGACCGTCGCCTGAACCACTCCCCCCTCCAACCCCATTACGAGCAGAATTCCCGTGGGTCGCTGCACCGAACCGAAGCGCCTTTCCTCCCTAACAGTCCGGAAGGTTTGAAGGAGGTCGCCATCTCGGAGAACCACCCCGTCCGCTACATCTACCGGGAGCCTCTGCCCTATCCCGTGATTCCGCGGATTCTCGAAGGGCAGGGCCTGGGGGAAATCGGCCACGGCCCCATCGAAGCTCACCTCCTGGCCTGCCGGCACAAACCAATCGGCAGAATACACAAGGCCAACGGGAACCGCGGAAGATAAAACGGCACTGTGGGACGCCCGACCCTGTGGCGTCGCCATGGAAGCCATCCTCTCGATTTCCTGCTCCGCGACCTTCTCCGGATAGAAAGAGGTCCTGGGCCAGGGAGAGGTGACCTCTCCTCTCGGAGCGGGCGCCACCCAACCCGAAGTTGGAGGGCGATCGCCGGTGGTAACGGCCACGCCCTGGACAAGGGCCACCTCACGGGCCTGTTCGACCTCAGGTACCTTCCCTACCTCCGGCCCCTGCGGCTCCCTGGCGGACAACCCAGGAATGACCAGAACCTGTCCAGGCTCCAGGAGATGGGGGTTTGGAAGCAGGTCGGTGTTTGCCTCGAAGATCAATGGCCATCGGTAGGGATCCCCGAAGTAACGTTGAGCCAATGTCCAGAGGGTCTCGCCCTTAAGAACCTCATGAGTCCTTTGGAGAACTTGGGCCTCCTCCTGGGCAATCGCAAAACTTGGAAGAATCACCAAGAGAAGGGTCACTACGGTCGAGCGGAGCATGATCATGTCCTTTCCCAACAGGGACAGGCGTTTTCGGACACCCATCTGTGGACCGAAGATATCCGTCATGGGAAATAGGGTCAACGAATTATTGGAAATTGACTACAAGTGTTTACTGATTTCTTACTCTCTTACATTCATGTTACCGCCGGAGGGGGCCTTACCCTCTTCCCCACCCTCAGTGACACCGGCGCCGAGGCTTCTTACCAGGATAAGGGCGTCTTCCTTCGGATTCTGGTAATACCCCTCCCGAACGGAGATTTGCCGAAACCCCCTGCCAGCATAGAGACGCCTCGCCGCTTCGTTGGAAACCCTCACCTCCAAAAAGACACTCTCTATGCCCTGTTTCCCAGCCATCACCAGGGCTTGATCCAAAATCGCCCCACCCAAACCCCGACCCTGCTGGTCGGCCCGGACAGCCAGGTTGGCCAGCTCCGCCTGCTCGAGGACCCACCAATACACGGCATATCCGGCAACTCCCCCGGCCTCATCCTCGGCCACCAGGATCTTCGCCCGATCCTGCTGCAAAAGGGACCGAAAGGTGTCCGGATGCCAGGGATTCGAGTAGACCGCAGCCTCGATCCCAGCGATGCCCGAAAGATCGACCTCCAACGCCAACCGGATCTTCAGTTCCCTCGCCCTTCCCCGCCCACGGCGTACTTCGGCAATTTCACGGCCCCGGTCTCCCTCAGATAGTCCGGTTCCCACCGACCAGGGTTTTTCAACGGGACGGCGGAGGGATACAGGGAAAGCAACTGAAGGAGGCCCCGTGCACTTGGCCCACCCAGTGGAAAACTAAAATCTGAATCACCGGAAGCCACCAGAAGGTCCCGATGTTTGACAGCTCCATCGCCGAGGAGGAAGGAGCCGGGAGGAATCAACTCTCTGTCCAGGACCTCATAAACCGTCGTGGCACAGGGTTCCAAGAGGGTTTCCAACGCCCCGCCTGTTATCCGATAGGCTGCTGCATAGAGGCGGTCCCCCCTGGCATCAAAAAGAACGACCCTGGGACGGATGGGTTCTTGCTCCACCGCAGCTGCCGCCCCTGCAAGGGAGGAGAATGCCCAAAGGGGAAGGCCCAGGGCCCAAGCCATGCCCTTCGCCGTACCCACCCCGACCCTGATGCCAGTGAAAGAGCCCGGGCCGGCGCCAACCAACAAGCCTCCGAGGTCTGAGGTGCCAAGTTCCTGGTCACCCAAAAGACCCTGAATCTGGGGGATCAAACGGGCTGCCTGTTCCCTTTCAGCCTCGATCCTCGATTCGACCAGGACTTCGACCGAGTTTTCTTCCGGAGTGTATCGCCCCAGGGCCAAGGAGCCTTCCCTTCCGGACGTATCAATGGCCAAAATGTGGGTCGATCCGGTCATTCAACCTCCCCCCCTTCGTCACCGTCGAGGGTCACGGGGAAACCCGGCAATGGAGAAGGGTGACCAACGCGGAATACGGACACCTCTCTGACCTGGGCGGCGGGGCCCGGAATGGTCAACTCGATTTCCCATCGGTCCTCCGGGAGCAAATCACCCCCTCTTTCCGGCCACTCCACCAGAGCCACTTCCGACCCGGTCCCAAGCTCCTCCCATCCAAGTTCCCATAACTCTTCCACGCTCTCGATCCGGTAGAGATCGAGGTGAATGATGGAGAATCCCCGGGCCGCCGAATACCGAAAAAGGAGATTGAAGGTTGGTGAGGGAATGGGGCCTTCCACCCCGGCTCCCCGGGCCACAGCCCGGGCGAGGACCGATTTTCCCGCGCCCAGGGGACCTTTCAACCCGAGGAAGAGAGGGCCGACGACTTCCCTCCCGATCCGGTTTCCCCAGCGGACCAGGTCACTCTCCGTGAGGATCATCGCTGCTTAATCTCCATCCTCTGCCGCCTCCCGGAGTTCCTCAGCCAAGGTCTTCCGGCGCCTCTTGGCCTTTCCCCCTTCATCAGCCTCGGCTTTCAGCTCGAAGAGTTGGTCTCGAAGGAGGGCCGCGCGCTCGAAATCCAGGGCCTCCGCCGCCTGCCTCATCTCTTCCTCCAGGATCTTCCGGTACTCCTCCCGGTTGACCTCGTCGGCATAGCTTGGACGGGTCTCTGCCACCTTCCCGACGGGTCGACTCCGGACGTCGGCAACCCGGGTGGTGAACTGGATCTCTTCCACGGACTTCTGGATCGTCTCCGGCGTAATCCCGTGGTCTTCATTGTGCTGGAGTTGGATCTCCCGACGCCTCTGGGTTTCCTCTAAACAAATCCGCATGGAGTCCGTCAACCGGTCGGCATACATGATAGCCTTCCCGTTTACGTTTCGTGCCGCTCGGCCGATGGTCTGGATCAGAGAGCGAGCATCTCGAAGGAAACCCGCCTTGTCGGCATCCAGAATGGCTACAAGGGACACCTCCGGAAGATCCAAACCTTCCCGTAGGAGGTTGATACCCACCAGGACATCGATTCGTCCCAACCTCAGCATTCTCAGGATATCCATCCGCTCGATGGTATCCACTTCCGAGTGCATATACCGAACGCGCACGCCAACGCTGGAAAGGTACTCGGACAGATCCTCCGCCATCCGCTTGGTGAGGGTGGTTACAAGAACTCGTTCACCTTGCTTCTCCCGATCCCGGATCTCTGCCAGGAGGTCGTCGACCTGTCCCTTTACCGGCCGCACATCCACAACGGGATCCACCAGACCCGTCGGCCGGATGATCTGCTCTACTACCACTCCTCCGGCCTGCTCCAACTCCCACTTGGATGGCGTAGCGCTGACGAAGACAACCTTCTCCGCTACGGATTGCCACTCCTCGAACATGAGGGGCCTGTTGTCCAGAGCACTGGGAAGACGAAATCCGTGCTCCACCAGGACCTGTTTCCTGCTCCGATCTCCCCTGTACATGCCGGTGATCTGGGGAATCGAAACGTGGGACTCGTCGACGATCAGAAGGAAGTCGTGTGGGAAATAATCCAGCAGACAAGCTGGCCGCTCCCCAGGCTTCCGCCCACTGGTATATCTGGAGTAGTTTTCGATCCCTGGACAAGTTCCGAGCTCGAGCATCATCTCGATATCGAAATTCGTTCTCTGTTCGATCCTCTGGGCCTCCAGCAGCTGCCCCGTTTCCCGGAAAAGGGAGATCTGTTCTTTCAGCTCCTCCCGGACGGCCGGAACCATCTGTTCAATGGTCGATCTGCGGGTCACATAGTGACTGGCAGGGTAGATGGCGGTTCGATCCAGGTTGGCGATGATCTCTCCGGTAAGTGGGTCGAAGCGGGTGATCCGCTCCACCTCGTCCCCCCAGAGTTCAATCCGGATTCCCTGCTCATCATACGCCGGGAAGACCTCCACCGTGTCCCCCCTGACCCGGAACGTCCCCCGCTCGAAGAGGTAGTCGTTCCGCCGGTATTGGATCGCCACAAGCCCCTGCAGAATCTCCCGGCGACCTTTCTCTTCACCCACGGTGACATGGAGCATCAACTCCCGGTAATCCCGAGGGTTCCCAAGTCCGTAGATGGAAGAAACCGAGGCCACGATGACCACATCCTCCCGCTCCATGAGGGCTGAAGTGGCCCGGAGACGGAGGCGCTCGATGTCCTCGTTGATGGAGGCGTCTTTCTCGATATAGGTGTCTGTAGCGGGTAAGTAAGCTTCCGGCTGGTAGTAGTCGTAGTAGGAAACGAAGTACTCGACGGCATTGGAGGGAAGGAGGGTCTTGAGTTCCCCATAGAGCTGTGCCGCCAGTGTCTTGTTGTGGCTCATGACCAGGGTCGGTCGCCGGTATTGGGCGACCACATTGGCCATGGTGAAGGTCTTTCCAGTTCCGGTTGCACCCAGAAGAACCTGGTATTTGTCGCCCCTGGTGAGGCCCTCTGTCAGTTCCGCTATGGCCCGGGGTTGGTCCCCCTTCGGCTCGTGGGGAGACTCCAGCAGGAACTCCGTCACCCTGACATGTCCTCTTCTCCGAAATGCTCCCGCCTCAACACATCCAGGACCCCCTTCACCTTTTTTACCGCCTTCACTACTCGGTTCAGGTGGCTCAGATCCTTCACCTCCACCACAAACACAGCTTCCATCCCACCGTTCGTGGATTCCATATCCGCGTGCTGAATGTCGGTGCCCGTGTCGCTGATGGCTTGGGCCACATCGGAAAGGAGTCCTCTCCGGTCGGTGCCGTGCATCTCGATTTTTACGAAGAAGCGCTCACCCTGCTCAGCACTCCATTCGATCTCCACCCTCCGCTCGGGATCCTGGGAAAGATGGAGGACGTTCGGACAATCCACTCTGTGGATGGAAACTCCCCTTCCCCGGGTGATATACCCTACGACCTTGTCCCCGGGTACCGGTTGGCAACACTGGGAATACCGAACCATCAGGTTGTCCATCCCCTGGATCCGAACACCCCGATCGGATCGGGTCAGGACGGCACTCAGCTTCTCTAGAGTCGACGGGGCCCGTTCCGGGACGACCTCCGGGTCATGGTCAGGGAACAAGGCTCTCATGACCGCTGTGGGTCCCAGGTCTCCACGCCCCAAAGCCTCGTGCAGGTAGTCGGCGTCCCGGAACCCCAGGGAGCCGGACACCTCCTTCAGCCGATCTTCCCCTGGCCGGTCCTTCCTGGCTTTTCTGACTGCCCGCTCCAGAATCTCCTTCCCAAGGACCACCGCCGAATCGAACTCTTCTCTCCGGATCCATTGGCGGATTCTCTGCCGGGCCCTGGACGTCCGCACGAAGGCGAGCCAATCCCGGTTCGGCTTCTGCTTCGCGGAGGTCATGACCTCCACGGTGTCTCCGTTCTTGAGTTTCCGAGAAAGGGGAGCGATCCGACCATTTACCCTGGCCCCGGCGCAGTGGAGACCCACCTCAGTGTGGACGGCGAAGGCAAAGTCGATGGGGCTGGACCCGGTGGGTAGCTGCTTAACGTCACCTTTGGGCGTAAAGACGAAGATTTCACCCTGGAAGAGGTCCATCCTGAGGAATTCCATGAACTCCTCTGGTTCACTGGCATCCTGTTGCCATTCGAGGACCTGCCGGAACCAGCTCAGAGCTTCATCGACCTCATTATCCCCCTTCGGCTGCCCGTGAAGGGATTCCTTGTACCGCCAGTGAGCCGCGATTCCGTACTCGCCGGTCCGATGCATCTCCTCGGTGCGGATTTGGATCTCGTACCGCCGCCCACCCGGCCCCACCACCGTGGTGTGAAGGGACCGGTACATGTTGGTCTTGGGTGTGGCAAGATAGTCGTGGAACCTCTCGGCGATGGGAGTCCACCTGCTGTGGATCACCCCGAGAGCGTGGTAGCAGTTGGGCAGGGTGTCGGTGACGACCCGCATAGCCATGAGATCATAGATCTCCTCGAACGGCTTCTGTCGAGCCTGCATCTTCCGGAAAATGGACCAAAGATGTTTGGGGCGGCCGGTCACCTTGGCCGGAACCTCAGCCCGTTTGAGCTCCTCGATGAGGGGGCGCTGCATCTCCAGAATCTGGCGCTCCCTCTCTTTTCGACTCTGCTGAATATTCCGGCGGAGTTCGTCATAGGCCTCCGGCTCCAGGAACTTGAAGGCCAGATCCTCCAACTCCCACCTGAGGGCTGCCATCCCCAGGCGGTGGGCAAGGGGGGCATAGATCTCCCTGGTCTCCAGAGCGATCCTTTTCCTCTTTTCCGGAACCAGGTGTTCCAGGGTCCTCATGTTGTGGAGGCGATCCGCCAGCTTGATGAGGATTACCCGAGCATCCTGGGCCATGGAAAGGAGGAGCTTCCGGTAGTTTTCAACCTGCTGCTCGGTGTGAGAGCGGAACTCGACTTTCCCGATCTTTGTCACTCCGTCCACGATCTGGCCCACCTCGTACCCGAACTCCTCCTCGATATCGGTAAGGGTGACTGACGTGTCCTCAACCACGTCGTGAATGAGGGCCGACACAAGAGAGGCCGTATCAAGCTTGAACTGGGCCAGGAGCGTCGCGACTTCCACTACATGATTGACGTAGTCTTCCCCGGAGGCCCGTTTCTGCCCGGCGTGAGCCTCGGCGGCCAGATTGTAGGCTTTCCGGACCTGCTCAACTTCCAGGCGCTCCGGATACCGCTCCATGGCCCGGGCGAGGGGGCGCGGCAGTCCCCTGATGGTGACAACTCCCTGGAGGGGCGCGTCGCCTTCGAGAAAAGAGGGTTCCGGTTTTCCAGCGGTTTCGGTGGCCATGACAGAGGGAATCTAATGGATGGATGCCCGGTTCAACTAGAAAGGGGCCGAGCCTCGTCTCCATTATTTCCCCACAAACCGACGCTCGTTCCCCCAACCTCCTTCCCCCGCTAGAGAAAAGAACCGCCCTTCACCGATGATGACATGATCCAGGACCGGGATTCCCAGAGCCGAACCCGCCGTTGAGAGCTGGCTGGTGACCATCCGATCTTCCTGGCTGGGGGACGGATCTCCGGAGGGATGATTGTGGACGAGTATGATCCCGGAAGCACTCTCCACGACGGCAGGGCGAAAGACTTCCCTTGGGTGGATCAGGGAGGCGTCCAGGATCCCCCGGGTCACAAAGACCGTTCTGAGCACCCGATGTTGGGTATTCAAGAGGAGGGCGTGGAACTCTTCCTGTCGGAGGTCCTTCAGAATGGGCCCCAGTCGGGCATAGACATCTTCCGGCCCCCGAATGGGATCGGTGTCCGGGACCAGGTCCACGGCGGCCCGTCGGCCCAACTCCAACGCGGCCAGAATCCTGGACGCGGTTGCCGACCCTATGCCCGGTTGGGCTTCAAGGAGCCCCGGAGGGATCGTCGCAAGACGACGTAGCGAACTGTGGGCCTCCGGGTCCCAACCCTCCAGTCCATCATGCCCTTTCAACACCGTCAGGTCCCGGCTGTCGGTCCCTAGTCGACTGAGGAGCCGATCCGCCACATCAAGGGCAGAGCCGAACCGGCCACCACTCCCCACAAGGATCGCCAGGAGTTCCCGAAGAGAAAGAGCACCCGGCCCAAGAGCCTTTAGCCTTTCCCTCGGGCGATCACCTTTTGACCAGGATCGAATGGGAAGGGATTCCCTTTTTTCAACCATACCCAACTGCCCCCTCGAAAAAAAACGGGCCACCCGATTAGGATGGCCCGCCGGTGGGGGCTGGAGAATGCCGAAAAGAGCCTCACTCGCCTGAATGCGGACTCCTGCCCGAAATCAGCCGCCCCTTCCGCAGCACTTCTTGTATTTTTTCCCACTCCCGCAGGGACAGGGATCGTTCCGACCCGGTCCGTCGGTTCCAGTCACCGGAGCCTGCTTCCTTTCGTCTCCCCGATTCGTCAGAAGCTGCCGGGGATCCGGGCCACTCGAGCGGGGTACGGCGCCCCCCTTTGCCGGCCCCTTGCCCCCAGCGGATCTGGATACCCCCATCTCGTCGATCCCGCCGGCGGAGGTTCCGGTTCCCATTCCTGGGGCTCCACCCGAACCACTCGTTGTGGTCCCGGGAAGGCCTTTCCCTGGCACGCCCGCGGGCCCGGAATACATGAGCTTCTGGGCTGCAGGCATTCTCCTCTGCTGGGGGGGCCCCATCTGAGCCTTAAAAAACAAGGAGGTGACGGTCTTCCGGATGTCGGTCATCAAATCGACGAACATCTCGTAGGCGTCCTTCTTGTATTCGACGAGGGGGTCCTTCTGGCCCCACCCCCTGAAGCCAATGGAAGCCTTCAGGTGGTCCAAATCGTACAGGTGGTCCTTCCACTTATCATCCAGGGTTTGGAGCATGACAAAACTCATCACCCTCTCACCATGTTCCCCGAAATCGGAGATCTTCCGGTGGAAGTGGTTCCGAGCGGCCTCCAGGACGATCTCGGCGATGGCTTCTTCATCGTCGAGCTCCGCCTCCTCCGGATTCACCTCGGGCAGCTTCGTGGCCATGACGAAGAGCTCGAGAAGAAGACGTCTCCGCAGCCCCGCCATGTCCCACTGCTCCGGGGGAAGTTCGGGATCACAGGCCATCTCCACCATGTCACGGATGGAGTGTTCCATCATCTCCCAGATTTCGCCCTTCAGATCCTCCCCACCCTCCAGGGCAAAGAGCCGGAGGTCGTAGACGACCTCCCGCTGCTGGTTCATGACATCGTCATAATCCAGAAGCCGCTTTCTGGCCTCGAAGTTGTTCCCCTCCACCCGCTTCTGGGCCTGACCGATGGATCGGGTCACCAATGTGTGGGTGATGACCTCCCCTTCCTGAACCCCCCACTTCTCCATCGCCCCAGCCACCCGTTCATTCATGAACAGGCGCATCAGGTCGTCCTCGAGAGAGAGGAAGAACTGGGATGCTCCCGGGTCTCCCTGACGACCGGACCGGCCTCGAAGCTGGCGATCGATGCGCCGGGAGTCGTGGCGTTCCGAGCCGAGAATATGGAGACCGCCGACCTCCAGAACGTCGTCGTCTTTGAGCTTTTCCGGTTCCTTATACCTGACCGGATCCACAGGAAGGAGATCCTCGACCTTCAACCCCTTGGCCTTTGTCCACCCCACCGTCCGGGTTTCGGTCACTCCCTCGCCCAGCTTAATGTCGGTTCCCCGGCCTGCCATGTTCGTGGCGATAGTCACCGCCCCGGGCAAACCGGCTTCGGCTATGATCTCCGATTCCTTCTTGTGATGCTTGGCATTCAGGACGTTGTGTTTGAGTCCACGGCGCTTGAGCATCCTGGATAGGGTTTCCGACACTTCCACGTTGGTCGTACCGACCAGGACCGGAAGTTCCATGGTACTGAGGCGATCGATCTCGTCCATGAGGGCCACAAACTTCTCCCTCTTGGTTCGGAAGATCAGATCGTCCCGGTCATCCCTGATCACGGGCCGGTTGGTGGGAATGACCAGCACATCCAACGAGTAGATCTGGTGGAATTCGTTCTCTTCCGTTTCCGCCGTACCCGTCATCCCGGCCAGCTTGTCATACATGCGGAAGTAGTTCTGGATGGTGATGGTCGCGAGGGTTTGTGTTTCCCCCCGGATCTCCACCCCTTCCTTGGCCTCTACGGCCTGATGGAGGCCATCGCTCCAACGACGACCCGCCATCTGGCGCCCGGTGAACTCATCCACGATGACGACGGAGCCGTCCTCACCGATGATGTACTGCTCGTCCTTGTGAAAAAGGGTATAGGCCTTCAGGAGCTGATGGATGACGTGCATCTTCTGACTCTTGGCGGCATAACTCGCCTCGAGCTCCTGGATGGCCGTTCCCTTCTCCTCGATGGATCGATCCGGGTTGTCCTCGATGAGGCCGATGGCCTCGGAGAGGTCGGGGATGATGAAGGCATCCGGATCGTTTGGGCTCAGCTCCTCGATGCCCTGATCCGAGAGATGAACGTTGTGACCCTTTTCGTCCATGGCGAAAAAGAGCTGTTCATCGATCTCGTGGAGGACCTTCTCCCTCATGTAGTCCGCCTCCACCCGCTGCGTCAGCTTCTGCAGGCGGGGCTCATCGGCGAACATCTTCATGAGTTTTCGATGCTTGGGGGTCCCCCGCTTCACAGCCAGAAGCTTCTCTCCGGCAGAGTATTCGTCACCTTCTTCACCCTTCTCAAGAAGCCCTTCGGCTTCCGAAACCAGTTGGTTGGCGATGCGGGTCTGTTTCCGATAGAGATTCGCCACGAGGGTGGAGTGCTGTTTAAAAGGGGTGGAGGTATCCTTGCCCACGGAACCGGAGATAATGAGGGGCGTTCGGGCCTCGTCGATCAGGATTGAGTCAACCTCATCGATGATCACAAAGTGGTGGCGGCGCTGGACCCGCTGCTCCAGCGAATGGACCATGTTGTCCCGGAGATAGTCGAAACCGAACTCGTTGTTCGTACCGTAGGTGATGTCGGCATTGTAGGCTTCCCTCCGGTCGGCCGAGCCGGGATCGTACAGGTCGATAACATCCACCGTCAGGCCGAGGAACCGATAGATGACGTCCATCCACTCGGCGTCACGCTGGGCCAGATAAGAGTTGACCGTGACCAGGTGCGCCCCCCGTCCGGCGAGGGCATTCAGGTACAGGGGCATGGTGGCGACCAGGGTCTTACCCTCCCCCGTGGCCATTTCGGTGGCTTTCCCCTGATGAAGAGCGATTCCGCCAATGAGCTGGACATCGTACGGGACCATGTTCCAGACCGACTTCTGTCCGGTGACCACGATCTCCTTACCCACGTTCCGGCGACAAGCTTCTTTGACGACGGCGAAGGCTTCAGGAAGGATGTCGGTGAGGCTTTCTTCGAGGCTCTCGAGAAGCTCCGCGTCCAGTCCACCGATCTGCTGGGTCAAAGCCTCCCGAACGCTGGCATCCTGAGAGCGTCGCTTCTGCTCCCGGAGGTCATCGATTTCCTCTTCCAGCTCCCGGTTGTGCTCTTTGATGCGGGTTCGGAACTCCTCGGTTTTTCCCTTGAGTTCTTCGTCCGAAAGCCCGGAAAGGGATTCGAAGTGCCGATTGACCTCGGCCACCATGGGCTCAAGGCGCTTCACTTCCCGGGCGTGTTGAGATCCCAGAATCTTCTTCAGAAATGCTTTCATGACTTCGATCTATAGAGGCAATTGGTCTCGATGAGTCGTCGAACGCCTTCCGGTACAAGATACCGAATGGAGTGGCCAGCCCGAACACGGGCACGAAGATCCGTGGAGGACACGTCGATGCGTGTAACGGGCAATGAGATGACTTCGATTCCCTCCAGGGCGCTCTTCGTTCCGCCCGGACGCTCCCCTCCAGGGAGGAGCTGATGGGGAGAGACTCCGTCCCGTCCGATAGCCACAAGACTCGCCAACTCCACTATCTCCTCCGGCTCCTTCCAATCCTGGAATTCGGCCAACTGATCCGCCCCGAGTATAAAAAAGAGCTCTGCCTTGGGGTACGTGCTTCGGAAGTAACGGAGTGTGTCCACGGTATAGGAAGGGCCTTCCCGATCCAGCTCCAATTCGCTTACCTCGAACCGAGGATTTCCGGCCACGGCGGCTCGGGTCATCTCTGCCCGGACCCTGGGAGGAGACAATTCCCTACCCAGTTTGTGAGGGGGAAGGCCTGCCACCAAAAACAGGAGACGATCCAAGGAGAGGAAGTCCAGGGCACTTTGGGCCACCATGAGGTGTCCCGTGTGGGGCGGGTCGAAAGTGCCTCCAAACAAACCCAGGCGGAGGGAAGGCACGCTTCAGTGGGTTCCCTTCTCTACGGCCCCTCTCCCACCCTGATCCGCACCGATTTCTTTCGCAGCGTCCGAGTCCGGGAAATCCCTCAAAAGGCGGTCTTTCACCTCCTCGGCCTCAGTGTCCCACTCGAGGGAGGAGTAGGATTGATAAAGGCGAAGAAGGGCTTGAGACGCCCAGACACTTCGGGGATACTGGTTCAGAAGGTCGTTGAAATAGAGGATCCCTGGATGGTAAAGCCCCCGCCGGTAGTAGAAGTCCCCGGAGATGAAGATCTTCTCTGCCAGCTTCAACTCCATCTCATTTCGCAACTCCTCAGCCTCGACGGCGACCTCGGTGCCTCGAAAATCGGTGAGGGTGTTCTGGCAAGAATTCCAAGCCTGAACCGTGAAGGTCTGGTCCCGCTGGACATGAGGAGCTTGGGCCACAAAGGACTTGCAAACCCCCAGGGACGCCTCAGGAGCCAGAGGGTGGCCCGGGTACCGGTCCAGAACCCTGGTAAACTCTGACACCGACGTGATGTACTCAGCTCGGTTGAAGTAGGCCCGAGCCAGATACATTCGGGCCTCTACCAGGCGGGGGTAGGACGGATCTGCAAACAGGAGGCGCTCAAAAACCTCCGTGGCCCTTCTCCAGTCACCCTCCTCGAACAGCTGGGCGCCTGACGCGTACAACTCGTCCGGCTGCATGCCCTGGAATTCGGACGAAGAGGCACAACCGCCAAGAATGGCGCCAAGAAAGAGGCCGGCTGCAACTATTCCATATCCTTTTGACATCTCTAAGGATTACCCTCGAGGGAGTCAGGTGTTCGTCGATTAGCCAAGAAAGATCGCCCCATGGGTCGGTCTCGGAAAGGCCGAGTTGGAATCACCGAACATAGAACTCTCTTATGGCCCCTGCGACCTCTGTCACCTGCCCCTCCGTCAACTCAGGAAAGATCGGTAGGCTCACGACTTCCCTCGTCAGAGCCTCCGTTACCGGAAGGTCTCCTGGCTTCCCCCCAAGGCTTTGAAAGCACTCCTGGAGGTCGAGCCCAAGGGGATAGTAGAGCCCCGTGCCGATACCCCGGGCACCGAGGTACTCCCGGAGTTCATCCCTTTGATGGACCCTCAGGGTGTATTGGTTGTACACGTGATGGTTCTTGGCCTCTATGAAGGGCGTTTGCACCTCCTCGATCCCCGATAGCATCTCATCATATAGGGCTGCATTTCGGCGTCGCCCACCTGCCCATCCATCCAGATAGGGAAGCTTCACCCGGAGCACGGCAGCCTGAAGAGCATCGAGGCGGGAGTTGGTACCCACCATCTCATGGTGGTACATCTGCCTGCCACCGTGAACCCGGAGTTTCGCAATTGTCTCCCCAAATTCCTCTTTTTGGGCCGTGACGAGGCCCCCATCCCCAAACCCCCCAAGGTTCTTCGTAGGGAAAAAGGAAAAAGCGCCGGCGTCTCCCCAGGCCCCGGCCATTCTCCAATCCACCGCCTCGGACTTTTCGGAGTCCGTTCCTGCGTCCCCTACCCGCCGCCTCGCCCCAATGGCCTGGGCGGCATCTTCCAGAACGAAGATTCCCCTGGCTTCGGCCCAGCGACAAATCTCGGCCATAGGGGCCATCTGCCCATAGAGATGGACCGGAACCACGGCTCGGGTCCTCTCCGTCCAGACGGCCTCGAGGGCTTCCACCGTGACGTTGAATGTGTCCGGATCCACGTCACAGAACACGGGTTTGAAACCCGAATTCCAGGCGGCGCCAGCCGTGGCGAAGAAGGTGAAGGAAGGGAGGATCACCTCATCCCCCGGCTGGGGCTCCAAAGCCTTCAGGGGAAGCAGGAGGGCATCCGTTCCACTGGCCACCCCCACCGAAGAAGGCACTCCGAGGTAAGCGGCAAGTTCCTCCTCCAAACCCTGTACCTCAGGGCCGAGAACGAAATATTGGGACGAAACCACACCTTCCAGCTTCTCATCGATTTCGGACTTGAGAGAAGCGTACTGAAGTTTCAGGTCCAAGAAGGGAACGGCCATGGGATTATGGGGATCCGTTTCAGGGTTTCAAGAAGGGAATGCCTCAGCTTCCGCGACCAGAGCCGGGAGACTCAGACGGAAAACAGGACTCCGAGCGGTCTCCCGCCCGCAGTCGCTGGAAGGAACGATCGAATCTCCCACCAAAACGGATTTGGTCGATCCTACGCTCCGCCGCACCAACAACGGGACTCCTACCGGAGGGATCCATGACAGGGACCTCCATGAAGGCTTCGATGGCTGCCTCGCACTCGCCCCTGCTTCCCAGGATCTCCCCCCGCAGGAAATAGCCCCGGGCAAGGAGGTTCCTGGGCTCACCCACTTCAAGGAGAGAGTCCAGAAAGCGCAATGCTTCGTCGCCATCATCCTCAGACCATCGACGCTCGGCCAACACAAAAGAACAATTTCCCAGACGCCAATCCACTTCCAGGCGATCGTTGCTCCAGCGAGGCAGTCGCTCCCGGTATTGTTCGTAGTAAATCACCGCGCTCTCGCAGTCACCCACCTCGTCATAGGCAACGGCTGCCGCGAAAAGGACCTCGGGGAGGGAGTCGGGATCCAGGGCAGAGAGAGCCTTTTGATAGAAAGGAAGGGCCCGCCCGTATTCACCAACCTCGGAGTAGTGTTGGGCAAGAGGAAGAACCAGATCCTCCAGACTGATTCCCGGGCGGAATTCCAGAGCGGTCTGGACCGCCGATGCCATCCCGTATCGGTCTCCGGAAGCCGCCTCTTCCCGGGCCAGATGGACAAAGTCGGAGAGGGCCTGATCGGCCAAGCTGGAGTCCTGGGCGACAGCCAGCTGATAATGCTCCCTGGCCTCGTCGACTCGCCCCAGAGCCACATAGGTATGGGCGACCCTGGCATAAGTGGAAGGGTCCGTGGCTCCCAGCCTCAGGGCCAGCCGGTATTCTGCCAGGGCTTCAGGAAGGTCGCCCTCGGCGAAAGCCTGGTCTCCCCTGAATACGGAGCTCCCCTCCTCGCTCAACGGAGAACAACCGACGGTCAGGAACAGCCCCAGAATAAGGAGGCTCGTGCCTCGCAACGGGTTCCCTCCGGACCTAATCGTATTGAATCGAGTCATATTCATGGACCTGAAAGCTAATGGAGCCCCGCCCAAATGGGGACGCGGCTCCAAAAAAAGCAGCATTCATGCCAGAGAGGTCAGTCGCCGGAATCCGCCTCGTCTCCCAGAGCCGCCAGATACGCCTTGGCCCGCATGTCCCGTGGATCCTCCCGCACACAGAGTTCCCATTCCTCCCGAGCCCCCGCCTCGTCCCCCTGGCGGTGAAGGGCCAACCCAAGACGCAGGCGAGCGCTGGTGAAGCTGGGATTCTTTTCGAGGATGGTTTCCAGTTGTTCCTGGGCATCCGCCCACCGATTCATACCCATCAGGGCCTCGGCATACTTCGACCGAATGTCGAGGAACCGGGTTCTCACCCCTAATGCCTTCTGATATTCGACCGCTGCCTCTTCCGGGTGGTCAGCCACCAAATAGAGGTCCCCCAGTTTCGCGTGGGCGATGGCGATCTTGTGGCCCACGTCGGAAGGGAACTCTTCGGACTCGACGTGATCGAGCTCGTCGGCCCGCCTGAGATGCTGCCTGGCTTCGTTGAAACGACCCAGGCCCTGGAGCACGATGGCCCGGTTGAGATGAGCCTCGGCGTAGGTGTCCGAGATCTCCAGCGCCATCTCGAACTCCTCCAGAGCCGCTTCGGGATCACCCAACATGGCTAAGCAGAGTCCGGTCTTGTTATGGACATCGGCGAACCTGGGATTCTGTTCCAGCACCGCCTGGAACAGTTCCAGGGCGGCTTCGTAGTCCGCCCTCTCCCAAGCGCAGATCCCCCTCTCGATCAGTTGCTTCGCCGAAAGGGTGTTGTTTTCAGACATATCGGCCTTTCCCCAAGGTGTTCCTTGGGCTGAGCCAGCATCCCACCGCCGGCATCGATCCAGGCATGAAAACTACGACAGGATCAGTGGTCCGGTCTAGGGGCCTGTCCGAGCCGTGAGGCTCAATCCGGGAAAGTTCGATTCTCGGCCTCGAGCCAATCCAGGAAAGCGCGGATCCCCTCACGGAACTCCCATTGAGGATCGTACCCCAGAACCTCCCGTGCCTTGGAGATATCGGCGAAGGTACGCACGACATCTCCCGGCTGCTCCGGCAACCTCCGGATACGCGGTTCGATTCCAAGCTCCTCGCCCAGAACCGAGATCATCTCCTTCAAACCCACCGTGCGGCTCTCGCCAAGGTTCAGAATCTCATGGACCCCTTCGTGCTCCCCGACCCAATCCAACGAGGCCTCCAACCCCTGAAGGATATCGTCGATGAAGGTATAGTCCCGTTCTGAGGTACCATCCCCGAACATGGGGATTTCTTCACCCTTGGACATGAGTTTGCTGAACTTGTGAATGGCCAAATCCGGGCGTTGCCTGGGGCCATAAACGGTGAAAAATCTCAGGCACAGGCAGGAAATCCCGTACAGGTGAGTGTAGGAGTGGGTCAGGAGTTCTCCCGCCTTCTTGGTGGCGGCGTAGGGGGAGATGGGGTTGTCGACCGGGTCCTTTTCCGAGAAGGGTACCGTCCGGTTGTTTCCGTAGACCGATGAGGAGGATGCAAAGACGAACTTCCGGATGCCCCTCTCCCGGGCGAGCTCCATGAGGTTGAGCGTGCCCATGACGTTGACGTCATAGTAGAGCTGGGGCTGGGCGATGGAAGGGCGAACTCCCGCCCTCGCCGCAATATGAACAATGGTGTCGATTCCGTCGGGCAATCCCGCCAGAAGCTCCTGATCCCTGATGTCTCCCCGGAAAAGGGTGAACCCCTGGTGATCCCGAGCCCGGGCCAGATTCCGTTCCTTGATGGCAGGATCGTAAAAGTCGTCGAAGCTATCCACCCCAACCACTGAGGCCCCCGTTCCCAGGAGGCGTTCAGTAAGATGGGAGGCGATAAAGCCGGCAGCGCCGGAGATGAGGACGGTGGAAGACATTTGGTTTCTTCTCAGCTGAGAGTCCGGGCCTGGGCGTCCTCGGTTTCCACGAGGTTGCGGAAGTACGGGATCGTTTTTCGGAGTCCTTCCTGCAGCCCCATTTGGGGGTCCCACCCCAAGGTTTCTCTGGCACGGGTAATATCGGGGCGCCGAACCTTCGGATCATCTTGAGGCAATGAGTGGTCCACCAACTCCGACTCACTCCCGGTTTCCACCAGAATCATCTCTGCAAGCTGCCTAATCGTGAACTCGGTGGGATTTCCGATGTTGACCGGATCCGTGAAGTCCGAGAAGAACAGGCGGAAGAGACCCTCAACCTCATCGTCCACATAACAAAATGATCGGGTCTGACTACCGTCACCGTAGAGGGTTATCGGCTCTCCCCTGAGGGCCTGAACGATGAAGTTGGAAACGACCCTCCCATCGGCCGGCCGCATGCGAGGGCCGTACGTGTTAAAAATGCGGGCGATTCTTGTGTCCAACCCATGATATCGGTGGTAAGCCATGGTGATGGCCTCGGCGAATCGCTTCGCCTCGTCATAAACACCCCTCGGCCCAATGGGGTTTACATGGCCCCAGTAGTCCTCGGTCTGGGGATGGATCTGGGGGTCTCCATACACCTCCGAGGTGGATGCCAAAAGGAACTTGGCTCCGTGGGCCTTGGCCAGCCCCAATGAGTTGTGGGTTCCCAGGCTTCCAACTTTCAGCGTCTGGATAGGAAGTTCCAGATAGTCCACGGGACTCGCCGGGGAGGCGAAATGAAGAACCGCGTCGATCTTCTCCGCCAGATACAGGGAGTGGGAGATATCGTGTTCAATGAACAGGAAGTCTTCCCTGCCCTCCAGGTGCTGGATATTTCTCCAGGCCCCTGTAACGAAATTGTCCACTCCCACCACTCTGTGCCCGGCATCGAGGAAACGGTCCACAAGGTGGGAGCCTAAAAAGCCAGCGGCTCCGGTAATGACAACGCGCATATACGGCTCCTAGTTCCCGTCGGGCAAGACGGTTTGACGGCCAACGGAGTAATACTCGAATCCAGCTTCCCTCATCCTTTCAGGTCGGAAGAGGTTCCTTCCGTCGAACACCACCGGATTCAGGAGAGCCTCCTTCATCCGGGCATAATCCGGACGGCGATAGGGGAGCCACTCGGTATGGATAAGCAGGGCATCGGCACCCGCCAGGGGATCATAGTTGTTGTCATGGTAGGATATCCGATCCCCGAAATGGCGCTTCGCCTCCTCCATCGCAACGGGGTCGTGGGCAGCCACCGTAGCGCCGAGCTCCAGGAGGCCCGGAATGGTCACCAAGCTGGGGGCCTCTCGCATATCATCCGTATTCGGCTTGAAGGCCAGTCCCCATACAGCGAAGTGCCGGCCTGATAGATCGTCTCCGAACTTGGCTGTCACCCAATTGAGAAGGAGGCGCTTCTGCTCTTCATTCACTGCTTCAACGGCCTCCAGAATGGAAGCGTCGGCCCCCACCTCCCTCATGGTTCGGACAAGAGCCTTCACATCTTTCGGAAAGCACGATCCCCCATATCCCACTCCGGGGAAAAGGAATGCCGACCCGATGCGGCCGTCGGACCCAATCCCTCTCCGCACCATGTCCACATCAGCCCCTGTGGCGAAACAAAGCTGGGCGATGGAATTCATGAAGGAGATCCGCGTGGCGAGCATGGAGTTCGCTGCGTACTTGGTGATCTCGGCTGCGGCGATGTCCATGATATGGATAGAGTTTCCGGTTCGTACAAAGGGCGAGTAGAGCTCGCTCAGCATCTTTTCGGCGAATTCAGAGTCGACCCCCAGGACCACCCGATCCGGCTTCATGAAGTCCTCGACTGCAGCCCCTTCCTTCAGGAATTCGGGGTTGGAGCACACATGAACCGGGAGGTCGGTTTCGGCTTCGATGGCCTCCCGAACCAAGCGGGCAGTCCCCACGGGGACGGTGCTTTTGGTGATAACGATCTTCTCGCCGTTCATGGCCTGTCCAATGGCCCTGGCCACAGCAAGGACGTGCTTCAAGTCGGCGGATCCGTCCTCGTCCGGGGGGGTCCCAACGGCGATGAAGATGATATCCGACGCTTTCACCGACTCGACAATATCGGTAGTGAAACGAAGTCGCGCGGATTTAACATTGCTTGCCACAAGGGGTTCCAGTCCCGGCTCGTAGATGGGGATTTCTCCTCCTTCGAGACGGGCGATCTTCCCCTCGTCGATATCGGCGCATATCACATCATTCCCGGTTTCAGCCAAGCAGGCACCTGCAACCAGACCGACGTAGCCCGTGCCGATTACCGTAACTTTCATGGTCGGAACCTCATTAAGTAGGATTTCAGATTGGAGTATCTGGAAAAGAGGAGGCCTGGGACACCCTGTGTCAACGGGCTATCCCATGAGTGAAGGGTCAAGAAAACCGCCGACGCTGGTAGGCTCATCGGGCGCACTCCTCTTCCGTTCGCCTTCGATACCAATCCAGCGTCTGCTGGAGAGCGGAATCAAAAGATGCCGACGGTGACCAGCCCAACTCGTCCGAAGCTCTGGAACAATCCATGGCGTATCGCTGGTCGTGCCCAGGTCGGTCAGCCACGAATCGGATCAGGTCCTCGGAGCCGCCGAGGGCGGAGATGATGTCCTGGACGATCCGAACGTTCGTGCGCTCTTCCCCACCGCCAATATTGTAGATGGCCCCGGACCGGCCCCGTTCCAAGACGGCGAGAATCCCCGAACAGAAATCGTCCACGTGGATCCAGTCCCGGACATGGAGCCCATCCCCATACAGGGGAAGTGGCTCCCCGGCCAGAACTCCGAGGGCCATACGGGGAATCAGTTTCTCTCGATGCTGACGGGGCCCGTAGTTGTTGGACCCCCTGGGAATGACCACATCCATACCGAAGGTGGTGTGGTAGGAGAGAGCCAGGAGGTCGGCCGCCGCCTTTGAAGCTGAGTAGGGGGACCTCGGACGGAGCGGGGAGTCCTCAGTGAAGGGTGCACTGGAATCGGCACCCTCCGCGTTATCCGCCCTCGGAAGCTGCCCATACACCTCATCTGTGGAGACCTGGACGAAGCGGGGTACCCCAGCCGCCCTGGCCGCATCAAGGAGCGTCCGAACCCCCAGGACATTCGTCTGAAGAAAGGGCGTAGGATCCTGGATGGAGCGATCTACATGACTCTCGGCTGCCAGATTCAAGATGGCGTCGACCCCATCCACCAGCTCCCGGACCAACTCATCGTTGCAAATGTCCCCCTCCACGAAGGTATGCCGGGGATCCGCTATGACCCCATCCAGGTTTTCCAGATCCCCGGCATAGGTCAACAAATCCAGATTCAGGATTCTCACGGAGAGATTCTCCCTGAGGAGAAATCGGACCAGGTTCGATCCGATGAATCCTGCCCCACCGGTCACCAACAGCTTCATGGCAACCAGTCAGACCTGAATTCGGCAAGGAGTCCATTCTTGGCCGCAAGGAAATTCGGGAGTTTGGGGTTGGCCTGATTGAAGCGGGGCCGGGTCCCATCCGCATGGAGGAGGACCCCTCCAGCGGCCCGCACCAGAGCCGCTCCCCCCGCGACGTCCCATTCATGCTTCGGGACCAGGGTCCAGGTCCCGTCTGCCAGACCGGCGGCGACCTGACCCAGTTTGTATGCCACCGAACCGCAGGGTACCACCTCGAAAGGTGCGTCCCCAAACCGGTCCCACTCCCCGCGCTTCCACTCACTCCTGGATGCGAGAATCACCGCTCCATCCAGTTCTTCCCGGGGTGATTTCTGAACCGGGTCACCGTTTACGAACACTCCGTCCTCCACCGACCCGAGGACCAGGAGGTCCGTGGTGGGACTGAGAATCCCGCCAGCGACAGGCTCTCCGTCCTCCACCAGACCCACCGAGATACACCATTCCGGGATTCCATCGACGAATTCTCGGGTGCCATCCAGGGGATCGACCACCCAAACCCGACGCTTTTCAAGGCGCGACGGGCTATCTGCCGTCTCCTCCGACAACCACCCTTCCCCGTCGGACGGGAGAACCTCAAAGAGGGCTTCATTTGCTGCCA
>CAYOVN010000004.1:0-59192 GCA_964407425.1 uncultured Gemmatimonadaceae bacterium
TGGGGGGTTCTAGAATCCATGCTACCTCATACCCGTAGCCCCTGCTCCAAAACGGTCCACTGGCAGCCGGGTTCGCATCGGAACGAGTGACAAAATGGGAAGAGGAAACCTCGCAAACTCCCGGTAAACATACGTTTCCACGCCATTGAACCTCCTCTGTGACAACGAGTTCCGTCGTCTCACCTAACTTTTTACTTCCATTGTGGTATCAGTTATGCAATAATGGGGGCCCAAACCGAACCTTACGGGGGCATTCGCCCACCCATTATTTGAAGGAGCGTTCTTAGCCATGTCCGGAAAAGCGAACCGCATCACCTATCTGTTCCTCGGGGCGGCGATTCCCCTTTCCATGGCCCTTTCCGGCTGCTCGATGGTCAAGAAGCAGGAGCTGGAGGAGCAACTCTCCTATATGCGATCCGAGATGGAAACGGAACGTAGGGCCGAGATTGCTGCCGGAGACCAGGAAATCTCCAACGCCCTGAACGGGCGAATGGGCGGACTCTCCTCTCGGATGGACGCTCTGGAAAGAGACATCGCGTCCCTGGCCGATGATTATGACGCCCGTGTCGCCGAGCTGGAGGACGGTCTTCGTTTTGACGCCCCCATCTATTTCGGCTTCGACGAGGAAGAGGTGAACCCCCAGTTCGGTGCTTACCTCAGTCGCTTCGCGAACATCGTGGGTGAATATTACCCCATGAGCGTGGTTACCGTTGAGGGCTTCACCGACGCCGTCGGGACGCCCGAATACAACCTGGCCCTCGGAAAGCGCCGTGCTGAGGCGGTAAAGACCTATCTGGTGGACTTCGGTGGCCTGAGCCCGGAACGTGTACGGTCGGTGAGCTACGGGGAGACGTCGGACCGGTTGGTGTCGCCCACGGGTCACGGACCCGGCCAGGAAGGCTGGGAGAACCGCAGGGTGGCCCTGGTCATCGACCATTCCAGCATGTAATGGCCTAAGCCGGAACGAACGAAAACCGGGTTCCCTGATCGGGGAACCCGGTTTTTTTTGGATTGGAAACTGTTCCTACTACTTGGCCTTGGCACCGGTGTTGATCTTGAACGGCACGTAGGCCGGACACCACGCGAAGATGGAAGTGACCAGGGGAACAAGGCCGATCAGACCCCACCAACTCTGAAAGAAGACCCCCGCCGCCACGATCACGACTCCCAGCACGCCCCGGAACATCCGATCCCCATTACCCATGTTGCAGGTCATAACTTCCTCCTCGCCGAATCAGACCAGAATGGCCGCTGGCTCCTCCAGCATCTCTTTCAAAGTCTGAAGAAAACGCGCACCCGTCGCCCCATCGATCACCCGGTGGTCGCAACTCATCGTAACCGTCATTATGGGCCGAACCACTACTTCTCCGCCCTCAACCACCGGTGACTCCTCGATCCCTCCCACCGCGAGAATACCCGCCTCGGGCGGATTGATGATCCCTGTGAACTCCTGGATTCCGAACATCCCCAAGTTGGATACCGAGAAGGTGGAGCCAGTGTATTCCTCAGGCTGAAGCCGCTTCTCTCTTCCACGGCCCGCCAGCTCCCGGATCTCCCGGCTTATTTGAGCAAGGCCCTTCAGATTCGCATCCCTTAGAACCGGCGTGATGAGGCCATCCTCCACCGCCACGGCTACTCCCAGGTGGACCCTGTGATGCCTCCGGATGACGTCACCCATCCACTCGGCATTCACTTCGGGATGCCGTGCAAGAGCGTTGCCGGTGGCCTTCAGGATGAAGTCGTTGATGGAGACCTTGTCGCCCTGGCTCTCCAGAAGCTCGTTCACCCGCTTCCGAGCCGCCACGGTTCGACTCATGTCGACCTTGATTCGGAGGAAAAAGTGAGGGACCGGGGCCAGGGATTCCACCAATCGCTTGGCGATGGTCTTCCGCATCTGGGAGTTGGGAAGGTCGACGTACGCCTCCCCAGGCACCCCGGGTGGGGGAGCCACACCGCCGGCCGGGGTCTCGGCCGATCTAGACGAGCCACCGACTTTGGCCGCTTCCACATCCCGCATCACAATCCGTCCCCCAGGGCCGGATCCTGGAACCGACCCCAAGTCCACCTCGGCCTCTTCGGCCAACCGCCGGGCCAGGGGTGAAGCCTTCACCCGATCACCTGCAGGTACCCCCTCCGTGGGGCCAGCCTGAGGGGTGGGGAATTCCGAACCGACCTCGACCGGTGCCGGCGTAGCCGCCGCTCCCGCAGGGCCGGCGATGCCGCTGATGTCCTCGTCTGGAGTGGCGATGACTGCGATGACCTCACCTACCGGGGTGATCGCGCCCTCCCCAACGAAGATTTTGCGGAGGATCCCCTCCCCTCGTGCCACCAACTCCATGGTCGCCTTGTCCGTTTCGATCTCGGCGAGAATATCCCCATTGGAGATCGGGTCGCCCTCTGCCTTGAGCCACCGAACGAGCTGCCCCTCCTCCATGGTCGGGGAGAGAGCTTCCATATGAACCTTGGTTGCCATCGAGTTATTTCCGGTAAAGGACCCGCCGGCAGGCATCCACTACCCGCTGGACATTGGGTTTCGCCAGTTGCTCCAGGTTTTTTGCGTAAGGCATCGGCACGTCCGCCTGGGTGACCCTTAGAACCGGGGCATCCAGATGGTCGAAGGCCTCTTCCTGAATGGTGGCGGCGATTTGTGCTCCGATCCCGGCATAGGGCCACCCCTCTTCCAGGTAAATGGCCCGGTTCGTCTTCCGGACAGAGGCCAGGATCGCTTCAACATCCAGTGGCCGGAGGGAGCGAAGGTCGAGAACATCGGCCTGAATTCCATCCCTCTCGAGCTGGGTGGCCGCCTGAAGGGCCATGTGCACCATCTTCCCGTGGGTGATGATGGAGACGTCGTCTCCCGGGCGTTTGAGATCCGCCAGCCCCAGGGGCACGATGTGATCGCCCTCCGGAACCTCGCCTCTGAGGTTGTAGAGGAGTTCTCCCTCCATGACGACGACCGGGTCATCATCCCTGATGGCCGCCTTCATGAGGCCTTTCGCATCGGCCGGTGTGGCCGGCGTGACCACTTTGATTCCCGGAGCATGCACATACCAGGTCTCAACCGCCTGGGAGTGCTGAGCCCCCAACTGGAGGGCGGCCCCGGTGGGCCCCCGGAATACCATTGGGATGTTGATCTGCCCACCGGACATGTAAAGCATCTTCGCCGCCGAATGGAGTATCTGATCGAGGGCGAGGATCGAGAAGTTGAAGGTCATGAACTCGATGATGGGCCGTAAACCCACCATCGCGGCACCCACTCCCAACCCAGCGAAACCCAGCTCACTGATTGGGGTGTCCACCACGCGGAGCTCGTCGAACTTGTCCAGGAGCCCCTTTGACACCTTGTAGGCTCCGTCGTACTCCGCCACTTCCTCGCCCATGAGGAATACGGAATCGTCCCGCTCCATCTCTTCCGAAAGAGCTTGGTTCAGGGCCTCCCTATACGTGATCTCAGGCATGCCAAAGTCGTGGGATTGAGGGGTGACCTATTGGTCTCTTCCGTCGAAGAAGAGCCGGCCATGTTCGTTGATCTGGGAATACACATGCGTGTACAGCTCGGACGGATCCGGGATCGGGGCTGCCTCGGCAAAGTCCGCTGCTTCCGTTACTTGCGCCCGGGCCTCCTTGTCCATGCCCTCCAGCCCTTCCTGCGTAAGCATTCCCGCATCGAAGAGTCGGTCCCTGAGGATCTTGATGGGGTCCTCATTTTCGATCCGTTCCCTGACCTCTTCTTTGGACCTGTAGGTCCCCGAGACGGGATCGGACATGGAGTGGCCCCGGAACCGGTACGTTCGAACTTCCACGAAACGTGGTCCGCCTCCGGCTCGGACCGCGGCGGCCAGCCTCTCAAAATGCCGGTAGACTTGAAGAACATCCTGCCCATACACCACACTGGCCGGGATCCCGTAGGGAACCGATCGTTCGTCCACTCGGGTAGCTGAGATCCGGTCAAAGGCCGTGCCCATACCATACCCATTGTTCTCCACCACAAATATTACGGGGAGACTCCAGATGGCGGCCATGTTCAGGGATTCGTGGAAGGCGCCCTGATTGACGGCAGCCTCCCCCATGAAGCACATGGCGACCCGGTCCTCACCTCGGTATTTGATCGCCCAACCCATTCCCGTGGCCAGAGGAACCTGGCCTCCGACGATTCCGTGCCCACCCATGAAGTTCTGATCCACGCCGAAGATGTGCATGGACCCGCCCTTCCCAGACGATGAACCGGGAGCCTTCCCAAAAAGCTCCGCCATGACCTGCTTCTCATCTACGCCCTTGGCCAATGCCTGAGTGTGTTCCCGATAGGCTGTGACGAGATAGTCGTCATCCCTCAGCGCACCGATAGATCCGGCAGCGGAAGCTTCCTGGCCGATATGCAGGTGGCAAAAGCCTCCGATCTTCCCGATTGCGTAGGCCTCCTCAGCCTTTTCTTCGAACCGCCGGAAGAGGAGCATCTGCCTAAGGAAGCCCACCATCTCCTTTTCGGAGAACCCCATCAGGGGGTCCGCCGCCGGATCGGGCTGAGAGCTTGGGACTCCCGTAGTTCTTGCCGGAGCTGTGCCAGATTCCATCCTCAATTCCCCTCTGAGCCAGAACGTGAGGCCTGAAGAGACACCAGATCGGGGAGGATCTCGGCAGGAGCCGGGATGTCCGCTTCGAGAACCTCCCGAATGGACCCTGCGCCTCCCGCTTCAACCTCCCGAGCCTGTTCCTTGGCGTGGTAACTCGAACGAACGAGGGGACCAGACTCCACATGGGCGAACCCCATTTCCTCTTCACCCACCCTTTTCCAATCAGCGAACTCCTCCGGGCTGACCCAACGAGCAACCGGAATGTGCGCTTCAGACGGCCGCAGGTACTGACCCAGGGTGAGTATGTCTACACCGGCCTCCCGGACATCCGCCATGGCCTGACGAATCTCGTCGGCTTCCTCACCCATCCCAAGGATGATTCCGGTTTTGGTGAGGGTGGTGGGGTCCAGGCGTTTCGCAGCGCCGAGGAAAGAAATGGATCTCCAGTACCTTCCGCCGGGCCGCACCTCGGGGTGAAGCCGCTCGACGGTTTCCAGGTTATGTCCAAGGATTTCCGGCTTGGCCTCCACAACCTTCTGAAGAGCGTCCTCGTCACCCTTGAAGTCTGGGATCAATACCTCCACCGAGCAGCCCGGAACCTGCTCATGAATCCGTCGGATGGTTTCGGCGTAGATCCCTGCTCCGCCATCCGGAAGTTCATCCCGGTTTACGCTGGTTATCACCGCGTGCTCCAGCTCCATGGCCCCAACCGTGTCAGCCAAACGAGCCGGCTCTTCCTTGTCCAGGGTGGTCGGCATGCCGTGAGCAACGCCGCAATACTTGCAGGCCCTGGTGCAGACATCGCCAAGAATCATGAAGGTGGCGGTTCCGGCTTCCCAGCACTCGCCGATATTCGGACAGGCGGCTTCCTCACACACGGTGTGCAGGGACTGGGTCCGCATGAGCTTCTGGAGTCCCAGGTATTTAGATCCGCCTGGAGAACGGACCTTCAACCATCCCGGCTTGCGAGCCCGAAGCTCGACGGTTTCAAGGTGCTCGTGCGCCTTGATGCGGGAGGTCCCCTTCGGCGTTACCCGTCCGGTATTCTTCCCCGAGGGGGCATATCCCCCCGGAGCTTTGGATTCAGCCTTCGACACTAGTTTGCCTCCACCTTGAACTGATGTTGGGGAGAGCCAAGAAAGTTAATAAGGGGCAGGTTTTGAACCCACCCCTCCGGACCCGTGGACCCGGGGTCCGCTTGAGTTCCTCAAAATCCCCAAGGAGGATAACCCGGAACCTCCGGGAGGATCCCCGGCAGAGGAATACGTGGAAGGGGCCTCACTTCTTGAGAAGCTTCGATCCCAGGTCACCGACACCATTGGCCTCAGCCCGGGCTTTCAGGTCTTCGGTAAACCGAGTCACGATATGATCCACCGCTTCCCTGGGAGAATCCGTGACCTTGATCAGATCCAGGTCATCCGGCGAAATGTTCCCTTTCAGTTCCACCGTCTCCTTGAGCCACTTCAGAAGACCGGACCAATAGTCCGATCCGAAAAGTACCAGGGGAAAGTCCCGGATCTTTCCTGTTTGAATCAGGGTGAGGGACTCGAAAAGCTCGTCCAGGGTTCCGAAGCCTCCCGGGAAAATCACAAAGGCCTGGGCATACTTCACGAACATCGTCTTGCGAACGAAGAAGTACCGGAAATCGATCTTCAGGTCCACGTGGGGATTCAGATGCTGTTCAAAGGGCAATTCAATGTTCAACCCCACCGAGGGTACGCCTGCCTCCTGGGCCCCCTTATTCGCGGCCTGCATCATGCCGGGTCCACCCCCGGTAATGATGGAAAAGCCCGCCTCCCCCAAAAGCCTCGCCGTGTCCACGCACATTTGATAGTAGGGGTCTTCCGGCGGCGTCCGAGCCGACCCGAAGATGGTGACAGCCGGCCCCAAATGAGTCAGCTCGTCGAACCCCTCCACGAACTCCCCCATAATCCTGAATACCCGCCAGGACTCCCCCTTCACCATCACCGAGGACAGTTCCTCCAAATGCTCTACCGCGGCCTTCAGGAGCATTTCGTCCTCGGTCAGACGGGATGCCCGCCTCAAGGGTCTGATCGGTCGTTGTTCGAACTCACTCATTCCGTCTTCCCTTTTCTTTTGAATATTCCGTTTCCCCGAAAACCACCCCTTCGATTTGGGTGGCGCACCATGGCATCATCCCTGATTCAGGAATGCCTCTGCCGCATCTCGGTAAACAGGAAAAATAGCCTGATGGTGTTCATACCCCGGCCGCATCAGGCCCATCTCGGTTTCGTAAGCATCAAGAAAGTGTTGATAAGCCTCCCGAGCACCCTCCAGGTCCCCGGAAGCTGCCGAAGATTCTCCAACCACCGCCAGTAGAAGCAGGTAGTCGGGGACGTCAGCCAACCCTCTCTCGGCCGTGACCAGGGCCGCCTCGAAATCCCCACCCACCTGATGAAGAAGTGCGAAGTGATAGAGACCGTCCGGATCTGGCGGGTCTAATTGGTCGTAGATCACCAGAGCCTTTGGAAGAAAAAAGGTCACATCGGCCGTGTCGCCGGCCGAACTCGAGGTCATCACCCGGTTGAACAGAATCCTGCCCTGTTCTTCCAGGGACATGGTGGTGAGGTCCACGGCGCCGGCGGTTCCCGCCCCGCCCCCCATTCCCGGAGGAGCGCCAGCCGGCCCTGGGGCAGAGGGACCGCTGGTCAGAGCCGGATACCCGAGGGAGAAAAGGACGATCACCATTAGGCCGCCCACCACCCACCAAACCAGGTTCTGGCCCCCTGGCCCCGTTGCCGAGGCGCCGGTACCCGGCACCCCGGTCCCGGGCACGCTGGATCCAGGAGCCTTCTTTGGCGTTTCGCCTTCCGCCAGGGCGGTCCCACACCCGGTACAGAATCGAGAGCCCGGCAGGACCGAAACCCCACATGAGGGACAAGACTCCAGAGACAGAGCCTCCCCGCAGGATGAACAGAATTTCCCCGAGGCCTCCGCCCCACATGATGGACACCGCATATTGATCCTATCCCTTAGTCCGATCCGGCCAAAGCGTTAAAAAGTAGCGGCCACGTCGTTACCGTCTGTCCCCTGTAATCAGGCTGGAAGCCGAACAGAACCACCGAGCCCTGGCCTACGGACGCTTCGATGATTGCCGCCTTTTCGGCCAAATACTCCGGCCCAAGAAGCCAACCGGACATCAGGGGGTTACCCTCGGAAAATCGGGCCACCACACGGACCTGAGGATCTTCCACGTCGAAGGCCCGGCTGCTCCGCCAGTACCAGACGGGCGTCGTATCGCCTTTGCCGGTCCCGATCGGGTGCCCGGCTTCCAAGTCTACACTCAAGATCGAGCCCGGCACGAAGAAGTCCTGGACCGGCAAACGCTCCACCGCGTTGGTCACGCCCAGATCGAACAGGTCGATGAAGAAGTCCGTAGCCTCCTCTACCGCCACTACCCTCCCCCCGTTCCGAACGAAGGTCTGAAGCGCTTGTACTCCCTCCGGGCCCAACCCACCGGTGTACTCAGGAGGAACTTCCCCGGGTGAGAAACCATCCCTGATGGATGCCGGGGCCTGTGTTTGGAAGAGGATCACATCGTAGTCACGTCCCAGATCACCTTCCCTCACTCTGGCATCTCTGAGGGTGTCATAGACCAAACCGTGCTGATCGAAGGTCCAGCGTGTCCACCCCTCGGGCATTGGCTCCTGCCACGACCGATAGATGGCGATCCGAGGGGCGTCCTCTCCAGTAAGGGTCGGTGGAAGGGTGAACGCCCAATCCGGGATGTCCATGGGCCCCCGAAGGGGAACCCTTACCGGCTCATCCACGGGTACCGCCTCGAAATCCATGAGGAGGCCCAGGGTATGGGCGGTCACGTCATAGGGCCGAAGAGGCGGGCCTCCGGGGTACTCCCTGAGATCCGGATACCGCTGGATCTCCAGCATCGTCTGAGCGAACGAGGCATAGGGCTGACGCATTGGGATGACATGGCTTCCAGCCGGAAAGTCCTGCCCGTCTACAGTGAACGCCTGCTGTGCGGTATGAACCTCCACATCCCCGGTCGTCAGAATTCGGAGGGCGTAGGCCAGGCCGGCTTTGTTTGGTTGGTCTGGAGGAATGACCCAAGCCTCCGGCCAGCTTTCCCAACCCTCCACTGCGCGCCGATTGATATGGTAGAAATTCTCCAACCAATACCTGCGATTTCGAGCGGCGTTGTTGAGGAGAGCCACCACACCAGCTTCCATATAATCCACCATGTCCCCGAGGCCCCACTCCCCGCCTTCCCAAGGCAAGGGGAAGTTCCAAGCCGGAACAGTCGCGTCCTGGCCTCGGGCTTCCCGGAGGTCGCTCCACTCCACATTGATGGGCGAGGCGATATCGATGGACGCCGTTTCGCTCAGGATCCTGACTCCCCCGTGATAGTGCTGATAGGCTCTGGCTGGTGTGAAGCCGTCATACCGGTTGTGGACCACCACCCCTTCTTTGCCGTCGGCGGTCAACTCGGCGGCCATATAGGTTCCCAGCTGGTTAATGGCCGTAATCAGCGCTGGATCGACATTTTGCTCATAAGGATCGATAAAGGGCGGGAAAAAGATCCTGGCAGCGTTGAAGCTGGTTTGGTGGATGTCATGAACGATTTGGGGGTGCCAAACGTTGTGGGCCTCCCGAACGGTCAGTTGGGTCTCCACCTGGGTGAAGGCGTACCAATCCCTGTTGTTGTCATGGCCGGTGTATTGGTGGTATAGCCAGGGCAGGGGGGAGCCTTCGAACTCAGTCCCCACCCATTGGTCGTACCAGTCCACAATCCAGTCCAAACCATCAGGATTCAATGAAGGGATGTCCAGAAAGATGACGTTTTCCAGTATCTCTTTGACCTCTTCATCGTTCGAGGAGGCCATTCGGTGGATCAAGCTGGCAGCCATCTGGGGGCCGCCGACCTCCGTCGCGTGGATCCCGTGGGTGACCAGAACCACAGCCTTTCCCTGGTCCAGGAGGGCATCCAGGTCGCCCTGATTTCGAACTCTTCTGGGATCTGCCAAACGCAGCTGGATTTCCTTGAGCTCATCCAGCCGAGCGTGGTTTTCCGGGCTGGTGATGGTCAGCATGACAAAAGGTCGCCCCATGGTGGTTGACCCCAACGTGTCTACCTGCACCCGGGAACTGGCTTTCGCCACTTTCTCAAAATAGCCCGTGAGTTCACCCCAATTGGCCATTTTTCGATCCGCACCTATTTCGAATCCGAACTCCGAGAGGGGAGTAGGAACGGACTGAGCCGAGAGTCCCACACCGCCACAAATCAGGAAGATCAGAAATGACAGCTGCAGACGAAACATTGGGTGCTCCTTTAAAGACGTTGGTTACGCCGCGGAAAATCGCGGTTACGCCATGCTTCTACAACCCGGTGGGAAAATGCAAAAACACCCAGGAAACATCGAATTCCTCGGCCAACTTCCCTGCAACGGCCTTTACGCCGAAGGTTTCGGTGGCATAGTGCCCGGCCAGAATCAGGTTCAACCCCATCTCCATGGCTTCGTGGTAGGAATGGTGGGGGGCCTCTCCCGTGATTAGCGTGTCCAGGCCCTGGTCGGCTGCTTCCTCCAGGGATGAGGCACCCGCTCCGGTCAGTACCCCCACCTTCTTGACGACCTCCGGCCCCCCCGGAATCACACGTGTCTCTCCGTCTACCGCCTTGGCTAACCGCTGGGAGAGTTCGTCGCGATCCAACTCGGCCCGGGCCCACCAGCCGATCTCCACGTCCTTGTAGAAACCGAAACGCCCCTCCGGTTGGAGATCCAAGCTCCGAAGGACAAGGGCGTTGTTCCCATAATCCGGATGGGCATCGAGGGGGAGATGAAGGCCATACAGTCCCAAATTCCCCTTTATGAGCGCCGAGACCTTCCGGTACCTGGGCCCTGTTACAGGCCCCAGACCATCCCAGAACAAACCGTGATGGACCAGGAGAAGCTGTACACCCTGCCGAACCGCCTCTGAGAGGGTCTCCTCGCTGGCGTCCACGGCTGCCCCGATTAGCTGGACCTCGTCCGGCCCTTGGACCTGAAGACCATTCAGGGCGTAGGGATAGTCAGGAAAGGAGGAAACTTCAAAACTCCTCTCCAGAAAATGGAGGATTGGTTCTAAATTAGCCATTTTTTCCAGGAACTCCGGAGGTTTGGGCCTGCCCTAGCCACGGGGCGGAAGATCACCGGAATAGAGCGGGAAACGTCTGTGGAAAACTCTCTTACAAGAGCGTCGGATTTTTCACGAATGTCGTAAAGCATTTACTGATAGGTGCTTGGGACAGGTACGTATATTTCAACACCTGTGGAAAACTCCAAGCTAGCCCTGATTCCGCCGTCAGGCTCCGACAGACTCCCCGGCCGAACCCCCATCAGGTTTTCCGGGGGTCTCTTTGCCGAAATCGACTTCGCTTCCCATTTGAATCGTCCCGTTCAACATTGCACCCTCTTCAAGCTGCATCCGGGCCGCAATGACCTCGCCCTCGATCCGGCTCGAAGCTTGGACCTCGAGCCGGGACTCGGCCCGGAGGGTACCTGTCACCACGCCGGCGATGACCGCGTCCTGGGTGAAGATATCGCCCTCCACCCGCCCATCCTTCCCTACCACAACAGCCTTTCCGGCCCTGATGTTGCCTTTCACAGAGCCCTCAACCCGAACGGCTCCATCGGAATCACAATCCCCAACCACCTTCATACCTGGACCAATGATGGAAATCACCTGGTCCGGCGGACTCGGTTTCACGCCGCGGTCTCTCGACATTCTTCTGACTCCTCTCATGTATCTACCAGGAAAAGACCTGGTTTCGCGGGCCTTTTCCCGATCATCCAGGATCAACCCGGCTGTTCCACCATAGAAAGTGGATCAACAGGGATGCCATCAAGAAGGACTTCAAAGTGGAGATGGGGGGCGGTGGACTGTCCACTTGAACCCGAAAGAGCGATCACCTCTCCCCTCCGAACCGTGCGACCCCGCTCCACAAGGAGAGTGGAGGCGTGAGCATACACCGTCTGGTATCCCTCCCCATGGTCCAGGACCACAAAATACCCGTAAAGGGGGTCTTCCCCAACCCGCAGGACCCGCCCGGAACCCGCGGCCCGAATGTAGGAATCGGTAGCGACGGCGATATCCACCCCCGGGTGGTCACCGGAATCCTGGGCCACCAGAGGTTGAGTTATGAATCCGGCCTCCGTGAGGGGCCAGGCGGATGGAAGGTGGTCTCCATCTTCAAGAACGGGTCTGGCCGACCGGCTTCCCGGGATACCAGAGGGAGGGAGCCACAGATCGGAAGCGACGGGGGCTTCACCCGCCCCGAACAAAGACCGGAGTGTCTCGTACTCGGACTCCACCCGGGTCAACTCCTCTGCCAGCGAGAGGATCTGGACCCTTTCCGCCTCGAGTGAATCCAGGCGGGCCTGTACCTGCCAACTATTTCTAACCTGGAAAGCCAGGTATCCCCAGCTAGTCACCATCAACACCAGGACCACGCCCAGGGATATGCCTGCGACGACCATCACCCGGTAAACCCTTGGTGAAAGGCGGATTGTGCGGCTTTCCCCTGATTTATCCGGAATCAATACGACAGTCAGGCCGCCGTCCCTTTTCTTCATACGCTCACTCCACCACCTCAGAGGCCTCTCGTCCCGTAATTAGGGCGAAAATCCTCTCGAAATCTTCCGTCCCGAGGAAGGGTATCTCAATGACCCCCCTTCCTTTCCGGGCCCGACGGAGGACCACCCTGGTGCCTAAGACCTCCTGGAGCCTCTCCTGGAGAGCCTCGAGGATCGGATCCGGGGTGGGTTGCGATTTCCGGCTGGTTCCCTTGTTGCCCCCCTTACCGCCCCGGGCCTCCTCTTCGATTCTCCGGACCGACCAACCCTCGGCAGCCGCCCTCCGGGCGATCTCCCCGGCCCGTACCGGGTCATCAAGGGAAATCAGGGGTCGGACGTGACCAGCCGAAAGGGCCCCTGAGTCCAGAAGCCTTCTCACCGACGGCGGTAACTGTAGGAGGCGTAGGGTGTTAGCCACAGTGGAGCGATCCTTACCTACGGCCTGGGCGATCTCCCCCTGGGTAAAACCGAAATTGTCCGAGAGTGCTCGATACCCATCTGCCTCTTCCAGAGCCCCAAGGGCTTCTCTCTGCAGGTTCTCCACCAGGGCCAGAACCAGAAGGGTTTGGTCGTCCACCGCCTTTACCCAACACGGAACCTCTGTCCACCCAAGCTGGGTCACAGCTCGAAGCCTGCGTTCCCCGGCCACGAGTTCCCAGGCATCCGGGCCTCCGGCTCCCTGGCGAACAACCACGGGTTGTAGTAAGCCGTTGACCTTAATAGAGTTAGCCAGACTCGCCAGCTCGTCCGGATCGAATTCCTTGCGGGGCTGAAACGGATTCGGTCGAATCCGAGCCACCGGCAACATCCTTACCTCTGCGGCATCGGGGGCCACCCCCTCATCCAGGAAATCCCCGAGGAGTGCCTCCAGGCCCCGGCCCAGTCGCTCCTTCTTTCCGCGGTTCATTCCCCAACCTCCGTCCCGGTTTCCGGCGTACTGGAGGCCTTTGGATCATCGGCCTCAGCCGTCAGAATCTCCTTTGCGAGAGCGAGGTAGCTCTGGGCCCCCTTCGACAAGACATCGTAGTGGATGATCGGCTCCCCGAAACTCGGCGCCTCTGCCAGACGCACATTCCTCGGTATGGACGTCTCGAAAACCTTGGAACCGAAATATTCCTGGGCTTCCTCGGCAACCTGATTCGAGAGGTTTAGGCGCCGGTCGAACATGGTAAGGAGGACCCCCTCGATCTTCAGGGCCGGGTTCAGGGCCCGCTGGACCAGGCGAATTGTGTTCAGCAATTGGCTCAATCCCTCCAGGGCATAAAACTCACACTGGATAGGAATCAATACCGAATCAGATGCCGTCAGTGTGTTGAGGGTCAAGAGTCCAAGGGAAGGGGGACAATCGATCAGAACGTATTCGTAGGAGTCTCTCACGGTTTCCAGGGCCCTTCTTAGAACCGTCTCCCTGGAAAGCATGCTCACCATTTCGATTTCAGCTCCCACCAGATCCCTAGTGGAAGGAACCAGATCCAGGAGGGGGAAATGGACCCCCTTTTGGATTGAGCTACTCAGGCCCCGGGATCCTATCAGAACGTCGTAAATGTTTGGTGTGTCGGCTTTTCGATCCAACCCGAGGCCGCTCGTTGCATTGGCTTGAGGGTCCAGGTCGATGATAAGTGTCCGCCGTTCCGCCACAGCAAGGGAGGCCCCCAGGTTGATGGCGGTGGTGGTTTTTCCTACTCCACCCTTTTGGTTGGCGATGGCGATTACTCGGGACATGTCCATCCAAGCTTGTCGGTGATCAAGGATGACAAGGAAGGGGCGGAATATACCCCCGGGCCCATAGACTGGAAACCCACTATTCTCTTGACGGCTGGGTTCATTCTGTTGGAGATTCCCTTATTCTTCGTTGGTTATTCCTCTCAGGGCAAAAGACCTGGGGTTAGATGAAAACAATGATATCTCTGCTTCATGCCCCTTTTCGCACCGTTCCTGCTGCCTTTTTGCTCCTCCTCCTCTCTTTAGCCTGCGGGGATTCAGGAACGGAACCAATTCCTGCTCTGGTTCCCCTTGCCGGTGTTTGGGAGGCCCAGGTCCTGAAGGTACCAGACCCGGAAAACCCAGACGAGGACATGGATCTGATTCCCGAGGGAGCTGCCTATACCCTCTCGATTCTCTCTACAGGCCAATTCACCGCCGTGTTTGACCTGCTTCTGGTTCAAGGCTTCGAGACGGGGACCGTTACTGTTTTCGATGACCAGATAACGTTAACCCCAACCAGCCCTCCCGGGGGGGTGATGTCGGGAACTTGGATGCTTCAGGGGGACGTTCTTTATTTAGAGGCCATCCGAAGTCTCGACCTCGACGGGGACGGTACGCTGGAGGTCATTCCCTTTGACCTGGAATTCTCCTCAAGACGGTTCTAGGAGAACAGACCAACCCTGCATTCCGGCCTGTTTCACGTGAAACATCGAGAAAGCACCGGATGTTTCCCCCCTGAAAGAATCGGGAGTGTTTCACGTGAAACACCCCCGATATCAAGAAGGGACAAGCCTACCTTCAGTAAGCTGCCCTATCCCAAAGACCCCAGCATTCGAAGTTTGGCCCGAAGATCATGGAAGTTATCCAGGACCTGTACTCCCTCCATTGCCAGGACTTCCCCATTCGCAGTAATCGTCGGCCCCCCAACGACCAGTTGAACGTCTGCCGGCAAACGCTGTCTCACTTTCTGGATTTCAACAGGAAATGTATCAGCGATATTCGGATCGACGCAGGAAAGAGCCACCACTTCAGCCTCGAGGCGCAGAGCCGCCAGAGCGATCTCTTCCGCCGGGAGGTCTGGGCCAAGGTAGACTGCATTCCACCCTTCAGCCGCACCGGAAACGGCACATAAGATAGCTCCAAGCTCGTGGCGTTCCCCGGCTGGAGTTCCAGACACCAGAACCGGCGCCCCCTCCCTCATACTGACCGTTCCCAGCATCCACTCGAGGAACCGTCGGATTTCCACAGTTGCTAGATGTTCATGGGCCGGGCCAAACCGGCCCGAATTCCATGCCATTCCGATCTGTCCGATGAGAGGAACCACGATATCGTCTATGACGGTGGGGACCGGAAAGGCCATGGCCCCCCTGGTCAGGATCTTCTCCAGCTCACCGGGGACCATCCGGTCAACAGCCTGTTGAGCTCTTTCCAGAACCCTCGCCGCAGAGGGACCCTCCAGCGGCTCTGGAACGCCGAAGCTACCACGTTCGGCCTCGTCTTCTTTCACGAGGCCCTTCAACTCGGCTGTGGAGAGGGCTGAGACCTGGCTGATGCTCCGCCCTTCCTCCACGACCCGATGAAGGAGGGTGAGCCTCAGCACGTCTTCATCGGAATAGAGTCGCTGCCCTCCGTCCGTCCTGAAGGGCTCCACAACCGAATACCGTTTTTCCCAAGCCCTCAGCACAGCGGGGTTGAGGCCGGTTCTTTTGGCGACCACCCGAATCGGGTGCCTAGGTCGGTCACTTCGCTCTGTGTTCATGGACCTATCTTAGGCCCCCCCACATAGCCCGTCAACCCTTTGTTGAACTTTCCCCCTTGACAACCCTAGAACATCGATTAACATTCCCTGCACAAACGTTGGACAGGGCGCCTCGTCAACCGAAACATCGCGTCAGACGGGATCGGCAGAGTCCATCCCGAACCACACACTCTCCAAAGGAGATAGAACAATGGTACTGAACATCATTTCCACCGCCGTTATCACCGCCTCTTTGATCGCTGGCGGCCTAACTTTCGATGCCGACAGCACCCCTGAGCCGACCCAGAACATCGTCGAGATCGCTGCCGGCGCCGGCTCCTTCAACACCCTTGTCACCGCGATCAAGGCCGCCGGCCTGGTGGAAACCCTTTCTGGAGAGGGCCCCTTCACCGTGTTCGCACCCACTGACGAGGCTTTCGCCCAGATCCCGGCTGAAGACCTCAATGCTCTGTTGGCCGACAAGGCTGCCCTTACCTCAGTTCTCACGTACCACGTAGTGGCTGGCAAGGTCATGGCCTCCGACGTCGTCGGCCTCACCTCCGCCAAGACCGTCAACGGCGAGAGCGTCGACATCAAGGTGATGGATGGAAAAGTCTGGATCGATGGTGCTGAGGTTGTGACCACCGACATCGAAGCCACCAACGGCGTCATCCACGTCATCAACAAGGTCATCCTTCCGGGCATGTAAGAACGATCGTACCAACCCAAACCCGTAGGCATACCCAACCGGGAAGGAGCACGAAAATGAAACACAAAACGCTAAGGAAGCTCTGGGCGAGCCTCTTCAGGGAAGGGCAGAAGGAAGAGGGTCAGGCGGCACGCTGCGGCCCCGCCCCACGGGTGGACCCCCTAACGGTTGGACTTCGGATTGATCTCTCGGTTCCGTCCGGGGCCGGCAAAGAGACGGAAGCATCTCAGTTTGTTTGGGTCTCCCCCACCGACGGTATTCGGCCGGTGAGAGCCCTGAGGGTTCTACTCCTCCCCAACTGAGGAAGAGACGTGTGGAAGGGGGCGGGGGCCCGTTGGCCCTCGCACCCACCACCCGGTACCTGCGAAGGACCTCGCTGACCGGACACCAAAAACCACTATCACAATGGAAACTCAAACAATGAATCCGCTCATAAGAAACAGAACAGCGCTTCTTGCTCTCCCTCTTTCCCTGACTCGACAACCCACCCCTGCTATCCCCCCCCGTCCCCTTTAGGCTCTCTCCCCTTCCTCCATTTCCTGACCTCCATGATCAGGTTCTGAAGGTCAGCCGGGGAGACGCCGGGAATCCTCGCCGCCTGGGCAAGGGTTCCGGGCTGAACTCGGGCCAGCTTTTCTCGAGCCTCGAAGGACAGCGTGATGAAATCCCCGTAGGGCAGCTCCGGGGCCAAGGCGAAGCCCGCCTGTTCTCTTAAGCTCTCCGCCCGATCCATTTCACGGTTCACATATCCTTCGTACTTCACCTCTACTTCGACCGCCGTCAGGGCATCCCCCATCTCATCCGGATCGAAGGGTGCGCCCCCGACTCTCGCAAGAGCAGCAGAACCGACACCGGGCCGCTTTAGGAGCTCCACCGCCCGGACCGGCTCAGAGATGGCACCAGCCTCCGCTGTCTCTAGAAGGGGGTTCACCGCCACGGGGGAAATCGCCGTCTCCTTGAACCAGAGGGCGATCTTCTCCTCCCGATCCCTCCGGTCGGCCAGGGCTTCGACCTGCCCTTCCGTAAGGAGTCCCTGCTCTTTCGCAATCCCCCCGAGCCGCTTCCCCACATTGTCCTGCCGAAGGAGAAGTCGGAATTCAGCCCTGGAGGTGAAGAGGCGGTAGGGTTCATCAACACCCTTTGTGATCAGGTCGTCGATCAGCACCCCGATGTAAGCCTGATCCCTTTCCAGCACGAATGCCTCTCGGCCCTGGACCTTCAGCGCCGCGTTCGCACCGGCCATCAGGCCCTGTCCAGCCGCTTCTTCATACCCCGTAGTTCCGTTGATCTGGCCGGCAAAGAACAACCCCGGGAGGTTTTTGACCTCCAGGGACCGAGAGAGCTGTTGGGGAGGGAAGTAGTCGTACTCGATGGCATAGCCCACCTTGGTCATCCGAACGTCCTCGAGCCCCGGCACCGTTCTGAGAAAGGCCAACTGCACATCCGCAGGCAGGGAGGTGGAAAGGCCGTTCACATAGAGCTCCTGGGTTTCCAGCCCTTCAGGCTCGAGGAAGACCTGGTGCCTGGGCGAATCGGGAAACCGGACAATCTTGTCCTCGATGGAGGGGCAATACCGCGGTCCCCGGCCGGAGATCTCCCCACCATAAAGGGCGCTTCGCTTCAGGTTTTCCTTAACAACCTCTTTCAACCTCTCACCCGTCCAGGTCACCCAACAGGGCCGCTGCTCCGGCAGGGCCTCCCGCGTGTAGAGACTGAAGCGGAAGTCCCCCTCTTCCCCCGGCTGAGCTTGAACCTTATCGAAGTTCACCGTCCGACCATCAACCCTGGGGGGCGTCCCAGTTTTGAAGCGGGCGACCTCCAAACCGGCACTCTCGAGGGCTTCGGCCAACTCAACCGAAGGCCCCTCCCCTGCCCTCCCTCCAGATAGGCCAATGCCTCCCCCGACGTGAATCTTCCCCCGAAGGAAGGTCCCCGTGGTAACGATGACCGCCCTGCTTCTGAAGGTGAGACCGCCTCTGGTGAAGACCTCGAAGTCATCCTCCCCGCCGAATCCCAGCCCGGTGACCATTTCCTGGAACAGATCCAGCCGCTCCAGTTCGTCAAGGACTGTTCGTACCCCCCGGGGGTAGAGCCCTCTATCGCACTGGGCCCTGGGCCCCCACACCGCCGGCCCTTTGGACCTGTTCAGCATACGAAAATGGATACGAGCAGCATCGGTCGCCCGCCCCATTACCCCACCCAGAGCATCCACTTCCCGAGCCACGGTCCCCTTGGCGACACCCCCGATAGCGGGGTTGCAACTCATCTGCCCGATACGCGCCAGATCAGGAGTCAGAAGCAGGGTCTCACACCCAAGTCGGGCCGAAGCAGCGGCAGCCTCCGCCCCTGCATGCCCGCCCCCTATCACGACCACATCGTACTGCGGTTTCATCAGGCCGACGGTAGAATCTGAAAGGGGCCATCAGGCAGGGCATCCGGCGACGCCAGGGGTTCAACCCTCTCCACAGAAGCGGAGATCGGCCCATCCCAAAGACGTGCCTCGAAATCAGTCACCGCCCCCGGGGTTCCCCTCACATGAATCTCCACAGAACCGTCCGTCCTGTTCCGGGCCGTTCCTCGGAGACCCAGCTCGTTCGCCACGCCCCTGGCCCACGCGCGATAATAGACGCCCTGGACCCTTCCGGTGACCCGGAATCCCCTCCTCAACCAGCCATCTCCTGATATGTCCTTCATTCCAGTTCCTTATTTTCCGATACAAAAGTCTCTGAATAGCTTATCCAGGATCTCATCCCGTGGAATGATCCCCAGAAGCTCCTCCAACGCCGTTTCAGCCGGACGAAGGTGGGTCGCCGCAGCCTCAGCGGGAACCCCGGCGGTCAACGCCTGGCGAAAGGCCTGAAGCTCTTCCAGTGCCCTCCGGATCCCCTGGGTATGCCTCCGACGGGTCAGAACCGGCACTTCGGAGGCCATCTCCACCAATCCACCAAACACGAGAGCAGGAAGAGCTTTCTTCAGCTGCCCCAAACCCTCCCCGGTCATGATCGAAAGGGGAATTGCACCGACCTCCGCCTCGTCTTCCGACCCTCGCACCATCCCCTTTCCGACCCCACCCCCATCTTCGGGCTTAACGTCCATCTTGGTTCTCAGGAGAATCACCGGGGTGGGGGATAACTCCTCCAGGAAGCCCAGTTCTTCGGAATCAAGGGGTCGATTTCCCTCCGCACAAAAGAGGATAACATCCGCCTCACCCAGATATCGCCGGGCTACCTCGACCCCGATCTTCTCAACTCTTTCCTCCGTCTCCCTCAAACCGGCCGTATCCACCAACCGGAAAGGGAAACCTCCCATGGACACCACCGCCTCCAAGGCATCCCTGGTCGTCCCAGGAACCTCGGTGACGATGGCCCTGTCCTCGCCAATCAGGGCATTAAAAAGGCTGGATTTTCCAGAATTCGGCCGCCCAGCCAGCACGGCGACGGCTCCCTCACGAAGGAGTTCGCCCTCGGGAGCCGTCCTGAGGAGCCCCCCCATCACCACCTCGAGCTCTTCGGCCCTCTTCACAATCTCCTGCAACGGAATCGGGGGATCGTCCTCTTCAGGAAAGTCCAGATGATGGACGAGGAGGGCTTCAAGGTGGACCAAACCTTCCCGGAGTCCTCCCACCCGTTCCGACAACCCCCGCTCCAGCTGATGGATAGCCGTCTCGTGGAGTGCCCGGCTTCGACCTTCCACCAGATCCCCAACGGCCTCCACCTGCAGGAGGTCCATCTTCCCGTTCAGATAGGCTCTCCGGGTGAACTCCCCCTCTTCCGCTCGCCGGGCTCCGGCCCCCAAACAGGCTTCCAGAATCAGGGCCGGGGACAGCCAGCCCCCGTGACTGGAGATCTCGGCCAGGTCCTCCCCGGAATAGCTGTCGGGCCCCGGGAAGAAGGTCACTAGAACCTGATCGAGAGGGTCGCCGGTTTCAGGATCCTGAGCCCGAGCGAGGAGCACTCTCCGGGGTTCCGGGTCAGGCGGCAAGGAAGGACAGATTCGGCGAACGATCGAAAAAGCCCCCGAACCGGACAGCCGCACTACCGCCAGAGCACTTGGCCCCGGCGCTGTTCCTATGGCTGCTATGGTGTCGGGTTGAACCATCTCCACTCCACGAGAGCCCCCCATCCTAGCCTCTTTCGGAGACCGAGGCAGGCCGAAATCCAGAGGCCCGGGAGAAGTTCTCTAGGTGCTCATGGAAAGGGGTGCCTTAGCCTGAGCCTTCTTCCGTTCGTTGGCGATATACATCTGCTGCGGCAGGGTCGCGATGTTCGCCGTGGCGTAATAGAGGTTCAACCCGGAGGCCAGCTGGAAGAAGATGAAGACCATCATGACCGGCATGATGTACATCATCATCTTCATCTGGGGGTTCTGCGTGGGCATGGACCTCATGCTCACCCACTGGAGCAGGAACATCGAGATGCCCAGGAACGCCGGAAGAATGAACAGCGGGTCCGGTGCAGAAAGGTCCGGGAGCCAAAGGAATGAAACGCCCCGAAGCTCAATGGTATTCTGAAAAACGAAGAACAACGCGATGAGTACAGGCCACGGAAGAAGCATGGGAAGACATCCCGCCAGGGGATTGAACCCGTGCACTTTGTACAGCTTCATCATCTCCTTCTGAAGCTTCTCCGGGTTGTCCTTGTACTTCGTTTGGATCTCCTGCATGAGCGGTTGTGCGGCCATGTTCCGCATCTGGGCCTTCATCCCCTTCTGGTTCAAGGGAAAGAGGACCACCCGCATCATGACACCAAAAAGAATCAGAACCCATCCGTACCCGATGTTCAGGTTCTCATGGAGAAAGCCCAGAATCTTGATGATGATCCCGGCAAACGGCCGCACGATGGGACGCATGAACTTCCAACCATAGGGGTTGGCGTTCTCCATGTCCGAGCCGAGAGCCTGGAGCCTGGAGAACTCCTGCGGCCCAGCATAGAGCCGGTACTCGAGCGTCCCCTCCGAAGACAGCGACTGGGTTGCCGCCAACGATACCTGATTCTCCATCTGGGTGGGCTTCGCGATGACACCACCCAGATACGCCTCGTCTTCCGCCACCAGCCCCGGCATGAGGGCCAGCAGGAAATACTTGCTCTTGAAGGCAGTCCAGATCAGGGGCCCTTCTTCGATCCGGGGCTCATCCACTCTGCTCAGAAGAACGGACCGGATCCCTTCCTGGAGGTGGTTCACCACATAGGCGGCCGCCCGGGTCTCGTCCCTGTCCTTCAGCTCATTGAAGGGGATCCCAAGGCCCATGTCGGTGAACACATAGTCGGCATCCAACCCCGTGAGGCGGTTTTCCACCTCGATGACATAGCTGTCGGGCCGGAAGGTATACTCGACCTCGAACGCAAAGGGGAGGGTCGGGTGATTGTAGGCGAACCGAAGGCTCCGGGAACCCCCGCCTTCCGTCAGCAGGAGCCCGTCCGCTGGCTGGGCCTCAAAAGTGATGCCCCTCAGGTCCACCGTGTCCGATTGCCTGAGGAGCCGGGTTCCCAAAGCAGCTCCCCCTCCCGGGTATACCAATCGAACGGGCCCATCCTGGGCGGAGGAGGGGAAGTTCGGAAGTTGAGCTGACACCAGGCGGGCACCCTGGGTCGAAAAGGAGTAGGAGTAGAGAGGGCCTTCCACCACGAGGGCACTTCCGCCGTCCTCCACCGTTTCGGGGGTCGGGTCGCCCAGGATTCCCTCCAGGGGGTCTGGCCCTTGGACGTCCCCGGGAGTCCCCTCGGTCAGAACAGGGGTGTCGGCACCGACACCTGGTTCCACCTGGGTTGCCGGCACCGAGTCCGGGGGGACATACCCCGGCACCTCTTCCGGCGGAACCGGTGGGAACATGAGGTTGGAGATGACCAGCACGCCGATCATCAGGACCACTGCTAGGAGAAAGCGGATCTCGGTACTCATGGGACCGGGTCGTACCCCTTACCCCCGAAGGGGTGGCAGCGGAAAATACGTCTCAAGGCCAACCACCCCCCTTTTCCCGCGCCGTGTTTCTCGACCGCCTCCTCGGCATAGGCCGAGCACGAAGGCGAGAACCTGCACGATGGCGGGGTTATCGGGGAAATGGCCAAGCGGTAAAATCGAATCACCGCCAAGAATGCCGCCCTGAACATAGTTCCTCTGTAACCTCCAGCAACTCGTTCCTCAGCTGCTGATAGCTCGCTTTATAGGCCTCCCTCCGGGCCCAAACCAACAGGTCCAGCTGGAAACCCTCTTCCCTTAACCTCGGGAGAATCTCCCGCCGGCCCACTTCCCGCAACCGGCGCTTCACCCGATTTCTGTCCACCGCACTACGATTGTGCTTCGGGACTACGAATCCAACCCTCGAGTCATTCTCTTTAGAAGACAAAAAGAAGACGTCCAGATGAGACGTCTTCTTTCGACTTCCCCGGCGGAGTATCTCCCGGATTTCCCTCGACCGGGTGATTCGATGTGTGGGAGGCAGCCTGAACCCACCTACCGGACCCGCGCTTGGGCGCGTCCTTCCCACCGACCCTATTTCGAGCCGACGCTCACCACCAGTTGCCGCCGACCACGCTGCCGGCGCCGGTTGAGGGTTTTGCGTCCCCCTTTGGTCTGCATTCGGGACCGGAACCCGTGCTTGTTTTTTCTTTTCCGGTTCCGGGGTCTGTACGTCGGCATCATGATCAGTCACCCACTCGGTCCATGGTTGCGTTCGAAAATTAGCTTTCAAAGGTACCCAAGCCCTGGGGCTAGGGTCAACCCCGGAAGGCCCACTCTGCCAGGCTTTTGTCTCCTGGCCAACTCGACCCGATTGACTTTTCCACATTCGCCGAATAGCTTGCCTGCCCCCAATTTAGGGCCTTTTCACACACGACCTTGGCATCCATGGAGCTCACGGCTTCCGAACTCTGGTCCCGCATTCTCCAGTCGGTTCAGACGGGCCTCCCCGAGCAAGCCTTCAAGACCTGGCTGGCCGGGACGGCTCCGGTGGCCCTCTCGGATCGTGAATTGCTGGTGGAAGCCCCCAGCAAATTTCACGTCGAGTGGCTAGAGGATAAGTACCGCGCCCTCCTGGAAGAAGCCGCCTCGAACCTCCTGGGCCGGCACCTTTCCATTGCCTTCACCGCCGGAGACTCTCCGGCCTTACCGCCGGTGCCTTCGATTGAACTCAATTCCCCGGGCCAATCCGAGTCCGGGGTCCCCCGGTCCTCTCGCCCACCTGCAGGCATCGGCACCGAGCCTCCAAACCCGGCCCTCAATCGGCGCTACACATTCAACCGATTCGTCGTGGGCGGCGACAACCAGTTGGCCGCCGCCGCCTGCTCCGCAGTGGCTGAAAACCCGGCCAGGCTGTACAACCCACTCTTCCTCTACGGTGGGGTTGGTCTGGGAAAAACCCACCTGATGCACGCTGTCGGAAACGCAATTTTAGAATCCGATCCCGAAAAAAGAATTGCCTACGTCCCGTCCGAGCAGTTCATGAACGAGTTGGTCACCTCCATCCAGGAGGGTGCCACTGCCGCGTTCAGGCGCCGATACAGACAAATGGACCTTCTCCTCGTGGATGACGTCCACTTCCTTGAAGGGAAAGAAAGAACCCAGGAGGAGTTCTTTCACACCTTCAATGCTCTATACGACGCCCACAAACAAATCGTTCTGACCAGCGATCGACCCCCGAAGGAGATTCCTGGGTTGGAAGAACGGCTCATTTCCCGTTTCGAGTGGGGCCTGGTGGCTGATATCCAAGCCCCGGACTACGAGACCAGGGTGGCCATCCTTCGAAAGAAAGCCTCCGACGATCACCTTACCCTCGACCCTGACGTTATCGATTTTATCGCCGTGTCCTGCACCTCGTCCGTCCGGGAACTGGAGGGTGCCGTCATTAAGCTCCTGGCCTATTCCTCCCTGAAGAACCAGGAAATCTCCCTTTCTATGGCTAAGGCTGCCCTCCAAGGGGTCCTTGGTGAAAAAGCGAAGGAGGCCCTTTCCCAGGTTACGCCCCAGCGGATCAAGGAAACTGTGGCCAAACAGTGGGGCGTGCCGACTGCCGCGCTTTCTTCGAAGCGAAGGACTAAGGAGTTGACGGTACCCCGGCAGGTGGCCATGTACCTGATTCGAGAGCTTCTGGACCTTCCCCTGGTTCAGATCGGATATCTCTTCGGCGGTCGAGACCACTCAACGGTGATCCATTCTGTTCGGAAAACGGAGGATTCCATCCATACCGATCCTTCGTTCGAGCGGAAGGTGAATGCCCTTCGGACAGAACTGTCCCGAAGACTGTGAAGAACCCTGGGGACGAACTGATGAAAGAAGCGGAGCTTTCCACAGAGCAGTGGAAAAGAGATTCCTTTGAAGAAAACCCCTGAACTGTACACAGTGGAATCCACAGTGCCTGAACAGGAAGAATTGATATGGACGAGAAGAGAATATTGGACTTTCCGGCCTTCTTCTTCCACACTTCCACAGACACTACTACTACTAGGTTTTATCTTTACCTAAGAGAAAAAGAAAACAGATTCCCTCTCCTCTGTGGAAAGGGCGCGAGCCGAACCCCGGCGTAGCGGAGGATTAATGAACTTCACGATTACCCGACAGAACCTTCATCAGGGCCTTGCTGCCGTCTCGGCCAGCATCCCCACCAAGACCACGCTCCCTGTTCTCTCCAACATTCTCCTGGAGGCTCGGGACGGAGGTGTCTGGATGAGCGGCACCGATCTGGATGTTGCCGTCAGGGTCCGGGTTCCTGCCGACATAAAGGAACCCGGAAGTCTTACAGCTCCAGGGAAGAAGCTTCAGGAGATTGCCCGGGAGCTTCCGGACCAACCGGTGGAAATGGTGTCCCGAGGCGATCAGCTGGAACTCAAATGCGGTCGCAGCGCCTTTAAGCTGAATGGTCTTCCCAGCGAAGAATTCCCAAGCCTCCCTGCGGTGGATTTCGAAGCTGGGTGGAGCATCACGGGTTCTGCGCTTCAGAAACTCATCCACCACACAGCTTTTGCGGTTTCCACCGAGGAGAGCCGGCCGATCCTGAATGGCGTCCTCTGGGAGTTGAGGGATGGAAGGATGCAGATGGTTGCGACGAATGGTCATCGCCTGGCCAGAATGGCTGTGCCAGCAGGTCCGGCCACCGCCACCAGCGCTGACTTCATCGTTCCCCCTGCAGCCCTGCAGCAGGTTCAGCGGCTTTTTAAGTCCGACGAGGGTCTCGATGTGGCGAGGGATGGAAATCATCTGGGCTTCCGCTCTTCCGGCACCGAGGTATACACCCGTCTGATCGAGGGCACCTATCCCAACTACGAACAGGTGATCCCTAAAGACAACGACAAGAATGCCATCGTAGAAAAAAGTGCTCTGGAATCGGCAGTGAAAAGAATGGCGGTGGTAGCCAGCGATCAGACCCACCGGATTCGCCTCGTGTTCAATGAGGGGAGGGTGAACCTCAATGTCCTTACACCGGATCTCGGTGAAGGGGAGGATGAGCTGGAGCTGCAATACGGTGGTGAAGAACTGGAGATCGGCTTCAACGCCAATTATCTTCTGGAAGTCCTCCGGTATATGCCTACCGACGAAGTGAAGCTGACGTTTAAGGCTCCGGAGCGGGCAGCGACGCTGGAACCCGTTACTCCTGAAGGTGAAGACGCTCTGGATTACCTCTGTCTGGTGATGCCTCTTCGGCTCCTGGATTGAGGTAGGCCGACAGCGAATAGGGATAAAAAGGAAGGGGCTGGCCTGGAGCTGGCCCCTTTTTTCTTCCTGAGGCGAACGGGGCAACGGGATACGTGTACTTATTAGTGTGTGAAAATGAGCCAGAGGTCGGGCTGGAAATCCCCGGCCAGGACTGACAGAGTTAACGTGTGAAGACTAGAGCCATACATATTCCCAGTGGATTCAGGCAATCCTTCCTACGTGGGTGTTTAGCCTTGCCGGTGCTCCTGGTGGGGCTCATGCCACTGGGTTGTGACGACGATACGGTAAACCCGCCTGAGACAACCCGCTTCGGCCAGCTTGGCGAGGTGCAAGTTGGGATTCTGGCACCACTGTTTTTTGAGAAGGGTGAGGGTGAGCTTCAGCAGATTCTCACCTGGAGTTCCTCCGGCGCCTGGATCTTGCGGGAGATCATCTCCTATCGTGGCCTTAAAGGTGATGAGACGGTCGCCCGAAACGAAGGGGATCCCGTCGCCTATGCGTCGGCCTATGCCTCCCTCATTACCCAGTTGAACGAGACGGATGGGGTTGAGCTTTTCTCCGTTTCTCCCCTCCCTCCCGTTCCCTGTGCCCCCACCCGAACCCAGGTGACGGTCACTATTTGGGATGAGATTAGAGAAGAGGAAGTGAGCTGGATAAGGTGCGCCGAGGGTAGCCTTGGTACCCTTCAGACTTCCGAAGCGGGTCCCGACCTGGATGCTCTCAGGGTCATTCAGGCAGCGATTCTGGTAAGAGATTTCACCCAGGGTGATGACTTCGTTTCAGTCTATGTGGGCAGCGTCCCCTTTGGCACCCTCGAACGCTCAGAGGACTCGGACGCCGGTTTGGAAGAGCCCCGGGTGTTCTATTCGGTACCGGAGGGCAACCCCAACCCACCCACGGGCTGGCTGAGCTTCTGGAGAGCCCATGACGACACGCCTCCCTCCGTTGTGCCCGTGGTGGACTGGATCCACGAGATGGCCATCGTGGCGGCTGTGGGCCTCAGGACAGAGGCGGGAGACAGCGTGGAGGTGAGGCGGATCATTTCGACCGGGGACCGTACTCAGGTCGATCTCTTCGAGAGGATTCCCGGCGATTTCTGCTCCCCGGCGGCGAGGGCTCACTACCCGATCCATGTCATCGTGGCGCCCAGGACACCCCTCGATACGATCCAGTTCAGCGACGTGAAGCTGGAACGGGTCCCCTGCGGGGAGTAAAACTTTGTCCCTCCGCCGCCAATTCGTCCTCGTCTTTGTGGCCTTTTCCATTCTGGTATCGGCCCTTGGGGGGGGGCTGGCCTACCGGAGCGCCTCTCGAACTCTGGAAGAGGAGTTGGACCGGAAGCTGATCTCGGTCGCCAGGGCCGCAGCCGATGTAGGCTTCAGCGCAGAGCTGTTGTTGGGGTTACCTCCCGGCGCTGAGGACCAGATCATGTTCACGTCCTCGAAGGCCAGGCTCGAACGGCTGAGAAGCTTCGTTGATGAAGCCTACATCATCCGGCAGGATCTTTATGCCCTCGTCACCACCCGACCCATCGACTCAATAAGGATCGGAGAACCCGTTCTCGAGTTGAGTCCTCACGTCGAAGAGATTAACAGGGCGGTGGCCCAGGGCGACGCTACGTCCGACCTGATCGGGCCTATCGACGGACGCTACTACAAGTATGGGTTCGTCCGGTTGGAGCAGAGCAGCGTTCCGGGTCCGGAGAACAACGCCGTCCTGGCGGTCCAGATGACTGCGGACTACCGTGCGCCGCTTGAGGAGTTCCAACGAGACGCCTTTCTGGGCTCGGTGCTGGCGGCAGCAGTGGCGGCACTCATTGCCTGGTTACTGGCCACCACCGTCACCGGTCCCATGAATCGTCTGGGCCGGGTGGCCCTTCGCATTCAGAGGGGGCGGATGGACGAACCCGTCCTGCAGGAACGGGGTGGGGAGTTGGGTCGGCTGGCCAGGGCCATGGAGCGAATGAGGGTGGGCATCCTGCACCGCGACGAACAATTGCGCCTGATGTTGGCCCAGGTGGCCCACGAAATACGAAACCCTCTTGGTGGGCTCGAACTCTTCGCCTCGGCAGCCGCTGAATCAGACGATCCGGCAGAAAGGACCCGGTTCATCGGGAAGGTCCGAGCCGAGATCGAGGCCCTGAATACCATCATTGACGATTTCCTGACTTTCGCGCGGCCCCTGACAACCCAAGGAGAGCTTCACGATGTCCGCCAGCCGGTGAGGATGGCGGTGGAGTTGGTGGAGATGGAGATGAGGGACTCGGGGGGCCAGCTCACCCTTGATCTTCCAACCCATCCCTTGATGGCAAGGGCGGATCCGGAGCACGTGAAGCGGGTGGCACTGAATTTGGTCAGGAATGCGGCCCAGGCTGGGAAAGAGGTCAAAGTCCGCTGCGAGTCCTACCGAGGTGAGATCGTGCTCTTTGTCAGAGACAACGGGCCCGGAGTCCCGCCGGAGCTGGAAGATCGCATCTTCGAGCCCTTTGTTACGGATAAGGAGCAGGGCGCTGGCTTGGGTCTGGCCATCGTAAGGAGGGTGGTGGAGGCCAATGGCGGCAGAGTAGAGCTCACAACGGGGGACCAGGCGAGTGGGGTGGGGGCTGAGTTCAGGGTATATTTCCGAGGGGGCGAGGAATTACCGCCAGAGGGAGAAAAAGGTTAGGAAATGGCCCAGGTTCTCATTATCGACGACCACGATTCCATGCGGGAGGGTTTGGAGCTCCTTCTTCGCCGGAGAGGGCATAAAACCGTTTCGGCAGATGCAGGAGATAGGGGCCTGGCCCTTCTGGACGAGGTCGGGGCGGATCTGGTAATCACCGACCTGAAGATGGCCCGGATGGACGGGATCCAGGTTCTTCAGAAGGTGAAGGCCGGGTATCCCGACGTGGAGGTTCTGGTCATCACCGCCTACGGGACCATCGAAAAGGCTGTGGAGGCCATGAAGCTGGGTGCGGCGGATTTCCTCACCAAACCCTTCTCTTCTGAGGAGTTCGGGGTGAAGGTCGACCGCCTTTTGGCTGACCGTGAGGAGAGGCTCCGCCTGAAAAGGGAGAACGTGGCCCTCAGGGTGGAGAACACCTACCTCAGGGGAGAGGCCGAAGCCCGTTACGGTGAGATCGTAGGGGAATCTGAAGAGATGGAGGCCGTCTACCGGTGGGTCGAGCGGGTGGCCAAGAGCGATTCAACCGTCATGATCTACGGAGAGTCGGGGACAGGAAAAGAGTTGGTCGCCAGAGCCATCCACGCTGGCTCTCCCCGGAATGAGGGGCCGTTTATCAGGGTCAACTGTGGGGCCCTCACGGAAGGGCTCCTGGATTCTGAACTGTTCGGCCACGAAAAGGGTGCCTTCACTGGAGCGGAGCGGCAGCGTAGGGGCCGGTTTGAGCTGGCCGATGGAGGAACCCTCTTCCTCGATGAAATCGCCACCATCAACCAGTCCACCCAGATTCGGCTCCTTCGGGTTCTCCAGGAGCGGGAATTGGAAAGGGTCGGGGGTGAAGACACCATCCCGGTTGATGTCCGCATCATCGCCGCTACCAACACTCCTGCCGAGGAGCTACAAAACGGCGACGCGTTCAGGGAAGACCTTTTCTACCGCCTCCATGTGGTGCCCCTCACCATCCCTCCCCTGAGGGGGAGGAAATCGGACGTGCCCGTTCTGGCCAGGCATTTCCTGTCCAAGCTTCGGGAACGGACAAACCACCAAGTAGATGACCTGAGTGAGGCGGCCCTCCTTCGTCTGGCAGAATACGACTGGCCCGGGAATGTCAGGGAGCTGGAAAACGTCATGGAGCAGGCTCTGGTCCTGGCTGAGGGCGGGGTCCTTCAGGAGGACGACCTTCCCTTCCTCCATGCGGGGGGTGGCTCTCTGGATACCTCTCTCCTCGACGCAGCCCTTCCGGGCGGCGGCATGGATCTGAACCAAGCAGTGGAGGGTTTGGAGGAGCGCCTCCTCAGGAAAGCTCTGGAACAGGCCCGCGGCGTAAAGACCGAAGCGGCCCGGCTCCTGGGATTAAAGACCAGCGCCCTCTACTACAAGCTCGAGAAATACGGAATCGAGGCGTGATTCCTGCCCCCCCTCCCGGGCTTCGGCACCGGAGCGTCCTGCGCCGATTGGTGGCCACGGGTTCTCTGGTTCTTCTCGTCTTTGGGGCGGGGGGAGCGGCTTCGGCTCAGGAGGAGTTGACGCTACTGGAACTGAAGGCGGAATACCGGGTCGCCCAGGGCGACTACGATGTGGCTTTCCAACGGTTCGAGATCCTCTCGGGTCAGATCGACGCGGCCCAGCGTGACTTCTCCTCTGCCACCGCCGCCGGAGATGAAGCGGCTCAGAGAGAGGCCTACGAGAGGACCTTTCTGATCGCCAGCGAAACAAGGCAGGCCCAAAGCCGGGTGGAGAACGAGGTGGCACAGCTCAGGGAGATAAGGGAACGTCTCCTGAATGCTACGGCGGCTCAACTGGAGGAACTTCTGGCTGTGGCCGATACGGCTACGGATCCACTGGATCTGGTAGAGTTGAGTGTTTTCGTTGCGGACACGCAAAACCAGATTACTGAACTCAGGGACGTTGAGGATCCACCCGTAACCCTTGAGCCGGAACCCGACATCAATATCGAGCTCAAGGATAGCCCTGAGCAGCTCAGGCAAAAGGCCTCACTCCTGGAGTTCACGGCGACCCAATACAACGACCAGTTCGCCTATAACGAGCGTCAGCTGGAAGGCCTTCGAAGGGACCAGATCCTCCTTCGGCGAAGCGGTGACTTCCTGGCGGACTTCACCAGGTTCGATGATCCGGCGGTACCGGTTGGGGCCGTGAATCGAGAGGTGACTCCCCCCGGCCAGGATCAGCCACCACCCATCGCCGACTCCCTGGGTGTCCAGGGTGCGCCCCTCACCCTGGAGCAGAAGATTGAAGCCCTGGAAGCGCTCCAGGAGGAGATCACCGGGCGGATCCAAAACGTCCTGACCCGGGCCCGGCTCCTGAGGCGTAGGGCCGGGGGTGGAGAGTGGGCATTGTGAGGCCCGTAAGAGCCAGCCTGACCATCCTGGCGTTGGGATTCCTCGGGAGCCTCCTGGGGTCCTCCGAAGCCTCCGGCCAGGTCGTGTGGAGAGATCTTGTGGTCACCGGAGGGGTGTCGGGAGCAGGATATTGGGGGAACCTCCCGGCTGTCACCGTTACAGCAGTTGATAGCACCGAAGAGGCTTCAGCTGCAGTGGGGGAATTCGGGATTCGGGGTGAGCTGGTTCTCCTGAACCGGGAGGAACGGACCGTAGAACTTCAGTTCGACGGGGGACTCAGGCAATTCGTGGCGGGAGGGTTTTATACCAGAGACTACGCCCCGACGGAGCTGGTGGGTCGCGTCGACCTTAGCTATCGGGAAGATGTTGGGGCCTTGGGCGAGCTTTGGTTTTTTGGAGGCCTGGGTGGTCGCAAGGTTGCGGATCGTCCCCCCATGCCCCTCTTCATCCAGCCTGGGTACGGAACCCTGGATGGTCGGATTCAACTGCGATTCCGCCCGGTGAATGGGGTACGGTACGATGCTCAGGTTCTGGGTGATCTGGCCGAATACAGTTCCACCGAGTTCACCCAGCAACTCGCCCTCCTCGATCGGAAGGGGTTGGGGGTTGAACTCGGGGCCAGCTGGGGGTCGGACTGGACGATCCGGGGATACACAGGCTTTCGGGCGTCGGAGTACCGGAATCAGGGTACCTACGATCCCTCGGACCCCCTTCGAAGGGACAAGACTCTCCACCTTGGGGCCACCTGGACCTTCCGTTCCAGCTTCCTGGCTCAGGTGGGAGCTGAGGGGGTCCTGAACCGTTCCAACTCCAGCCGACCCGAGTACAACGCCCTCAGGCTCCTGGCTGTGGTTTCGGTTCCGATTCCCCAGAATTTCAGCCTGAATTTCTACGCGGACGTGACGGCCAAGAGTTACCTGACGGAATCGGAAGACGCCATTTTGGTTCCCGGGGAGGAAGCGGACAACGCATCGGTGGTCTACATCGAGGCCAGCCGGCCCATCTTCCTGAACCTGGACGGGGCATTCCGGTTAGGGTGGACCCGGGCCGAGACGGATATCGGTAGTTCCTACTATGAGCGCCTCGGCGCGAGCCTCCTCTTCCGCTACCGACCCTGGAATTAGGACTCGACCCACCAAATCACCGTACCGGGTCAGGCTACCCTGGCTAGATGGTAAACGCCCAGGCCAGGAGGCGGCCGTGGTGGGAGAGGGTGAGGTCGGCGGGAATCTCCTTCCCCTTCAAGAGGACTTTGGGGATACGCCGGCCGGGTACTCCGGGACCGCAGCCGATCTCCAGAGCATCTTCTTCCACACCCATCCTGGAGGCCAGGGATTTCCGGGCAGCCAACCGGGCCAGGGCCGAGGCTTGGTGCGAGACGCAGCCCCACTCCCGGTCCGAAAAGGCACCGTGCAGGGCCAGTCTCCATTGGGCCCCCGTCTCCTCCATCAGGCTTGATCCCCAGGAGAATGAGGGTACCTCATCCGCGTCCCGAGGCACCCAGGTGACGGCGTGAAGAGCGGGGCCGTGGACTTCGATTCGTAGGGGTAGGAGGAGTTGGCCATGACGAACCTCGCCGAAGCGGGTCATGGGGGGGTCGGCGTCATCCCCCAACTGGTCGTTTGATGTCTCCGGGTGGTGAACCGCGACTTGAAAGGTGGGATGAACGAAGGTCGGCGGGACGCCCAGGGACTTGCTCACAGTCTTGAAGGCGGCTTCCTTGGCGGCCCACCTGATCCAAAGGGCCAGGTCCGGGTTCTTGGAAGACCGAATCTCTTCCCGTTCTTCCAGGGAATAGACCCGCCGAAGGAACCGGTCGTCTCGGGCCTTGCCCGAATGCCGGGGATCCGTCAGGTCGACGATGTCGTTTCCAAGATGCCAGGGTTCAAGCATGGCCGGAATCATGAACCGCTTCTATTGAAGGCGCAACGTTATTCCCCGGTGTATACGACCTTCCAGACCGTTCCCCTTTGGCTGTCTGAAATGTAGAGGGATCCATCAGGGCCCATCGCGAGGCCCACGGGCCGATGGTCGGCACCTGAAGGGCTCACTTCCGCTCCGGCGAAGCCATCGGCAAAGACTTCCCACCCACCGGTAGGCGTCGTCCCCTGGAATGGAACGAAGATCACGTTGTATCCGCCCTGTGGTTGAGGGGATCGGTTCCACGACCCGTGGAACGCCACGAAGGCGCCCCCCCGGTATTTCTCCGGGAACTGGGTGCCGGTATAGAACTCCAGGTCGTTCGGTGCCCAATGGGCCGGGAAATCCACCAGTGGGTCCTTCGCATCGGAGCATCGTCCGGTTCTGACTCCGTCACCGCCGTACTCCGGGGCGAGAACCTTCGTGTCGGAGTCCGGATCGTAATAGCAGTATGGCCACCCGAAGTCGTCCCCTTCCTCGATCTGTACGAGTTCTTCCGCGGGCTTCTCGGCGCTTTCCTCCTGAGTGTAGAGGTCGGACCAGAGGGCGGAGAGCTGGTCCCGGCCGTGGACGACACCGAAGAGGGCACCCGATGGGTGAATCCGTAGGGCCACGGTGTTCCGCAGGCCCGTGGCGAAACGCACACCATCCGCCTGTTGTTGTCCGGTCCGATTGGCATCGAAGCGCCAGATACCTGCCCGTTTTTCAAGCTGGGGACAGGGGTCGAAACCCGGCGATGCTACACCCCGGGGTTGTTCCTGACAGGCGTTGGAGGGAGATCCAATGTTGACATAGAGCTCTCCGCTTGTACCTAAAGCCAGACTCTTGGCCCGGTGATTCGATTCGTTGGGAAGGCCGCTGACGATGGTGTCGGGAGCCCCGATTGGGCCGGTGGATCCTTGGGGAAAGTCATAGCGAAGGACGGCGTCATCCGTGGCAAACCAGAGGGCGTTCTCGAAAAGGAGGACCTCGTTCCCGCCGTTGTCCCCGAACCGGTAGATCTCGTCAGCTGCGCCGTTTTCGCCCAGGTCCCTGAGAAGGGCCACCCCCCCAGGTACCAACTCCCGGTCCGGACCCCGGGTGTTGTTCATAGCCAGGAATACGTCACCGTTGGCGGCCACGTCGATATGCCGGGCTCGCCCAACGGAGTCCGCCACCACCACAGCACAAAAACCATCCGGCAGGGTGATCCCACCGTTTCCCGGGGTACAGCCTACCTGAGCCGCCTGGGCAGGAGGGGTTGGGTCGTCCTGACAGCCAGGAAGGGCCAGAGACGCAGTCACCAGGAGGGTGGTCCCAAGGATGTGCCGCCGGGTCAGCCGGTTCATGGGGTGGACCTTTGTTTCGTGTGAGGACGAGACTTGAAGCTTCAAACAATCAATGGGGGAGGGAGAAACGTCAAGGGGAATGGGTGCGTCCTCAGCCTTTCTCCACCTTGATCGGGTCCCGGGTCTGGGGTAAGCTCAAACCATGTTCCGATCCTCCCTTAGGGTTCCCGTGAGCGTGTTGGCCGCGCTCTTTCTCTTCATGGGCCCAGCTTCTCTTTCAGCCCGATCGGGACCGGGGCCTTCCGCTGACTCAACCCTTCTGGTTTTGGCGGCGGCAAGCCTCACCGATGTGTTGCCCAGGGTGGCCCAACGGTGGACGGAAACGGGTGGACTCCCCGTCCGCTTCAGCTTCGACGCCACTTCGAGGTTGGCTCCCCAGACGCTCCAGGGTGCTCCGGCAGACCTCTTCTTCAGCGCTGATCAGCGATGGATGGATTGGGTATCCGAGCGAGGTGGGGTTCGGGAGGAATCGAGAACGGTCCTCCTCGGCAATGAGATCGTGGCGGTGGTTTCCCGGGCCAGCGATGTGATTCTCCCGGGCCCAATGGAATTGGGATCGGACGTCTTTCAGCATATCGCTCTGGCTGGAGAGAACGTTCCGGCAGGGCGGTACGCCCGAGCGGCTTTGGAGGCCGCGGGGGTCTGGGGACAGGTGGAGGGTCGGATCGTGAGGGCCGGGAATGTCCGTGGAGCCCTGGAGTGGGTGGCCCTGGGAGAGGCCGAAATGGGCGTTGTGTACAGGACCGACGCCACCGCCGAAGAAAGGGTGAGGGTGGTGTTCACCTTTCCCCCGGGAAGCTATCCGCCCGTCACGTATCCTGCGGCGGTCCTCGAAAATGCGTCCTACCCAGACGCCGCTCAGGCGTTTCTGAATTTTTGTCAGACGGCGGAGGCTCGATACCTGTTCCAAGCCGCGGGGTTCCAGGTCCTGGGGAATGCCGCGCCGGGGGGCTCCTCCGAGATCCTGGATCCGGACGGATTTCGGCAGGCACCCCTTCCCAACCCCTGGTCGGCCATTCGTCTGTCCTTCCTCGTTGCCCTGGCAGCAACGCTGGTAGGTTTTGTGCCAGCCGTCTTTTTGGGTTGGATCCTGGCGAGAAAAGAGTTTTTCGGGAAGAGCCTCGTTTCCACCCTGGCCTTGGTGCCCCTGGTCCTCCCTCCGGTCGTGACAGGGTTCATTCTTCTCAGCGTTTTTGGGACCCAGGGTCCCCTCGGATCCTGGCTAGCCAGCTTGGGCCTACCCATTCCGTTCACTCTTCTGGGGGCCATCTTGGCGGCCTTGGCCGTAGGGCTTCCCCTCTACGTCCTCTCGGTTCGGAACGCATTCCAGGCGGTAGATCCCAGTTTCGAGGAGGTGGCCTGGACCTTGGGGAAGCGGCCCTGGCCGGCTTTTGTCCGAGTCACTTTTCCCCTGGCTCTCCCTGGGATAGCGGCGGGAGCCGTCCTGGCTTTCGCCCGGGCCCTGGGAGAGTTCGGAGCCACGGTGGTGTTGGCCGGGAATGTGGAGGGAAGCACCAGGACCATCGCCCTGGCGGTGTATACCCTCCTCGAGTCCCCCCAGGGTCGGGAAGCGATCTGGTTTCTTGTAGGCGCCAGCGTGTTCCTCTCCCTTCTGGCCCTTCTGGGGTTCGAGATCCTGTCCCGTCACCAGAAAAAGCAGATGGGGGTGGGACGCCATGGCTGAGGGGAATGGAATGCTCGACCTGGATTTCCAGGTTCGCGTCGGAGCACGGGATCTGAGGGTCCGGCTGAATACCGAGGCACCCACCGTGGCGGTGTTCGGCCCCTCCGGTGGAGGGAAGAGCACCATTCTCAGGATTTTGGCCGGGGTTGAAAAGAGAGCGGAGGGACTGGTCAGGGTTCGGGGCGAGGTGTGGATGGACAGCTCGACGGGCCGGTTTCTTCCGCCTTGGGATCGGGGCACCGGGTGGGTTCCCCAGGAGTACCGACTCTTCCCCCACCTTCGGGTTCGGGAGAACATGGCCTTTTCCGGGGCCTCGCCTGAAGAGGTTTCGGAGGTTGGGGAGGCCCTCATGGTCGACCACCTTCTGGATCGACGGCCACGGGGTCTATCCGGTGGAGAGCAACAGCGGGTAGCTCTGGGTCGGGCCCTCCTTTCCCGACCAAAGATCCTCCTCCTTGATGAGCCGTTTTCAGCCCTGGACAGGCCTCTTCGAAATCACGTCGCTACTCGCCTCAGGGACTATGTGAGGGAGCAGGGCCTCCTGCTTCTTCTCGTGAGCCACGATGAGGCCGACGCAGTGGCGTTGGCCCAGGAGCACTGGCTCCTCTCAGATGAGGGGCTGGTTCAGGTGGAGTAGAGCCCCTCGGATCGGGCCTGACCCTCCGGAGGCGGATCCCTCTACTTCGAGCCGCCCGTTTCCAGGACCAGGGCGAATTCCTCCGGGAGGGCAGATGACCGAATTCCCTCCTGGGCTCTGGCCAAGGCGTATTCCACTCTCAGGAATTCCACTCGAACGTCACCGATTTCTCCCTCGTCCCGGTCCGCTGGAAAGTGTAAAAGGAGGCAGCAAGCCCTCCAATCTCCATCCTTTGGCCGTCCAACGGATCCAGCGTTTACGAAGTTGATTTCGTCGATCGTTCGCTGCCACGGTCTGTGAGTGTGGCCGAAAACCACGGTGTCCCCTGCCTTGGCCCCGAGCTTCTCAGCCATCTGCTGGGAGAACTCGTTTGGCCGGTCCTCCGTCCAATAGACCGTGTTCAGAACAGGCGTCCCGTGAACGAGGATGATTCTGGGCCCGGAGAGGTGGCCCCCCCAGGGCCTCAGGTCCAGTCGGAACGGCAAGGCTCCGAGAAAGGCCTTGGTCAGGGTCGAGGTGTGCTCCAGTGTCCAGGAAAAGCTGAGGTGAGCCAGCTCCACGTCTCTGGGGTCCGTGTAGCTGCAGCCGCAGTGCTCGTAGTGAGTGGCCACTGTGGAGTCATAGTTGCCCTGGATTCCGGGGATGCCTCGATCCTGGAGGAGTGCCACCACCTCATTCGGCCAGGGGGCATACCCCACCAGGTCGCCCAGGTGGTAGGTGCCCACCAGCCCATCCCGGTGAGCCAGAGCTTCCAGGGTCGCCTCAAGGGCCGGGAGGTTGGCGTGGATATCGGAGAGAATGGCAATGGATCTCACGAGTTACGGTCCTCGGTACGGGGGGCGAGGGTGGGAAACGTATCTATCCCATCATGGCACGCAACCGAGGTGCATTCCTCGGCACTTTCCCCACGAGGAGTGGGATGAAAGGTTGTGGGGGACCTTGAAACCTACGGAAGGAGCCGGGATGAAGCTCATTGGTGAGGATAGTCTTCGAGCAGAAATAGGGGAGGATGAGGCTCTCGTGGCGGTGGAGAAGGCCTTCAGGTCTCTCGCCGCCGGTCAGGTGGTCCAGCCCCCACCCCTTGGGATGGATCTGGAAGAGGTCCGGGGGGAGGTGCACGTGAAGGGGGCGTATTTGAAGGGGGAGCCCATCTTCGCCATGAAGGTCGCCTCCGGTTTCTATCAGAATCCGGAAAAGGGGCTCCCCACAGGCTCAGGTCTGGTGTTGGTCTTCAACGCCACAACCGGGTTTCCCTTGGGCCTTCTTCAGGACAACGGGTATCTCACGGAGCTCCGTACCGGGGCGGCCGGAGCCCTGGCAGTGCGCCTACTGACGCAAGCTCGTCCGCTCGTTGCGGCTGTTCTCGGGGCCGGCTCCCAGGCCCGCTATCAGATCCGGGCCATTAGTCGGATCCGTGAGCTGGCCGAGGTTCGCGTGTGGAGCCCGGATCCGCGGGAGATCGAGCCGTACCTGAAAGAGATGGGGCCGGAGCTGGCGGGGTCGATATTCGGGACCTTTTCCGTGGAGGAGGCCGTCAGGGATGCCGACCTCGTGGTGACGGTGACTCCGGCTCGTAGTCCCATCCTCGAACTTTCGTGGCTGGGGAGTGGCGTCACCGTGGTGGCGGTGGGCTCCGACGGCCCGGAGAAGCAGGAGCTGACCACAGAGGTCCTGGGAGCCGCCGGGAAAGTGATCGTGGACTCCAGGGCTCAATGTCTGCGGCTTGGTGAAACCCACCACGCCGTATCAGAGGGGTTGTTGGCTCCGGAGGACATTCACGCAGAGTTGGGTGAGGTGCTCGAGGGAACCCGCCCCGGGCGGGAGAGCGATGAACTCATCGTCTGCGACCTGACCGGGGTGGGTGCTCAGGACGCAGCCATAGCTGGTGCTGCGTGGAACCTTCTTAGTCCAGAAGGGCGTCCACCTTCGCTGCACAAATGAAGTCGTTTTCCGTCAGTCCATCCACGGCGTGGGTCGTGTAGACGACCTCACTGCGGCTATAACCGAGATGCTGGTTTGGGTGGTGGTCTTCCCTGTGCGAGATCATGGCTACCGCGTTCACGAATGCCATGAGCTCGTAGTGATTCCCGAAGGTAAAGAGACGTCGGAGGCCATGACCCTCGTGGATGACCTCCCAAACGGGAACCTCCTTCTGCAGGTCTTCAGCCTCCTCCAGGGTCATGGGGGGGACGCCACCCTCGCAGGGCTTGCACTTCTTCTTTCTCAACTCGGACATGCTCGATTCCGTTTCTGGTGCTAACAGGATGTCTGATACAACCGGGTATTCAAGATGTAAGGATGCTTGGGCCCGGAAAGCTGGCCCAGGAGTCTGTCCGTAACAGCACCCCACGACCCGGACAGGCCCCTAGATATGCCTTTGTGCTTCGGGTGTTCCCTCAGGAAGAGAGGAATCGCCTCCGGAACTCCTGTGTCAGGGTGTATTCCGGCTTCCCGCCGGGTGAGTCGAAGGCGGTGGCCAGTGCCCGGAGAGGAATGTTGTGAGGCGGTAGGATCAGATCGGGAGTCAGTTCCATGAGTGGACAGGCAACGAATGCTCGGTGGAAGATATCGGAGTGAGCCTTAATCCCATCCTCTGCTATGTCCTCCCATTGGGTGGGGAGTTCTCCCGCCTTCGCCTGGCCGTGAAGAAGGAGGTCCAGGTCAATGGTCCTGGGGGCAAAACGATTACCTCTGCGCCTTCGGCCCAGGGCGTTTTCGATGCCGGCGAATAACATCAGAAGGTTCTCAGGGGTCAGAAAAGTCCGAATCTCCAGGACACCATTCAGGAAATCCGGATCCGGTTCCGGGGCCCCCTCTCCAGGAAAAAGAGAGGTTTGATTGGGGTCGGTCAGGGGCGCAGTTCGGTAGAAGGTCGAGATGCCTGTGAGGGTGACGCCGGGCTTCTCAGAAAGGGACTCCAGGGCCCATGCAACGTTGTTCTCGGGTTGGATGTTTGATCCGACGCCAACATAGGCGAAGGCGGATGGTCTACTCACGGGCTCTGACCACCTCGATCCCAACGCTCCGAGAGAAGCGGACGGCCCCGGGTTTTTCGACCCGAACAGTTACCGAGTCCACCTTCGGGTTGGCCAAGCAGATCTTGGCGATTTCCTCCGCCATCTTCTCCACGAGGTAGAATTGGGAACTCTCCACCAGGGCGATGACTGACTTGGCCACTGCCCGGTAATCCACCGCCTCCTCGAAATCATCGCTTTCACCGGCGGGCCGGCAGTCGGCCACCATCTCGATATTGATAAGGATGTCCTGCTTCTTCTCCCGCTCCCAATCATGGATTCCAATGATGCCACGGATGAGGAGATCCCGGATGAGGATCTTGTCACTCATGAGCTTCCTCCCAGTCGAATGTGGCGGCCACCGTCCACAAAAATGACCTGCCCGGTCACGAAGGAGGCGTCCAGGAGGTAGAGGGTGGCATCGGTGATGTCTTTCGGGAACCCTCGGCGCTTGAGGGGGAGATCCTTTACCAGGCCCTTCAGGTAGCTCTCGTCGAGTTCCTCTGGAGGCAAGACGGCACCGGGAGCCACTCCGTTCACCTGAAGTTCGGGGGCGAATTCCAGGGCGGTGAGGGTGGTGAGCTCTCCAAGAGTCGCTTTGCTCAGGTGATATGCGGCATGGGCGAGATCTCCTCCCACGAGGCGGGTATCCAGGAGGTTAACGACCGAACCCCTGGCCCCGGATCCCCTGAGCCTTCTCCAGAACTCCCGAATAAGAATGAAAGGTGCCCAGGCGTTCACGTGAAGGTTCCGGTGAACCTCGTGAATGTCGGTTTCCTCAAGGCGCCCAGCGGGGAAGATGGAGGCGTTGTTCACCAGGAAGTCCATGCCTCCGAGCCCCTCCCAGGCTCTGGAGAAAAGGCCCTCCACGGCAGCTGGGTCGCTCAGGTCGGCCTGGAGGGGAAAGGCTTTGGATCCCAGACCCTGAAGCTCTTCACACAGGGCTTCGGCGGAGGCCTGTGAAGAATTGTAATGGATGGCCAACGTGGCCCCGCCCCGGGCGAGGGCAAAGGCCGTCTCACGCCCCAATCTTTTGGCACCCCCTGTGATGAGCGTACGTCTGCCTGAAAACGAACCGGAACTATGCACCTGGAACTCCTGATAAGGAGAGATCGCTGGGACCGGATCTATTCCTCAAAAACTGCCAAGTACCTCCAATACCCGATCCACATCCTGTGCGGTGTGGTCCGCGTTGATCTGGAAGCGGATCTCTTCATCGCCCCTTGGAACGACAGGATAAGCCAGTCCGGTGGCCAAGACCCCGTTTGAATAGAGGTGTTCCACCAGGGCGTTGGTCTTGGCTGTATCCCTCACCATCAGAGGAACCACCGGGTGTTTACCAGGAATGGTCTCCATCCCAAGGGTTCCAAGGCCGGTCTCGAACCGCTCGGTCATGGCACGGAGATGGACCAGCAACCCTCGGCCCCTCTCGCTGTCCAGCAACCGAAGAGAAGCCTGGGCGGCCTTCGCCTCACCGGGGGTGATGGGGTTGGAGTAGATGTAGAAGGGTGCAGACTCTCTCAGGAAGCGGATCAGGTCTGCGTTGGAGGTCACGTATCCACCGTTGACCCCGAAGGCTTTCCCAAGGGTGCCCACCAGGACATCGATCTGGTCCGCCGATGTATACTCTTCCGTACCGCGCCCGGTTTCCCCGAAGGATCCGACCCCGTGGGAGTCGTCCATGACAACCACCACATTCTCCGGATAGTCGTCATCGTGCTTTTTCGCCAGAGCCATGATCTCGTCCATGGGGGCGTGGTCACCCCGCATGCTGAAGATCCCATCGGTAATGACCAGAGCCCGATCCACCTTGCCCTTGAAATCAATGAGGGATTTCTCAAGTGCGGCCATATCCAGGTGGGGATAGACTGCCTTTTCTTTGGGCCGGGACAGACGGGCAGCATTGATGATGCAGTTGTGATTCAGCTCGTCACTGATGAGGGCCGTCTCTTTGGTTACCAGAGGACTGATCGTCCCCATAACCGTGGCATAGGCCGAGGAGAAAATCATGGCCTCATCCCGACCGTGGAAGGTGGCGAGGTCCTGCTCCAGCCCTGTGTGTACATCGTAGGTCCCGCTGATGAAACGAACGGCTCCAGGTCCGGCGCCGTACTGGGCGGTTCCCTCTTCCTCAGCCTTCATGATCTCCGGCCGCAGGGACATGCCCAAGTAGGAGTTGGAGTTCATCCTGAGGAACTCCTTTTCTCCCTCCCCCTGCAGATGGAAACGGGGGCCCTTTTCACCCGAGGGAGGAATGGCCTTCGTGACGACCTGTTCCGGGCCTTTGGCTGTGCCGTTCTCCTCCAGATTAGATATGTGGCTCCGGAGAACTTCTGTCAGTCGATGGATAGGCATTGATTCGAGTCCCTTTTGTTCAGGCCAGCTTCTTTCGGAGGTTCACCAACATGTCCTCGACCATGGCGTCCAGGTCGAAGTCGGGCTCCCAGTCCCATTCCTCCCGAGCAGCAGTGTCGTCCAGGCGTTTGGGCCAGGAATCGGCGATGCCCTGGCGGAGGGGGTCCACGTCATAGTCGATGGTAAAGTCGGGGATGTGTTTTCTAATGGCCGCTGCAAGATCTTCAGGCGTGAACTGCATTGCGGCGATGTTGAATGCGTTCCGGTTGATCAGCCTGGCCGGGTCGGCCTCCATCACGGCGATGGATCCCTTGATAGCGTCGGGCATGTACATCATGTCCAGCTGGGCGTCGGGCTTCAGGAAGCAGGTGTAGCTCCCTTTCCGGATGGCTTCATAAAAAATCTCGACGGCGTAATCCGTGGTTCCCCCGCCGGGTTCGGTGACCCAGGAAATCAGTCCCGGATAGCGAACACCCCGGGCGTCTACACCAAACCGCAAATAGAAATAATCGGCCAGGAGCTCACCTGCGACCTTGGTCACACCGTAAATGGTGGTGGGTCGTTGGATGGTGACCTGAGGGGTCGGGTCGGGAGGGGTGGAAGGGCCAAAGGCCGCGATGGAGCTGGGAACAAAAACCGCACATCCCCGAGTCCGGGCAACCTCCAGCGTGTTTTCCAGGCCACCCAGATTTACTTCGTAGGCCCGGTGGGGATCAGCTTCCCCCGTGGCGGAGAGGATTGCCGCGAGGTGGTAGATGGTGTCCGCTTTGAAGCGAAGGACGGCCTGGTTCATGACCCCGTGATCGGTGCAGTCCACGACCTCGAAGGGCCCGCCGGTTCCGACAACACTATCAGGTTCCCTGATGTCCGATGCCAGTACGTTTTCGCCCCCATACCGTTCTCGCAGGGCAACAACCAGATCCGACCCGACCTGCCCGGAGGCTCCCGTGACGAGGATCCGTTTCATGAGTTCCCTTTCAAAGCCACGTCTTTATGATTTGCTCGGGACCGGTCCCGGCGCGAGCCAGGGGCTGGGCCCCGATTGAGTGGCACCAATGTAGGGATAGAAACGGCTAAGCGTCGAGTCCAAATGTGATAAATAACCGGAACGGTCAGGGCATCCTGATTCTGACCCGGCCCCAGCCGGTTCTTACCGGCCACCGGATGGTCACCGACTCACCCTGAACGGTTTCATCAAAGCCCTTCTCCGATTTGGAAAAGGTGGAAATCGGGAACCGCCAGGTTTCGGCCTCGGGTACGGCCAGCAGCTCTGCCTCTCCTCCCAAGGAGAGCTCGGTGGAAAAGAACGCATCCTCCGGGAAATCGTCCGAGGTCCAGTTGAAGAGAACCTCCACGGTTCCGTCGACGCCAAAACGGATTCTCTTTTCGAACGTTCCCGCATCCCCTTCTCCGAGGCAAACCTCCAGCCACTCCGTGGGCAGGCCGTCCTGGATCGTGTCCTGGGGGGTCTCCCCTTCCTCCACGGAAAGGACCCGGAGGCTCCGGTTCGCCAGGTTGAGAAGGGGCTCGTACCGTCCCTCCTGGTAGTCCGAAAGACTCAGGTTCCCTGGGAGGACCCGATCCGTGAAGAGGGCACGGTCCTCGTGGTCGACTGGCGGGAGCTTTTTGAAGGTGAGTTCCCCTTCCATGTCGTGAATCGAGGGGGCTGTGTCCGAATCCCCATCGTGATGGTCGGATGCAGGGTCTTTACCCGTTTCGGTAATCTGGTGGTAGGGCTCTCTCCGGCGGGTGAGTGTATTCGCCAGGTTGATTCCATGCCGGAACAAGGTCAGCTCCTCAACCACACCGCCCCGGGCGGGGCTGACCAGGGCGGAAAAGGCCCCTGAATGAACCCAGAGTTCTTTATGCCCGTCCAGGTCGAGATCCACTTCCTCGCAGGACAGATCTTCCCCTGCCCGGAGGCGACCTTCCGCTTCGGACAGCCTTTGCCAGATCGAATCCCTGAGGTGCCGGAGGTAGAGGCCCCCGAACACACCGTGCCAGTACGCATCATTGCACTGAGCTTCACCGAGGGCCCGTCGGGCCTCCTTCGGCTCACCCCTGGCCCTACAGAGGGAGGAAAGGGCCATGGTCTTTTTATGCATGCGGTTCGATTCGGAGTACTTCACAAGGAAGTTCCTCCAGTGGGACCCTCTAATCAGTGGCCCTTCGCCCTGGTTGAAGCTCTCGTCGCCCAGGACGTCCTTCAGCTCCTCCAATCGGGTGAAGCCAGCCGTGGGGAGAGACCACTCCTCCATTTCCCGGTAGGAGGATGACGGGAGATAGGCGAGGCCACCGCTGGGGATGTCGGCGAGGGCCTGGGCAAACGTCGCCATCCGCATCTCGCCCTTCTCCTCCATCTCCTTCATTTCCCGGATGAAGTCATCGAGCCAGCCGCGCTGGTATACCCACTCCCTCGTTCCGGGCCATCCACCGAATTTTTCGATGTCGTCAGCAGCTACAGCCAGGGGTTTTCCGGCTTCTCGCAGAGCCCGGATGTATGCCGCCGTGTCAGATGGGGGGTGGAAGGGGAGGAAATAGCGGAGAGTCTCGTCGATGGCGAACACGCCCAGGCTCTTCCCCCCGAACTCTGTCCGGAAGGGGCGATGGAGTTGGTCCCGGGAGAAGCCCGCAGCCACGAAATGGCGATCGTCCACCAACACGTAACCCACACCAGCATCCACCAGGTCTTCGGCCAGGTCCGGCTCCCAGACGCGCTCCGTCAGCCAGAGGCCCTTGGCCTCCACTCCGAACCGACTTCGGAGGGCCTCCTGCATCCACCTGATCTGGTCCACCCGGTCTTCCTTGAGGAGAGAAGGAAGGATGGGTTCGTAGTAGCCAGCAAGCAGTAGCTCGAGTTTTCCGTCGGCGACCAGCCGTCCGACCAGGTCCAGGTAGGTCGGGCTGTTTTTCTCCAACCAGTCCAGGAGGGGCCCGGAGAGGTGAAGGGTCAGGGGGAAGAGGTCTCCCTCTTTCGCTCTGACCAGAAAAGGTTCGTACACATCCCTGAGGTGCTCTTCAAAAACGTGGCCGAAGTTTCCCACGGGCTGGTGGGCGTGCAATCCGAACGTGAAATAGACTGGATCATGCATTGTGTTGCTCATCAAGCAGATGTGAATCCGAGAGGCTCTCGGAGGGGGGCGAGTTTCTCGGCGACCAACGGTGACGCCTCGGAAAGAAGCCCGAAGAAGATCGTCTGAGCGTCGAAGGGGATTGGCTCGCCCAGCAAGATGTGAAGGTCGGAAAGGTCCCGAACCCGTCTGATCTGGACCGCCGAAGGCCCCTCTTCGCCCTCCCCTTCCCTTCCCAGTAGTTCGACGGCGGAAACAAGGGTGTTGCCCGGATCGGGGACGGCCTCTCCCAGGGCGAGAGTGATGGGTGTTCTGAAATCATCCGGAATGTCGGCCAGGGTGAGGGACTCGGTCGGTTCGTCACCACTCAAGCATCGGACCGCCACCGCCCCGTTCCCCAGGGAGGGGCGCCGAACCTCGGTCTCAATCAGCCACTGACGGTTGGTTCTTGTATGCGTGACAAGAACGACGCCTGCTGGACGCACCTCGGTTTGAAAACCGAGAACGCCAGGTCTTGGGTCTTTCGTTCCAGGCCTCTGAGCGCCATCGACGACAGCTTCCCAAAGGGCCGCGCCGGCGGCCACCCGGAGGTGGGCCGGGACGCGGGGCATGGCCTCTTCCAGAAAAATTGCTCGGCCGCTCCGGGGCGGGTCTTCATTGGAGATAGCCAGATCGAGACGATCCAGAAACTCCTTCTCTATGGCCTCCCGTTCCGGTCCCAGGAGCTCGAGGGCTTTGGCTGCATAGCGGAGAACCTGTATCGGTTCGATGCCGGCCAGGTCGTCGAAGAACCACCCACAGGAGGTGAAGAGGCGAAGCGCCTGCTGCTCCAGGTCCAGGAGTTCGAGGGCCCGGGGGTCTTCGGCGTCCGTTTCCAGTCCGGGCCCAGCGTCGTTCCGGGAAGTCCAGGGGTCTTCAAAAAAGGCAGCGCCCTCCGATTCGAAGACCCTGTGGATCTCGGAGGCCAGCCACTCCAGAGCGTCCCGAAGTCCGGGCCTCCACTCCTGCTGCGTGTCCTCGGAGGGGTCCATTTTGCAGCCACAGTCGGATCGCCATCGTTCGATGCCGTGGGCGCAGCTCCAGGAAGAAGGTTCCACCAGCTCCACTTCGTGTTCTGGAGGATTCCTGGAAAGGAAGGAGGAAAAGTTCTCCACCTGAACCCCGAATTCATGACGAAGGTTCTGGATGACGGCCGCCAGGGCCATTTCACCAAACCGATGATGGTGACCGTAGGTCTCGCCATCGGTAGCGATGGATACCAGTCGCTGGGTCTCGGGGCTCATCCCCACCACGTCCAGGGTCCACTTGTCGGCATCCTTCAAGAGGGGCCCGAAAGCCACCCCGTGGGAGAGGGGGCCGTTGTATACGAAGAGGGCCACGGAACGGCCCCCGGGGGTCCGATACAGACCGGGAAGCCCTTCCGGTGGAGGGGTCTTCACCTGGTGGGGGGCGACGATGGTAAAGGCGATCCCCTCTTGTGCCAGGACATCCAGGGTCGTTCCATCCACAGCCGTTTCGGGAAGCCACATGCCGTGGGGGTCCCGGCCGAACCGCTTCCGAAAATCGGCGATCCCCCACCGCACCTCTGACACCTTGTCCCGCTGAGAGGCCAGGGGAAGGATGGCGTGGTGGTAGGCCTGGGCGATGGCGTTCCCGTGACCTCCGAGTCTTGCAGCGCTCTTTGCGTCGGCGTCCAGAATCGCTCGGTAGGTTACCGGCGCCGCTCTCTCCATCCAGTCGAGAAGCGTTGGACCGAAGTTGAAGCTGATGAACTCCAGGGTGTTCAGAATGCCGGTTATTCGGCCTCCTGATCCCGGGATTCGGGCGGCTACCACTGCCCGATAGCACTCTTCCTCGATCCTCTCATTCCAGTCGTGGTAGGGTTCGGCCGAGAGCTGGGCCTCAACGGTTTCCAACCAGGGGTCGTCTCTAGGCGGCTGGTAGAAATGACCGTGTATTACCGCGGACAGTGGGGGAGATTCCATGGCTTAGTGTCGGGGGGGTGGGCTGGAGTGCCTGTTGTTACCGGCGCTCCAGGACCTCCGCCACCGATTCCAGGACGTTGGGGAAAAGGTCGTCCCTCACCTGTAGCTCTGGGATCATCTCCAGCGCCGCAGCCACCGCCCCCTCCGGGGCGCCGGGCTTCAAGGCTTCAAGGAGGGTCTCGGCATCATCGCAGTGGAGGTTCATTCTCAGCTCGGCGTAATCGGGTACGGCGCCGGTGGAGATCATGAACTGCCAGTCGGAAGATTGAGCAAGGAGGAGCTGTCTGGCTGCGTGAGCCAGGATGGTCCTGGTCTCCTCCGTCTCCATAGCCCGAGGAGCGGTGTCCCAGAACATGTCCTCCAGGGGCCATAGCCGCTCCCAGGTCCACTGAGTTTCCTCATTCAGCCACATGCTGAAATCGCCATTGGCGCCCCAGGATCCTTCGAGGGGGTGAATGGCAGCCTGGGGCGGGAAGGAGTCCAGGTGTTCGGACGCTGTGACGGGGATGACGCCTTCCCGATAGGGGAGGCGGGTGAAGAGTTCCCGGAGGAAGTCGACGCCTTCGAACCACCAATGACCGAAGAGCTCAGTGTCGAAGGGCGCCATCGCAACGCCCGAGGGACCGACGGCTTCCTTCCGCTGGATGTGCCCGAGGAAACCGGAGAAATGGGTTGCGTGGTCACTGGCCCGATAGCGGGCCTGTTGGGGGTCGTAGGCAGTCTTCTCCCCGAGGTCCACGTTGGAGCCTGTGACACTCCAGTATTTCAGGCCACTGGGCCAACGGATCTTATGGAACTCCAGGTATGAGCCGTCCCCGGGGTAGCCTTGCTGGCGGCTCCAGACCTGCATGGAGGCTTTCGGTTCCCGAACAAACGCAACGAGCCCCTTCCCGACAGATGGGTCACCCACATGGTAGGCCTGGTATGCGGACCGGGAGGCTTCTTTGTCCCCGGTCCTGCTTTCTCCTTGGAAGCTGGCGTCGAACCGTTCGGTTCCGTGGGGCACATCTCCTGACCAGCCCAGTGCTTCCCCAGCTTCGGCCATGTGGGTATCGATGAAAAAGAACTTGAACCCGGCTTCGGAAAGAAACTCCTCCAACCCTGGGCGGGGGGCCTTCTTCGACACTCCAGGAATGGGGTCCCAAACACCGCCCGGGCGGTAGGCACACTCTGGAGCCCAGCACCCCTTTGGGTCTTTGCCGAACAGCCTGCGGTGTTCGGATGCACCGACAGCAAGCTGCAAGCGTACGCTCTCCTCCCGCCCCAGCAATGGGAGGAATCCGTGGGTAGCGGCCGAGCTGATGATTTCCAGGCGGCATTCCTCTTCCAGCTGTCGGAAAGCCCCGAGGATGTCTCCGTCGATGTCGTGGAACAGAGCTCGGAGTCGAAGGAACCGGTCTTTCCAGTAATCCACCAGGGGCATGAGCTCCTGGTCCCCGGTCTCAACCAAGGAGTCGGGAGCTTCGTCACACGCCTTTAGGCGTTGCGCGAAGAAGGCCTCCATCTCTTCCCTGAACCCATCGCTGACGAGTTGGTTGGCCAGGACCGGAGTGATCCCGAGGGTCAGAGGCGAAGTCACCTCGTCATCCCTGAGGGACCTTAGGGCCTCGAGAAGAGGCAGGTATGTATCCAGCGCCGCCTCACAAAGCCAGTCGCTTCCATGGGGCCAACGCCCGTGGTTCAGGACGTAGGGGAGATGGCTGTGGAGAGTCAGGACAAAATGCATCGGATTTCCTCAGGCGGTTTCGACCGCAAGCGATTCGGCACGGGCTTCGAAGGCCTGTTCGTAGACCTCGAAGTAGCGATCCACAACCCGTTCCCAGGAGTAATCGAGGGCCATTCCGTGCTCGACGGTGTCCCTCCAGGTTGCTGGTTTCTTATATCGGGCTACGGCCCTTTCGATCAGCCAGTCGAGACGCTCCGGCTTGTAGTCGTCGAAGAGAAGCCCGGTGTGACCGTCCTCGATCGTGTCATCCAACCCACCGACCCGCCGGGCCAGGGGGATGGTTCCGTAGCGCATGGCCCGCATCTGGGTCAGCCCGCAGGGTTCGTAGAGGGAAGGCATCAGAAGGGCGTCGGCTCCGGCCACGATGCGGTGCTCTTTCTCCTCCGTGAAGCCGATCTCGACGGCCACTCTTTCCGGGTAAGCTGCCGCAAGGTTCTGTAACCCTTCTTCGAACCGTTTTTCTCCGCTGCCAAGGAAAACGAACTGGGCCTCAGCTTCACGGATGGCGGCTCCTCCCAGGATCAGGTCCATGCCTTTTTGGGACACCATACGGGCTACCATGCCGATCAGAAGCTTGTCCGGGTCTTCCTCCAGGCCGTAGGCCCGCTGAACAGTTGCCTTGCACTCGGCCTTGCCGCTCAAGTCCTCGGAGGAGTAGTTGGCGGGGATCTGAGGGTCCAGTTCCGGGTTCCAGATCTGGTAGTCGATTCCGTTCAGGACCCCCACCAGACGGTCATGGAGGCCCAGGAACGTGTGATGAAGGCCGAAGCCCCCGGCCTCAGTCCTCAACTCGAAACTATGGCTTGGGCTGACGGTGGAGGCCATGTCCGAGAACACCAGTCCCCCTTTGAGGATGTTGGCCCGCCCGTACCACTCCATCGCGTCCATGTGGTACAGCTCGTAGGGCAGGCCCATCTCCGCCATGACTTCCCGGGGGAAGTGCCCCTGAAAGCCACCGTTGTGGACAGAAAGCACCGTGGCCACACGGTCGGCAAAGGGGTCTCCCTTTCCGAGGGCGCGGAGGTAAACCACGGCCAGGGCGGTATGCCAATCATGCATGTGGAGGAGAACAGGTGCCGGACCAGGGACGAGTTCCGGGAGGACCTGGATCGCAGCGGCTGTCAGAAACGAGAATCTGAGGTGGTTGTCGGGGTAGTCTTCCCCGCCCTCCCCATATACGCCGTTCCGGCCGAAGTAATCTTGGTTCTCCAGAAGTAGGACCCGAGGACCGTCCGTGCCCTTTGTCGCCTCCCAAAGCTGTCCGGGCTCGATCCGATGCCCGATCGGTACTGTGAACGGGCCACCAAAGGGCTTCAGCCCGTAGTCGCCATCTTTGATGGACTCGAAAAGTGGAAGGAGTACTGTTGTTTCCGAGCCGGCAGCGCTTTGAAACGTAGCCATTCCACGAACCGCTTCGCCCAATCCACCCGTCCGGGCGTATGGCCAATACTCGGCGGTAATGTGAACGATACGAGCGGTCCGGGACGGGCCGGTCTTCCTTGGCTTGGTCTCGGAAGCCCTCTTCCCCAATAAAGCCCCTGACGCTGGAGCCATGGTCCTGGTTTCCTTTAATTTAGTTACCGGATTCGGCCGGTCTCTTACCGAGTACCCGGGGGGTCGTCCCCCTCCAAATTTCCTTCCATAGACGGGATGTAACTCTTTTCCGTGTATTCCTTGAGCATCCTGGCTGCTGTGAATCTAGTGCCTGAAACCAGAAGGGCATGCTTCATTCTCTCCACCCACCCTCTGGATACCCCCTGTTGGTTCTTCTGGTAATAGAGGGGGACCACCTCACGTTCAAGGAGTGAGTACAGGTTTTCAACGTCGGCCGAGTCCGGGTCCGGGTATCCAGTGCTCACCGGCACGGCCCATCCGTTGAGTCCGGTATACCCCTCCGCCCACCATCCGTCCAGAGTGCTGACCTGGGGTACGCCGTTGAGAGCCGCCTTCATCCCACTGGTTCCGGAAGCTTCCATGGGAACGACCGGGAGGTTCAGCCAGAGATCCACTCCCTGGACCAGCCGGTCGGCAGAGTTCAGGTCGTAATCCTGGAGGAACGCGATTCGGCCTTCGAAGCGGGGGTCTCTGGAATAGGAGTAGACCCGCTGGAGCATTCTCTTTCCAGCATCGTCAGCAGGGTGGGCCTTGCCGGCGAACACGATTTGCACCGGACGCCAGGGATTGGTGAGAAGCTTCAGGAGACGCTCTTCGTCCCTGAAGATCAGGTCGGCCCGCTTGTAGGAGGCGAACCGTCGCGCAAACCCGATTGTCAGGCTGTCCGGGCTGAGCAGAGTCCCCGCACCCACCAGGTGCATGGCCTCGTCCCATTCGTCCCGCCATCTCCTCCGGGCCTGCTCCCGGATGAAGTTGAACAGGTGCCCCTTCAACTGCTTGTGCGCCGCCCAGAGGGCGGCATCGTCGATGTCCAGGACCTTCTTCCATGACTCCTCGTCGGTCACATGGCCGGCCCACCCGGCCCCCAGCTGTTCGTCCAGGAGATCCATGATCCTCCAGGCCATCCAGGACGAGAGATGGACTCCATTCGTCACGTGGGAGACCGGGACATCTTGGGGTTCCCGCCCCGGCCACAGATGTGCCCAGTTCTTCCGGGTCACCTGGCCGTGTTTCTCCGCCACACCATTCACGTATCGTGAAAGGCGCATGGCGCACGCGGTCATATGGAACCCACCGTCACTGGCGTTGGGAGGAGCCCCGAAGGACATGAAGGTGTCCCGATCGACTCCCACACCTTCCCAATATTTGTGGAGGGCTGCTTCGATTTGCTGGGTCGTGAAGGTGTCGTGACCGGCGGGGACCGGCGTGTGAGTCGTGAATACCCCGTTGGCCCTGACCTTTGTGACGGCCTCCTCCAGGGTAATCCCCTCCTCCAGGTATTCTCTTACTCGCTCCACCATCATGAATGCGGCGTGGCCTTCATTCGCATGCCAGGATGAGGGCGCGATTCCAATCGCCCTTAAGACCCTCACACCACCGACCCCAAGGATCCATTCCTGACAAAGCCGATTCTCGTCTCCACCCTGGTATAGCTTCTGGGTCAGGTCCCGGTCCTGGGGCTGGTTTTCCTGGAGGTTCGAGTCCAGGAGAATTATCGACGTTCTTCCCACGACCATCCGCCATGCGCCCACATGGACGGTGCGTCCATACAGGGTGACCGTGGCCAGGGACCGGCCCCCCTCAGGCGTCAATATCTGCTCAAGAGGCGTCAAAATGGGTTCGAACTGTTCCTCGTTGTCTTCCTGCCACCCATCCAACGTCAGCTTCTGATCGAAGTAGCCCTTGAGGTACAGAAGGCCGACCCCAACAAGGGGAATGCCCAGGTCTGAGGCTGCCTTGCAGTGGTCTCCAGCAAGGACACCGAGGCCGCCCGAATAGATGGGCACTGAGGTATGGATACCGAACTCGGCGCAGAAGTAAGCCACCGGGCCGGACGAGTGATCGCCGTAGTTCTTGGCGAACCAGGTGCCGCTGGTGGACTCCTCCAGGGCCGCGGCCTCCATCACCTTCCGGTACTTCTTCAGGAAGGCCGGGTCCCTTGCCAGGTCGGCGAGGCGGGCCGGGTCCGACCGGCGAAGGAGTTCAATGGGATTTCGTCTGGACAACTGGTACAAGGTCGGATCGATTTCCCAAAACAACTCACGGGCGTACCGATTCCATCTCCAGGAAAAATTCAGGGCGATATCACCCAAGCCCTGGAGGGGTTCCGGCAGGTAAGGAATCTTCGTGGAATTCGAGGTCATGGCTCTCTTCAACAGAAGGGATGGAAGCTATCGCCAACGAATCGGATCAAGCGAACCAGAGAGTACCCCAATAGGCCCCTCAGAGTGTCACTGTTCGGAAAAATGATTAAGACTCCCGAATCGGTCATGATCTCGGGAGCCTTTAAGAGTTCTCGGCTCGTGTACACAGCATGTCAAAGGAAAGCTCCGGCGGCAGGACTCGAACCTGCGACCCGACGGTTAACAGCCGTCTGCTCTACCAACTGAGCTACGCCGGAAAAAACTCCTCCGAAGAGGAGAAAAAAAGCTACCCAGGGCAGTTTGGAGTGTCAACGGGATGTAACCACCTCGGGGGGTCTGGTGCGCTCCATCAATCTTCTGATGGCGGGGGCGATGTCGTGGGCCGACGACCAGATCTCGAGAAAACGGCTTCGGGCCGCTGTGGCTTCGTCCGGCCCAAGTTGTACCGCCCATGCCGGTCCACGAAGTGGGAAGGGTCTGTGGAACCAATGGAGCCCGAGAAGAAGGTCCTGGGGGCCGTCCCGGTTCGAGAAAACCGAGAAGTCCGGGGACCACCCTCCCAAGGGTGCGGACCTGATCTCGAGGACGCCGGCCCGGAGTAGAGACAGGACCCGGTTCAGGTTCTTTCTCTTCGAAGGGTCGACAGCCATTGCATAGGCTTCTCCTTCCACCGTTTGAGCATTGACCTCCGCTACGAGAACCCGGAGGCGGGTGAGTCGGTTCAGTTCCCCCTCGGAGAGGTCCACCGCTCCGAGGCGAATTTGCCGAATCGCCGTTTCGACCGTCGCACTCCTGGAGAGAAGGGCGCCGAAGGTAGTCCTGAAGCTCGGGAGACTTCGCTCGTCCAGAAGGAGAGGGCGGGACCTGCTGTGATGGGAAGTCATGCCCGAAAATCTGGGCAGGATCGTGGGCTGAAGAATGGTGGAAGGGGACCGGTGGGGTCAGGGTTCCCTTTGTCGGGCCCTTCCCATCTCCAACTCAACCTGAGCCCGGCACCTGGTGACAGCTTTGGCATCGGGCTTCGTAACTCTCCGACCCGCCGGAGTAGTTCCTCTGATTTGCCGCTGAACATGACTCCGGAAACGACCTCGACCCAACCATCTTGAGCGCCGTGATACATGAGGGTGAAGAGCGCCGACTTTCTATTCCTGCGGGGGGATCCTTACGAGTACGACCAGGTCAACTGAAGAAGATCATACCCCTACGCGATGGGGCTGTCCAGCGGGTGGGTCCCCCCATAGCTTGCCTTTTCCAGCGGGTCCATTTTCCACCCAACCCTGGGAAGGTGGCGGTGGGGAAGGGTGGGGATATCCATGTTCGGGCAGCGAGGCAAGGAGCCGCATGAGCGCTTCCAGGAAATCACTCAGATTGGCTTTGTTCCTTCTTTTTGATTTTGCCGTAGGCTGCTCAGGCTCCCCGGCGGAAAAGCCAGCCCTCGTTGTTTATGTCGTGGTCGACCAGCTTCGCGGGGACCTCCTGGAGCGGTACGATTCGTTGTTCACCGGTGGCATACGAAGACTTCATGATGAGGGGTTCAGGTTCCTTTCGGCTACCCACGATCACGCCAAAACATCGACCTCCGTTGGCCACGCGACTCTTTCAACTGGGGTCTTTCCCTCCAGAAGCGGCATCGTGGCAAACAACTGGATGGAGAGAACTCCCCAGGGGTGGAAATCGATCTATTGTGTTGATGACACGATGACCCACGTGCTGGGCCTGCCAGCGCTGGAGGGACGTTCGCCGAAGAACCTTCTGAGAGGAGGCCTGGCCGATTGGGTCTCCCAAGCGGATTCGGGGGCGGTGATCGTCTCAGCCTCGAGGAAGGACCGGGCTGCCATCACCATGTCCGGGAAGACCAGCGGACACACCTACTGGATAGCTGCCAACACTGCCAAATTCGTCACCTCCTCCTTCTATGCCGACGAATACCCCGGATGGGTGGAGAGAATCAACCGGGTGGAGATGCCCGTCCTTTTTGGAGACTCGGTTTGGGGGCAAACCATTCCGGAGGTGGCCAGGGACGCGTCCCGACCCGACACCTCAGCGTATGAGGGAGATGGGACCCACACCTTCTTTCCCCACCGATTCGTGGACGAAGTTCGTGACCCGAGTCGCCAGGGCGAGCTGAATCGTTGGGGATACGGACGTGTGCCTCCGGACGCTGCTTTGGGGGTATTTGCCGGTGATGCGGTCCGAGTCCTGAACCTCGGTGACGATGAAGTTACCGACTACCTGGCTCTTTCGTTCTCCCAGACCGATGCCATAGGGCACGAATTTGGTCCCCTGAGCCGGGAGCAGTTGGAGAACCTGCTTCACCTGGACCGGACGCTCGGGGAGCTGATGCGGGTCCTTGATGATGAGGTTGGCGAAAACCGGTGGGTTATGGCCCTCACCGGGGACCACGGGGTGATAGGGGTGCCCGAACATCTCTCGGAGGAGGGGACCCAAGTTCGCCGGTCTACCAGAGAGGAACGCGCTCAGGTTCGCCAAATCTTCGGGGACCACCGCGAAATGGAAGGGGGGGCAGAAGCCGTAACGAACTCGTTGGTCGCCAGTTTGGAGCAGCTACCCTTTGTGGCTGATGCCTTGACCGTTCTCGAGCTCACGACTCCTCCAGCGACAGATTCCTTTACGGTCCTGATGAAGAACTCCTATCACCCGGATCGATGGATTGGTGGGTCGGGAAGCCAGGGCTCAGGCGTCGTATTCCGCTATAACGAAGAGTTCTATCCGTACTCCTCCCCTCGGGGCGCGGACCATGGAAGTCCATATTATCACGACCGGTTTGTTCCCCTGATCTTCTTTGGTGCTGGTGTAGAATCAGGGTTTTCCATGGAACCCGTCAGAAGTGTCGATATCGCCCCGACACTTGCCAGTCTTGCCGGGATCACCACCCCGGACGATCTTGACGGGAAGCCCCTCCTGAAATAGCAAAAGCCTTCCCCCCGAGGCCGGTTTGTCCCTGCATTGGGTGTTTTAGCACCCAACGGAGGTAAAACCTGTGTTTTGGGGGAAACTGTTTCTTGACATCGGACCCCGAGTGGCGCAATAGTAACCTGAGAAGTGGTAAACATTTGATTCCGGTCCCCTTAAAGCTATATATATAGGGGTAATCGGAATCTGGAATTTCAAAAAAACGCGGGGTTCGGTTTCGCGCTCACGGGACGGTACGTCCCCCTCAACAGCCGCCAGATGGCGGCAGGCTCGCTAGTGGCTCTTCAAACAGAAGGACTACAACCTGAGCAGGACGGCTGGACGATCCAGCGAGCTGAGGACCTCTTGAGCTCCCTGCCGAGCATCTTGTCGGTTCGTATTGTTGCTCGCCCGGGAGGGGAGATTGATGAGATTCATCTCCTCACCACGACCGAGGTGCCGGCAAAACAAACCGTTCGAAATGTGGAGTCTGCCCTCAAGGCCAGATTCCATCTCGAGGTGGATCATCGGAAGATCTCCGTAGCTCAGACCTCCGAACCACCCCCGCCGAAAAAAGAACCTGAGGCTAAGAAGCCCGTGTTGATCGAGAAAATCACTCCGAGCCTCGGAGCCCGGATTCTCTTCCGGCGGCACCAGGTTGAGATGGAAAGGGCCCGTACGGTGAAGGTGGCGGTGAGCCTTGAATGGGAGGGCAAGGAATACGTCGGAAAAGCAGTCGGTACCGACCTTTCCCGCTCCCGTTTCGAGACCGTGGCTAGGGCCACGATCTCAGCCACGCAGAAGATCATCAGCATGTTGCGGGAGGGTACGTCGAAGTCGGACGTAACCCTCACGCTCGACGGAGTAAGAGTGGTGGAGGCATTCGATCGGAACTACGTCCTGGTAGGCGTAAACGCGATCTGTGAAAGAGAGATCGCGAACTTGGCCGGAGCCTCGGCGGTGGAAGACACCTCCGACCGGGCAGTTATTTTGGCCACCCTCCAGGCTACGGATCGCTGGGTTCGCGGCCGACTCTAAGGTCAGAACCCGACAGCCACACCAAGATCTAGGCTGTAGAACCTTCTACAAAGGAGAAACCCCCTCGGCCCACCAGAGCGAAGCGTGAGCGGATGAGCGGAGCGCAGCAGCTTCAAGCAAAAAAAGGAAGCTGACTCCAAAATACGAAAGGGGGACTGCGTATGTTCGCGAATCTGTTTGAGTTTTTCGGTGCACTATTCGTATTGACACGCGGTGTTACCGGCTGGTAGAGCCTGACAGTGGTGGGTTGGGGGGAATCTTTCCATGCAGCGGCGAGCGATAAAGGTCTACGTCGGATTCACGGTAGCCCTCGCATTCGGGGCCTTTGCGCTCCAGGATTGGGGCCTTCTCGCCGCGCTCCAAACCCATGATTGGATTGGGTTTTCGGTCCTTCTAGGCTTGGGCCTTCTTTCTGAGGCTGCAACCCTTTCGATCTCTGTCGGAAAACAAGCGGGAAGCACGTCCTCAATCATTTTTCTTCCCCTGCTTGCTTCGGTCCTGATTTTTGGCCCAGTCCCGACAGTCCTCTTCATGGCCCTCACCGGGTTTTTTGGGGAGTTTGTGATCCGGCGGAAGGAGACCCTTCGAGCGGCCTTTAACACCTCCCAATACGTTGTGGCCACAGCTGTCGGCGGGTTGGCTTTCGCGAAACTAGGTGGCCAGGCTTTAGTCCCCGGTGGTCCGGCTTTCGGGGATATCCTTCTTAGCCAAACGGCTGCTTTTGTAGGGTTTGGGTTCGCCTTCGTTCTCCTGAATAACTCGGCGGTTGCGTTCGCGGTCGGTCTAAGTGAAGGCACGAGGATCCGGAAGGTTTGGCTCAGGATAGTTGGGCGTTCCGGTACCAATCTGTTTTATGACATTCTAGTGAGTCCAATCGCCATAGCTGTGGCTTTGCTCTACCAGGAGCTGCAGTTCATCGGCCTGTTCCTTATCGTATTGCCGCTTCTCTTCATTCGGTACGCTTATTCGGCAATCGTCGAACTCCAACAGGCGAACGGAGATCTCCTAACCGCCTTGGTAAAGGCTATTGAGACTAGGGATCCCTATACGTCTGGCCATTCTCTGAGGGTGGCCTCCCTCGCCGGTCGAATTGCTGATGCGATGGGCGTTTCCCTGAAGAAACAGAGAGAAGTGGAGATCGCAGCCAAGCTGCATGACATTGGGAAGATTGAGTCGACCTATACAGAGATTCTCTCAAAGAAATCCGGCCTTACTCCTGAGGAGAGGGAGGTCATTGAATCCCACGTTTTGAAGGGAGTTGAGGTTCTCGAACAACTGTCGTCTTTTTCCAGCGAAGTCATCGCGGCGGTCCGTGGGCACCATGAAAGAGTGGATGGCAAGGGCTATCCAGATGGATTGAGGGGTGACCAGATCCCACTAGCTGCCAGGATCATTAAGGTTTGTGATGCGATTGATGCGATGCTTTCGGACCGCCCCTACCGAAAGGCGCTCAGCCTAGAGCAGGTTCGGGAGCAGTTGATCATATATAGTGGCATGCAGTTCGACCTCGATGTCGTGAAGGCCTCCATTGGAGGGGATGTTTTAGAAGCCCACCGAGCTGAGATCATTCTTCAAAAGGGCGAGGATCTTCCATCTGAACCCCGCCTTCAGTCTGAGGCGAAAGAGACGATCAGAGCCGGTTGAGCACGGAGACGATTCGACCTCTTCCATTCAGAGCTGCATCGACCTCTCGATCTGCCGAGCCCGCTCCTCCAGCCCGAGATCTTGGCAGATTTTGAGAGGTTCTTTAAGCACCGCAGAGACCCCTTCCCTCCCGCCAGTCCTCAGGAACCGAGTTGTTTCAAGCGAAAGCTTTACCCAGGCAGTGACGAACCGTCCCTTCACGTCTTTTGAAACCGCCTCTAACAGTTGGAGGGCGGTTTCTGGCTCCCCGCGCCTCTTGAGCATTTTGGCCTTAAAGGTGGCAACAACGCTGGGATCAAAAGTCCAGTGATCTGGTAACGCGCCCAATTCGATCTCGCGGTTCCTCGCCTCAGCCAGGTTTCCAGCGCTGAGCGCACAGAGTCCCAACCCAGCATTGATAATTGCCCGGAAGGCCACCGGAGATGCCGTCTGGAGGAACCCCTCCGCACGCGAGTAGCAGTCCCTTGCTTCATCAACTTCGTGGGTAGCAAGTGCGAGCTCTCCTTCGTTCAGGAATAGCATAGCGTGAGCGTGGGTGGCTTTCGTGCCTTTGATCACGGGTTCGACTTCTCTGAAGGCCACTGCGGCCCTGGCGAGTTCACCGGCTTCGAGGTGCCAGACGGCCCTGTTCAGTTTTATAAAGAACTTGAGGATCAGGTCTCCGCTTTTTTCGAAGCGGGGTGTGGCCAGATCGAAGGCCCTTTTCCCTTCAGAGGTATTCAGTTTTCCCTGGTAGAGAAGAACGACGATTAGCCTGTTCAGGGCAAACAGTTGGAGATCGGGATCGTCCGTGTCCATGGCCAGGCGTACAGCCTCCCGTGCGGCGATTAGACCTTCCTTTGGGGATCCATAGTAGAGGTTTAGAGCTAGGGATGCGCAGGCCCTGCACTGAGCTTCAGTATCTCCTTGCTTTGAACAGGCACTTGCCTCAACTAACACCTTCCTGACGGCTTCCGGATGTCCGCCATGATCCAGGTGATGGATTTCCACATCCAGTGCTCTTGTGAACTCACCCCACAGGGTTGCCGTTCGGGCCTCGGATTTTAAGCGGCCCAACTCCTCTAGACACTCGGTTTCCGGCAGGAAACCCGCCTTCGCCAAACAATCAATCCTCTCCACTTCTGCCTTTAGGGCTCGGGCCT
>CAYOVN010000005.1:0-58314 GCA_964407425.1 uncultured Gemmatimonadaceae bacterium
GATGTTGGCGCCATGGATGTAGTTTCCGGGCTTCCCATAAGCAGCTGAAGCCTCGATGCACTGAGTGTGGATGCTCTTCATGATGCCCTTGAGGCGGGTGTCCACCTCTTCACGGGTCCAGGAAAGCCTCAGGGAGTTCTGAGACATTTCCAGGCCGGAGACAGCCACACCACCAGCGTTGGCAGCCTTGCCGAGACCGTAGAGGACGTTGTTGTCCATGAAGATGTCCACGCCAGCCGGAACCGTGGGCATGTTGGCGCCCTCGGAGATGACGTATACGCCCTGGTTCACCAGGTTCTGGGCGTCCACGGCGTTGACTTCGTTCTGGGTTGCACTCGGGAAGGCGCACTCGGCCTTGTGATTCCAGAGTGGGTTGTGGTCCAGGTTCGGATCCAGCGGCGTGTAGACGGCGCTGGGATACTTCTCAGCGTATTCGCTGATCCGTCCGCGACGGTTGTTCTTGAGATCCATGACGAAGGCCAGCTTCTCACGATCAACACCAGCGTCGTCGAAGATGTAGCCGCCGGAATCGGAGAAGGTGGTGACCTTTCCGCCCAGGTCCAGAACCTTCTCGGCCGTGTACTGGGCCACATTCCCGGAACCGGACACGATGCAGGTCTTGCCTTCCAGAGTCTCATCCCGGGTAGCGAGCATCTCGGCGGCGAAATACACGGCGCCATAACCGGTGGCTTCGGGACGGATGAGAGAACCACCCCAGTTCAGGCCCTTACCGGTGAGAACACCCGTGAACTCGTTACGGAGTTTCTTGTACTGACCGAAGAGGAAGCCGACTTCGCGGCCGCCAACGCCGATGTCCCCGGCGGGGACGTCAGTGTTCGGTCCGATGTGCCGGAAGAGCTCGCTCATGAAGGCCTGTGTGAAGCGCATGACCTCGATGTCACTCTTGCCCTTGGGATCGAAGTCGGATCCGCCCTTACCGCCGCCCATGGGGAGGGTGGTGAGACCATTCTTGAACACCTGCTCGAAGGCCAGGAACTTGAGGATTCCCAGGTTCACCGAGGGGTGGAATCGCAGACCACCCTTGTAAGGCCCGATGGCGCTGTTCATTTCGATCCTGAAACCACGGTTGACCTGGACCTCGCCCTGATCGTCGACCCAGGGTACCCTGAAGAGGATGACTCTCTCAGGCTCGATGATCCGCTCGAGAACCTTCGTCTTCCTGTAGATGGGGTGCTTTTCATAAACGATCTGGATGGAGTCAGCGACTTCCTGAACAGCCTGGTGGAACTCGGGCTGTGCAGGATCTTTCGCCTTAACGGACTCCATCAACTTGCCAACGTAGTCACTCATGCTCGTCTCCCTATACGGAGGTCACGCCCCGGGTATTCCCTCGGCGGCGCTTGGGTTGATAATCCCTTCAGAAAAAAAAGAAAACCGGCCCCTCCGGCTTGAAGCGGGAGGACCGGGAAAATACCCATTCGAATTTGGCCTGGCCGGGTATCCAAGAAAAAAGAGGAGGGGCTGCAACGGGTCCGGAAACACCGGCTGCCCTTCCCCCTCTCGGAGGCGGTACGTCCCCGGTACGGGGACACGATGGCTCTTTGTCCGTCCATCGGGAGAGAAGCCCTTACCACAGGGCCGCTCATCAACTCTTTATCGGCTTGTCTCAACACCCATTCCTTCATCCCATGGGCATCAAAAGAGACCAAAATTCACCGAGACGATCCGAGGCTGGGATAGGGCCTGGTCGACTCCCGTATTTCTTTGGCGGCAGAAGCTGGCCGTCCGGGTTTGATAGGGCAAGTGCCGTGCCATTTTGAGGCTCTAACGGCTCAACCCCAATATCCATTCCGCTATGTCGGAAATGACCTCCCCGGCCACGTGACCAACCACCGACACATACTCTTCTGGAGTGGCCGTCCCGGTACCGGAAATGAAGAGGTGACTGAGATCGGGATAGAGCTTCGATGAGAAGTCCGACCTCTCACCGAGGGCCTCCTCCCAGACGACGAGATCTTCGGGGGTGGACTGGTAGTCCCGTCCACCCTGTAGGACGAAGAAGGGCACTGAAACCGCCTTTGCGTCTTCCACAGGATTGACCCCGGCCAGTTCCCGCCAGTACGGCGGGGGCGCGCCAAGGACCGCCTGATCGTCCGGCACCCCACCCCTCTCCACCTGGGCCACCGTCGAGATGAGGGAGTCGATTTGGGCCCGGGCCGCCGAGTTCGGGTCGGGCTCGAGAGACCCAATGTATTCCAGTTGTCCCCGGAGTACCTCGAAGAAGGGCCGGGCAGGGGCTGCGAGCACCAGGACTCCGGTGACCCTCCCATCTCGGCCTCCGATTCTGGGGGCTAGGATGCCACCAAGGGAATGTCCCAGGAGAAACACCCTCTCAGGGTCGACCCCCTCCTGGGCTCGAGCCAGGTCCAGGGCCGCCAGGGCGTCGATGATCACCTCGTCATCCAAGCCGATGTCCGACGGAAGAGAAGTTCCATGCACATTGGTCCGTTTGTCGTACCGGAGGACGGCTATGCCTTCGGAGGCCAGCCCCCAGGCCAAATCACGAAAGGGTCTGTTCCCGCCAATGGTCTCATCCCGGTCATTAGGGCCTGAGCCATGGACCAGGATCACCGCCGGAAAGGGGCCAGCCCCCTTCGGAAGGGTCAAAACCCCCGGAAGCACCCAAGGCTCGGCCCCCACCCTAAGCTCGATTTCGTCGAAGGCGCTCTCATCTACGTAGGTCGGGGGGTCGTATAGGGCCGGTTCGGAAGGTCTGATGAAGAACCCGGAAACCATCAAAGACTCGGTCAGAACCACACGGAGAACCAAGGTCTGGTTCGCAAACTCCGCCGGAAGGTCCGCCAGGTGGTATTCACCCTGCTCCACCACGGCCCCAGCCTCCACCGACCGGAGTTCTCCGAGCTGGGCGGTGATCTGAGCCCAGAGCGTCGTCAATTCCTCAGTTCCCATGGCTCCAGCTGGCACCGCCGGGTCCACCCTTGCCCCCGCCTCGGAGAAAGCCCCCTGGTTTAAGAGGCCGATCCATTCCAGAGCAGCCCGGTTCCATCGGTCGGCCCCTACGGGGGCCTCCTGGCCAGACAAGCTGGAAGGGAGAATCACCATAAGCAGGAAGAAGAGGAGGCTCCCGAGGGCCCAGCGGGAAGATCGGGACATGGGGTTCTCCTTGATGAACTCCAAAAAGGCACCATCACCACTGCTTTGACTCCTACGAACGTGGGCCGGGAGTCCTTCCCGGTTTGCAAAGAAGGAAAACCAACAGCTACCTTCGGCCGAATTCCTGACTCCTTCACATTTCCGGAGGTCGGCTGTGACTCAGGCCAAATCAACCGAGAGTGTCAACCACCGGGCCATGGCGATTGGTTTACTCGCCGGCCTAACTCTGGGGCTCCTGGCCGCAGTAACAGGTTCGGACACTCTCATCAGGATCGCAACCGCCTTCCGACCGGTAGGCACCCTGTTCGTGAACGCAATCCGAATGGTGGTGATTCCTCTGGTCATGGTAGTGGTGTTTCTGGCCGTTGGGCGCCTGGGAGACGCAAGAAAGCTCGGAAAACTCGGTGGGTACGCCCTTGGTCTGGTGTGGCTCAGTTACGTCCCGGCTATCCTCCTGGGTGCATTCGGAATGATGCTGGGGCTTCGCCTTTTTCCCGTAGCGACCTTACCGATCCCGGAAGAAGTGGTGGCATCGGAACTCCCTACCCTACTGGACTTCTTCGTCGGATTGGTTCCCTCGAACCCCTTTGAGGCCGCCGCAAGCGGGTCCCTCCTCTCGGTTCTGGTATTTACGGTTCTTTTCGGGGCCGCCACCATCCCCATCGCCCCGGCAGCGAAAAAGGGGTTGTTCGACGTGGCCGAAACCGTTTCCGACGCCCTGATTCGGCTGGTCCATTGGATTCTCTGGACAGCGCCGCTGGGGGTGTTCGCCCTTGTTGCGCCAATCACCGCCGAGACAGGCTGGGCTCTGATCCAAAGCCTGGGGGTATTCCTTATCACGGTCATCCTCTGCCTGGCGATCCAGTGGGTCCTCATTTACCTGCCTGCCGTGAAGATCCTGGGAAAGATGGATCCGAGGTTCTTCCATAAGAGCACCTTGGGGACGTCCGCCATCGGGTTTGGTTCGACGAGTTCCCTGGCTTCACTGCCGGTGATGCTGGAGGAAGCGGATTCCAATCTAAAACTATCCAGGGAATCCTACCCTCTGATCCTCTCCCTCCTAGCCCCACTCAACAAACCAGGGAGCGCCCTCTTCCAGTCAGCCTCGGTCGTCTTTTTGGCGGCCCTCTACGGTGTACCCCTGCCGGTGGCCGGCATCGGCGCCCTCTTCATTGCGGTGTTCCTGGTCGCCCTTACGGTGGCCCCGGTCCCCAGCGCCTCCGTTGTCACCCTGGCTCCGGCCTTGGACGCGATGGGAGTGCCGGCGGCGGGTTTGGCCATTCTTTTCGGGATCGACAGGATCCCGGACATGTTCAGATCCACCGTAAATATCACCGGCCACATGGTGTGGGCTGTGGTGGTGGAGGAACTAGCCTTCGGTAGAAGGGGCCCCGGGGGATCCCGGGAGGGTGAAGGGGAGGACGGCAAGGGATAGGATTCGGGACATCCCGCCCCAAATCCATGTGCCCTTTTGTCACCCCCGGACCGGCCCCGGTCTCAGAAGATGGCCACCTCGATCCGACCGTTCTCATCCACCCAGCCCCGGTACATTCCCTGGGTGTTATAGCACATCTCGATATTTCCCTCTATGTCCATGGCGACGACACCACCCAGACCCTTCCGATGGCTCTCCAGGGTGCCGAGGATCACCTGCCGAGTAGCCTCCCTCAGGGATAACCCCAGGTAAACCATCCGGGCCTGGATGTCGTATGCCACGGCGTGGCGAATGAAGTATTCACCCCATCCGGTGCAGGACACTCCACAGTGGGATCCCGCGTAGGTCCCGGCTGCGATGACTGGGGAATCACCGATCCGCCCCCACTTCTTATTGGCGGAGCCTCCGGTAGAGGTCCCGGCCACGAGGGTCCCTGCCGAATCCAGAGCCACAGCGCCAACGGTTCCGGATTCTGATTTCAGGAGATCATCCGAGACTGGACCTTCATCGGTTCCGCCCCCGTCAGCATTCAAGGGACCGCTGGACACATCTACCGTGTTCGGGCGGGCCACACCCTGAGCTTCCCGGGTTTTGGCATCCTGAAGGTCGTCCCAACGGCGCTGGGTGAAGAAGTAGTCCTCGTCCTCCATAGCCAACCCGGCGTCCCTGGCGAAGGTCTCCGCCCCGGAAGCCGACAACATCACGTGAGGGCAATCCTCCATGATGGCTCGGGCCAGCCGGATGGGGTTTCGCACGGTGGACACCCCGGCTGCGGCCCCAGCTTCCAGCGTGTTTCCGGCCATGATGGAGGCATCCATGGAAACCACCCCATCCGTGGTGAAGTTTGACCCACGTCCTGCATTAAAAAGGACCGAGTCCTCCATGACCTGAATGGATTCCACGATTGCATCAGCTGAAGTGCCGCCCTGGCGAAGAGCCTGATATCCCTCCGAAAGGGACTCGGACAGGGTTTCTCGGTAGGCAACCTCGAGCTCGGGCGTCAGTTCGGCTTCAGGGAGAACCCCGACACCACCGTGAATCACCAGCCCCCACTGGATCTGATGGGTGTTTATCTCATTGGACGGCATTCGTCTGCTTCTCTCCATTCCGAAAAAAGAAAGCGGCCCGAAATGACTGGACCGCTTCTGGTGTCGAGTGATTCCTCTTCAGATCTCCCCGTGCTCGGTCCGGTGGATGATCTCATCCTGCAGAGTCTTTCCAAGATCACAGAAATAGTCCGAGTAGCCTGCGACCCTGACGATCAGATCCCGGTACTGGTCCGGCTCGGCCTGGGCCGCCCGGAGTGTTTCTACGTCCACCACGTTGAACTGGATATGGTGGCCGTCCATACGGAAGTAGCTTCGGACGAGATGCACCCATTTGTTCATCCCGTCTTCCGTTTCCAGGAGGCCGGGAGTGAGCTTCTGGTTCAGAAGGGTGCCTCCGGTCCTCACATGGTCCATCTTGGCAGCCGATTTCAACACTGCCGTCGGTCCATTTCTATCCATTCCCTGAACCGGAGAGATCCCTTCAGAAAGGGGCGTACCCGCTTTCCTGCCGTCGGGGAGGGCGTTCACCTTGGAGCCGAAGTAGACGTGAACCGTGGTGGGAAGCAGGTTGATTCTGTATTTACCACCCTTCGTATTCGGGCGTCCGTCCACCGCGTCGAAGTAGGCCTCGAAAACATCCCGCATTACCTCATCCGCAAAATCATCGTCGTTCCCGAACTTGGGACTCCGCTCCAGAAGCAGGAGGCGAATCTTCTCCGCTCCCTCAAAATCCGAATCGAGGGCCTTCAGGAGGTCCCCCATGGAGAGGCTCCCCTTTTCGAACACATGACATTTGAGGGCCGCCAGGGCATCCGCCATGGTCCCAAGCCCCACGCCTTGGATGTAGGAAGTGTTGTAACGAGCTCCCCCATCGTGGTAGTCCTTCCCGTTGCTGATGCAATCGTCGATGAGGAGGGAGAGAAATGGGGTCGGAATGTGTTCGGCCCACAATCGTTCGATGACGTTGTTTCCCCGGACCTTGAGATCTATATGGTATCCCAGCTGGGACCGGAAGGCCTCCAACAGTTCCTCGTAGGAGGTCCAGGCATTGGGATCTCCCGTGTCCTTCCCCACTCTCTCCCCGGTCTTGGGATCCCGCCCCCGGTTCAGGGTGAGTTCCAGGACCTTCGGGAGGTTGAAGTATCCGGTAAGGTTGTAGTTCTCCTTCCCGAACGCTCCGACCTCCACACAGCCGGAGGACCCCCCTTCACGGGCATCCTGAAGGGTCTTGCCCTGCCGTACCAACTCCTGGACGATGAGGTCCGAGTTGAAGATGGAAGGCTGTCCAAAGCCCGTAGCGATGATTCGCCCTGCCCTCCGAAGGAAGCGATCAGGGTTCCTCCGGCTCAACTGGACGGAGGAGCTGGGCTGAAGCAAACGCATCTCCTCGATCACGTCCAAAATCAGATAGGTGACATCGCTCACCGCGTCTGACCCGTCCGGGCGGACCCCACCCGTATTGATCTGGGCAAAATCCGTATAGGTCGCGCTCTCCTCGGCCGTGATTCCGACCTTCGGAGGAGCAGGATGGTTGTTGAACTTCACCCAGAGACACTGGAGGAGTTCCTGGGCCTCCTCTTTGGTGAGGGTTCCTTCCGAAAGCTCTCGCTGATAGAAGGGTTCGAGATGGTGGTCCAGATGGCCGGGGTTGAAGGCGTCCCAGGTATTCAGCTCCGAAATGACACCAACATGGACAAACCAATAGGCCTGAATCGCCTCCCAGAAGTCTCTGGGAGGGTGGGCCGGAACGTGTTCACAGACCTGGGCGATACGAAGGAGCTCAGACCGGCGGGAGGGATCCCCTTCCGTCTCAGCCAACTCCCGGGCCTTCAGGGCGTTCCTCTGGGCGTACCTGATGAGGGCCTCAGCAGCGATCTCCATGGCCCTCAGCTGTTCCTGTTTCCGGTAGGCCTCTGGGTCGTTGAGGAAATCCAGGGCATCCAGGGCATCTTGAATCTCGGCAATGAGGTCCAGGAACCCCTTCCGGTAGATCTTGTCATCCAAAACCGTGTGGCCTGGGGCCCTCTGCTCCATGAACTCGGTAAAGACTCCGGCTTCATATGCTGCTTTCCACTCCGGGGTCATTTCCCGCATGATGAGGTCCCGAATGGTGCGTCCCCCCCAGTAGGGCGAGATTTTCTCCTTAAAGACCGCCTTCGTGGAATCGGAAACAGCGAAAGCGATCTTCTCCCGGGTATCCAGCGCGACCAGGTCCTCCAACGTATGGCAACAAACCTCAGGGAAGGTCGGCGCCGCCTTGGGGGAAGGTCCTCGCTCCCCAACAATGAGCTCCCCGTCCCCGAAATAGATCTCCTTCTCTTCCATGAGGTACCGAAATGCGAGGGCCCTTCGGACGGGGGTGGAAACCAGCCGGTGTTCCCTGGAACAGAAATCGGTCAGCAACTCGCCCCGTTCTGCCGAGAGGGTAACCGGCGTGTCGAGGCTCTCCTGCCGAAGGCGGGCGACCCGATCATTCATGGCCATGGTGCTCTCCCCGAATCGTTACGTGCAAACCGGCTTCTTCCAAAAGCCGGGCAGCCACAAGGACATCTTCCTGCCCGGGCGGATCGACATCAGGAAGTTGGTACGTCCGCCCAAGACGATGATACTTGTCTACGCCCAACCGGTGGTAGGGTAACAAATCCACTCTTGGACGCGAAGGCAAACCCGCGACGAACCTTGATGTGGTTCGAAGGTTTTCCTGGTCATCATTCACTCCGGGTATCAGTGGGATTCTCACCGTTAGCCGGGCCCCTGGTTCTTCTCTCCTGAACTCGCCCCCGGCCCATTCGATGTTCTCGAGAATCCAACGGTTATGGACCCCGGTAAAAGCCTCATGCCTCTCCTCATCCATCAACTTCAGGTCCATGAGCAGATAGCTGGCCAGAGGAGCCAGTTCCTGGAAGAGACCAGGCTCCACGTGTCCGCAGGTGTCCAGTACCACCGGCAGTTCCCGCTCCCGGCAGCCCGCCAGGAGTTCCCGAAGAAAGTCGGGTTGGGAAAAAGGCTCCCCTCCGGAGAAGGTCACTCCCCCACCTGACTCGTCAAAGTAGATTCTGTCCGCCTCGAGGAGTTCCAGAACCTCCTTCGCCGTCTTGCGATTTCCCATCAACTCCAGTGCGCCGGGAAGGCAGGCCTCGACGCAGGCTCCCGTCAACTCGCACCGGTCCCTGTTAACCTCGATTCCCCCCTCAGCCAGGGAAATAGCGGCCTGAGGGCAAGCAGGGACGCAGTCTCCGCACTCTGTACAACGGGCCGGCCGAAAGAGGAGCTGGGGACCCACGGCCTGCCCTTCCGGATTGTGACATCCGAGGCAGGACAGTGGGCAACCCTTGAGGAAAACCGTGGTTCTGAGTCCGGGTCCGTCGTGTAGGGCGAACCGCTTTACATCGAAGATAATTCCTGAGGACATGGAACTCCGCTGTTGCAGGATCGAGGCCGCCCTGTGCATTCTATCGGATTCGGTGGCCTTCAGGAAATCCCAGAGGTCACTCCTTTACCCGATCCCCGAGAGGACCATGAGCACCGAATCCGGAGCCCCTAGCCCTCGAAAACTCCCCCCGACGGCCTACGAACTAAAGGAAGGGGAGTCCTTCGTCCCCCTGACCTACGGGGAAACCCTTACCGAGTTTACCTGGAAAGCGGTCATTACCGGGATCATCCTGGGAATCATTTTTGGCGCCGCGAATACCTACCTCGGCCTCATGGCCGGCCTCACCATCAGCACCTCCATTCCGGTAGCCGTTCTCACCGTGGTGAGCTTCAGGGTCTTTACCGCCATGGGTGCCAAGCACTCGATTCTGGAATCCAACATTTCCCAGACGGTGGGTTCAGCCAGTTCCTCGGTGGCATCAGGGGTGCTCTTCACGATTCCGGCATTGTTCATCTGGGGCATGAACCCAGCCTGGAGCCAAATCACACTTTTGGCCATGGCGGGTGGGCTCATCGGTGTGCTCTTCATGATCCCCCTCCGACGGTATCTCATCAAGCGGGAGCACGGCACCCTGCCCTATCCGGAAGGGATGGCCTGTGCCGAGGTCCTGGTGGCAGCGGAGGGTGGTGGGAAGCAGGCCCAGGGAGTGTTCTGGGGAATCGGCGCGGGGATGTTATTCCAGCTCCTGACCCAGGGTTTCAAATTCGTGAAGTCCGCCTGGGTGGTAGACCTTCCCTTTAAGGCGAGCCTCTCGGCAAAGGTGAACGCGCCGCTCCTGGGGGTGGGTTATATCCTGGGCATCCGGATCGCCACGGTCATGGTGGCCGGAGGCGCTCTGTCCTCGATCATCATCATTCCTCTCATCAACCTCTGGGGGCAGGGCCTGGTGGACCCCGTCTTCCCCGAGACGGAAAAGCTCATCCGGGACATGTCGTCGTCTGAGATCTGGGACCGCTATATCCGGTACATCGGAGCCGGGGCAGTAGCCACGGCAGGGATCATAACGCTGATCAAATCGATCCCGACCATGGTGGAATCCTTCAAACTCGGCCTGGGCCAGCTTTCCAAGCGGGTTGGGAGCGCCGTGGCTGAAGTGGATCGAACCGACCACGATCTCAGTTTCAAGACCGTGGGAATCTTCCTCGGGATCATCCTTTTGGTCCTGGCTGCTACCCCCGGCCTTCTCGGGTACTTGGAGTCCTTCTCGGCCCGAGCTGTGGCGGCTCTCTGTATTGGGGTTTTTGCTTTCTTCTTCGTGACGGTCAGCTCAAGGATCGTGGGATTGGTAGGAGTCACCTCGAACCCGACCTCGGGAATGACCATCGCGACTCTCTTGGGAACCTCCATGGTTTTTTACCTCATGGGGTGGACGGACATGATGGGGAAGGCCTCGGCCCTTATGGTTGGCACGGCGGTCTGTATCGCAGCCTCCATCGCCGGGGATACGTCCCAGGATCTCAAGACGGGCTATATCCTGGGAGCCACTCCCTACAAACAGCAGATTGGTGAACTCATAGGTGTGATCACTTCGGCGGGGTTTGTCTGTCTTGTGATCATCGTTTTGAATCAGGGGACCCCGGGGGGCCTGGGCGGCGAAGAGCTCCCTGCACCTCAAGCGGTCTTGATGAAGCTGGTCATCGACGGCGTCCTGGATCAAAGCCTTCCGTGGGGTTTGATCCTGATCGGCGTAGGCATCGCCGGCGTCGCAGCTCTGTTCAAGATCCCCACCCTTGCCTTCGCGGTTGGAGTCTATCTCCCTCTCTCCACGATGGGAGCGGTCTTCTGTGGAGGCCTCCTGCGGTGGTACCTGGGCCGGAACCAAGATCCGGAAACCAAAGAGAGGCGGCGGGAGAAAGGGGTCCTATTCGGATCGGGCCTGGTGGGGGGAGGCGGACTTACAGGTGTAATTCTGGCGGTCTGGGTGGTCGCCGTGAGGCGAGGCGAGCCTATCGCCGGCTTTCCGCCCAACATTCCGGATTGGGCGTCCATGCTTCTGGCTGCAGCCACGATCGTCCTGATTCTGGGGCTCATGGGTTACTACGCCAAACAGAAAGACGCCTGAGGAAAAAACACCCTCATATCTTCTGGTTATTAATCCAGGGGAAAGAGAGAAAGGGCCCTCTCCGTTTCGGGGAGGGCCCTTTGTCCATTGGCACCGCGTATGAACCTGTCCGTCGGCGATCAGTCTGCGCCGAACTTGATACCCTGAGCCAACGGCAACTCGGTACTCCAATTAAGGGTGTTGGTTTGCCGACGCATGTAGGTTTTCCACGCGTCGGACCCTGACTCCCGACCGCCACCAGTGTCCTTTTCTCCGCCGAAGGCCCCGCCGATTTCAGCACCGCTGGTGCCGATGTTCACGTTGGCGATACCACAATCGCTACCTCGATGGGATAGGAAGGTCTCGGCCTCTCGGTAGTTCTCCGTGAAGATGGAGGAGGAAAGGCCTTGGGGTACTCCGTTGTGGATGGCGATGGCCTCCTCGATCTCGTCCACGGCTTCAGCCGGGGAGGAGTCGGCGTTCCCATAGGTCATGATGTAGAGAATGGGCGCGAAGGTCTCATCCTGGACAATTTGCCAATGGTTCTCCGCCTCGGCGATACAGGGTGTGATGTAGAGGCCGCCCGGATAGGCGTCCCCCTCAAGCCGCTCTCCGCCGTAGAGGATCTTGCCTCCGGCCTCCACGACCTTCGCCATGGCATGTTCGAGGTCAAGGACAGCCTGAGCATTTACGACGGGACCCATGACGGTGCCCCGGTCCAGAGGATCACCGATACGGATAGACCGGTAGGCGGGAATGAGGCGGTCCAGGAGGGCTTTCTTCATGGACGAATGGACAATGATCCTGCGGGTGGAGGTGCACCGCTGCCCGGCCGTCCCAACCGCCCCGAAGAGGATTGCGGGAAGAACCAAATCCATGTTGGCGGAGGGGGTAACAACGATGGCGTTGTTTCCACCCAGCTCCAGAATTGTCGCTGCCAACCGTCCATTGACCACCTCAGCCACCCGTCGACCCACTTCGCAACTCCCTGTAGCCGAAACCAGGGGGATCTTTCGGTCGTGAAGAAGACGGTCTCCAACGGTGGACCCCTTCCCAACCACGAGGGAGAAAATCGCTGGATCGACATCGTTGGCTCTGCAAACTTCAACTGCGATCTTGGTCACCGCGATCGCCGTCAGGGGGGTCTTGGAAGCTGGCTTCCAGAGGGTCGAATCACCGCAAACAGCAGCGAGAGCAGAATTCCAGGCCCAGACGGCTACCGGGAAGTTGAAGGCACTGATGACACCCACCACGCCCAGAGGGTGCCATTGCTCCCTCATATGATGGTCCTGTCGCTCGGATTGCATCGTGAGTCCGTAGAGCTGACGGGAAAGGCCGACGGCGAAATCGCAGATGTCGATCATCTCCTGGACTTCACCCTCACCCTCCGGGAGAATCTTGCCCATCTCCAGCGTAACCAGGGCTCCGAGATCCTCTTTCTTTTCCCTCAGGGCATTTCCCAGCTGCCGCACGACTTCCCCCCGCTTGGGACCCGGCACCTTTCGCCACTCGAGGAAGGCAGCATGTGCCGTTTCCGCGATCCCGTCGAATTCCTCTTCCGTGGCCTGCCGGACCGAGGCGATCTTGGACCCATCGCCAGGTGAGTAAACGTCCAGGATCGGCCCTGATCCCATCCATTCCCCGGAAAATCCACCGAGGTTCATTTCATCGATGCCAAGTCGCTTCAAGAAGTCGTGCATGTCCCTTTACCTTGGTTTCTCAAACTTGAATCCGGAATATTGCGGCTTTCAGAAGAGGACCCGGACAAGATCCGTCCCGGGATTCCCTTCTGGCCGGCGATAGTCTAGCCTGACGCGATGGCATTGAACAGGAGTTTGAAGTTCGCCACCATTTGGGCCCGGTTGTGCAAACTGAATCCCACCAGGACAAGGCGTCCCTCCCCATAGTTTACCTCAACCGCAGGGACGGCTCCGGCGATGGCCTGTTCACCTTCAAGGTACCCGCTCAGGAGAAGGGAGCCTTCTTCTGGGAAGGAACCCAGGGGCCGGAGAGCCCCAACGGCCCCTTCTCCTTCCCCGCTGATCTCAAAAAGGGAGCCCCGGGAGGTGGCGAAGACCACACCGTCGTGATCCATCCCCCTGGTGAGCGGGGAGTCGGAGGCCCAGGAAAACCGGAGGATCGATCCTGCCGAATAGAAGCCCGCCTGGGTGGCTTCCTGGGAAACCACCTCGATAGGTAGGTCGAAGCCCTGGATGGCCAACTCGGTGGACCCGTCGTGGAAAAACAGAGTCCCGCCTTCTTGGGCAAAGGTCCGGAGTGATTCCATCCCTTCTTCTCCGATGCCCCCCACGTACTCGGAGGGAACACTTCCCTCCCGATTGCCCTCCAGAATGGCTCTGGCCCGAACCGAGGGGAGGACGATGGCATCGAAGTCCGCTCGGAGATTTCCTACCCGAATCCGGTCATTTCTCAATTCTGTTGGATCAAAATCGTAGTGCTCCAAAATCCACCTTAGCCAGCCTTCGTCCATACTGCCCTGCCAGGGGCGGTAGATGGCTACGCGGAAAGGCTGAATGGCCTCGGATGATGGCACACCCTCGGAAGAACCTTCGGCAATGGTCTGGTGCCTGGGCGTTGTACCGACTTCCTGTAAGACTTGGCTCAAAGCCTGGCCATTCCCCGGGCCAACAACGAACCGACCCTCCCCCTCCGACTCCTCCTCCACATCGACCCCTCGGGCAAGGAGGCGATTGACCACCCTCCAGGAAGCCCCATCGGATCGGTCCAAGAGCCAGGTTGACTCACCGTCCGCCCGGTAGGGAACGAAAGTGCCAGCCACCTGAAGATCCAGCTCAGATGCCGGGCCATCGAGCTCAATCGCATCCAGCCCCATCTGTAGAGGGAGGGTCCAGCCGGCCACATCGTAGGGCCGAAGGGGTCCGCTCTCCACTTCTACCCGTCTGGGAATCGCCTGCCACAAATGGGTTTTGGTCCGAAGGTCGGGGTAGGCCTGCCTTTCCAGGAGCGTCTTCACGAATCCCCCGAACGGCTGGCTGGTGGGCACCACCAGGGTCCCCTCCGGAAGGGTCTCACCCCCGGCCCGGAAGGGCTGGGTGGCTCGGTATACCTCTACGCCCAGGAGCTCGAACTTGTCCAACATTTCGGAAAGGGCGAATGAATCCTTCTGACCTGGAGGAAAGGCCCAACCGTATGGGGCCTCCCCCTGGAACCGCTGGATATTCGCCTGGGCCAGACGGTACTTGGAGAGGAGCATTTCCTCCCGGTATTTGGCCGTCACATCCAGAACGGCCATGGAGGCTGTCAGGCAGTACTCCACAGCATCCCCAATCCGCCACCATCCCCCCTCCCAGGGCGTGGTATAAAATCCAGATTTCTGGAAATCCCTCCAAGCAGCGGGGATATCCTCCTTCGAATACTCATGGGGTGTGGCCAGGTTGTAGAGAGCTGTTTCGGTGAGAATGGACGGGATGTTGTGATGGGTGACTACCTGAGTCATGAAGCCGGGGTACCAGGCGTCGAAGCTGATCCGGGAAACCGCACCGGGTTTTCCTTCAGCGTCGAAGGCCTGACCCATGGCCGCACCGATCAGGTTCTCCCAGCGAATCACCTCTCCGGGCTTGTTGGGGTTCACTGGCTCCCCGTACGGAGGAATCCAGATTCGAGTGGGGAATGGGGCGGTCTGGTGGTGGTTGTAGACCACGTTGGGGAACCATTCCTGGTTCTGGAGGCGGCTGACGTTTCTGACCTCTTCCTGGGTGACGTTGTAGGAATCCCGGTTGTTGTCGTGTCCGATATAGCGGTTGTAGAGCCACGGCATCCTGCTCTCTTCAAACTCGGTTCCCACATGATCCATGTACCAATCGGCCACCATGGTCATCCCATCAGGATTCGGGAAAATCAAAAGTGTGATGACCTCGTCTCGAATCCTCTGGACCTTGGCCTCGTCGGAAGTCACCAGGTTGTAGGCCAGCTGAAGAACATGCTCACTAGGGGCGGCCTCGGTGGAGTGGAGGCCCACGTCGATCCAGGCGATGGCCTTCCCTCCCCTCGCCATAGCCCCCGCTTCTTCGGGCCTCAGCCCCCGCCCCAGGCTCAACCTACGGGCCGTTTCCCGGTATTCAGCCACCCGATCCATGTTTTCGGGGGAGGAAATCACGGCGTACCGATGGTCCCTTCCCATCCCCGTCTCCCCCATATCCATGACTTCCATCCGACCCGCCGAATGTTGGGCGAGATGGTCGAACCACTCCATAGCCTTCTCATACGTGGTCAGATGAAAATCGGCCCCCACCGGATATCCGAAAAAAGCCTCCGGAGTCATCGGGTCCTGGCCCTTCAACGAGGGGGTAAGAGCTAGGGTCAGGAAGAGGCCAAAGGAGAGGGGAAACATGGTTTTTCGAAGGATTACGGAGGCGTAACACCGCATGGGACCCTCCCTGGGTCAGTCGACGAATGGGGTACCGGTCTGGGCAATGGAAGGGTAGATGGAAGGATCGCGCAAGCAATCCGGCGAATCTCCCTGGAAAGGAATCGGCCCAGGACCGTCAAGTCCTGGGCCGACCATAGAAAACCAGCGGCAGAAGGCGACCCTCAGACCATCACCATCCGAAGGCCACCATAGCGATGATCGTGTAGAGCACCGCCCCGATGCCCGCCGCAATTGTGGCGATGGGCATCTGGGTAGTCACGTGGTCCATATGGTTTGAACCCGTGGCCAAGCTGGAGAGGATCGTGGTATCACTGATTGGAGAGCATTGATCCCCGTACACCGCCCCACCCAGGACCGCTCCAAAACACAACGTGATGTAGAAGGGATCCGGATTGACCGCATAAGCCAGCGGCATGGCGATAGGGAACACCACGGCGTAGGTGCCCCAGGATGATCCCACCGAGAAGGCCACAAGCATACAAATGACCATTAATATGGCCGGCAAAAGCGCCGGTTGAATGATCTCGCTGGTGGTCCGTACCAGAAACCCTGCGGTCCCCAAAGACCCGGAAACCGTCCCAAGGGTTACGGCCAGGGCCAAAATGATAGCCCCCAGGGATACCCCCTTCACTCCGTCCACAAACCCCTCGATGACCTCGGCCAACCTCATTCCCTTGATCAGTGCCAGGATCATGGCGGAGAGAACCGAGATAACGAAGGCTTCGTTGATGGGAACACTCACCGTCCCCGTCGCCTGATAGTTGACGAGGAGCCCACCAACGGCGATTCCGATGAGTATGAGAATCGGGACCGAAAAATCCCAATTCGTGGTCACATACCCTTCTGGAACCTTCAGCTGCTCCAGCTCTTTGCTGGACATAGTCTGGACACCCGGGGCGTCCAACTCCCCGGTGGTCTTCACGCGCTCGATGGCCCGTTTCATCTTTCCAAAGACGAAAGGATTCACTTCAAGGGCGAAGGTGTAGGTGAAGACGACGGCCAGAATCCCGTAAAAGTTGAAAAAGATGGCCTTGTAGAAAAACGAGGTGGCGTCGCCGATCGTGGCAAACAGGGGGATCGTACCGACCACCAGTCCGCCCACATAAGCAGGCCAAACGTTGAAAGGCAGTACCGTGGCGATGGGAGAAGCTGTGCTGTCGATGATGTAGGACAGCTCCTCATGGGACACCCCCGCCTCGTCGGAGACGGGCTTCACGGTGCTCCCGGCCAGAATCGTGCTGATGGTGCCACCCTGGTGAAAAACCGTGCCGATGAGGCAACCAAAGAGCTTGGCGCTTCTTCGTCCCCGGACCATCCTCTCCCCGGCCCAGTTGGCGAAGTACCGAGCCCCACCGGTACGGGTCCAGATACCGATCAGACCTCCCAGGCACCAGAGATAGACCAGGAGGATCTGGGCATACGATTCGGTACCCACGGCCGGCAGTAGAAACTCGGCAATGATGTTGAACTTCCCACTGACGATTCCCCCCGCGGCGATCCCGATGAAGAGGGCCGAGATGACCTCCTTCGTCCAGAAACAAAGAATCAGGGTGAGGGCGGCCGGCACGATGGACCAGAAGCCGAAGTCATCGAAGCCCGTGGCCGGACTGATAATGTCGGTGTTGTTCCGAAGGATCAGGAGAAGGACCAGAGCTAGTCCGCCTATGACCCAAGTGGTGATTCGCTTCATCGAAAGCTGCTCGTTTCTCCCACTACCAGGTGTCTTTGGCGGGAATGTTGAGTTCACCTTCGGTCTTTGCCACCCAAACCGAGGCTGCCGAGTCCCCAGTGACATTCACTGCGGTTCTTGTCATGTCCAGAATCCGCTCAACGCCCAGAACGAGGGCCAGGCCTTCCAGGGGAATCCCCAGGGCCTCGAGGACGATGGCCAGGGTGATGAACCCGATCCCGGGCACCCCTGCGGCACCAATGGAAGCGAGCGTGGCCGTGATGACCACAATCACCAGTTGACCTGGTGTTAGTGTGATCCCGTAAACCTGGGCGATGAAGATGGTGCTGACACCGTGATAAATCCCGGTCCCATTCATATTCACCGTGGCGCCCAGAGGCAGAACGAATGAGGCCACGTCCCGGGACACACCCAGATCGTCTTGGGTGACCTTCAGGTTGATTGGGAGGGCGGCGTTGCTGGAGGAAGTCGAAAAGGCGAATACCATCACCTCATAGAACCTCTTGAAGAAGAACACCGGACTCATCCCCGAGAGAACCTTGAGGGTGAAAGGATAGAAGGTGAAGGTGAACAGGACCATCGTTCCCACGCCCACCAAAACGTACTGAAGAAGGGAGAGAATAACCTGGTACCCGAACCTCCCTGCCACGGACGCGATGAGGATGAAGACCCCGTATGGAGCGATCTTCATGATCATCTCCACGATCACCACCATGGCATCGTTCACCGATTCCAACACGGCAATGAGCGGTTTTCTTTTCTCCTCGCTCAAGACGGTCAGGGCTATCCCAAAGAACAGTGAAAAGAAGATGATCTGAAGCATGTCCATGTTCGCCATGGACGCTATGGGGTTCCTGGGGATGATGTTGAAAAGAATTTCCTGGAGGCCCGGCGGTTCTTCCATGGAATTCAAGCGTTCCATGTTTGTGCCGGCATAGTCATTCAACAGCTGGGCTTTGACGTCTTCATCCAAGCCTGACCCAGGCTTGAGAGCCCCGGCAATCACCAATCCCATAGCAACTGCAAGAGCAGTCGCCACCAGATAGTAGCCCAGCGTCTTCACGCCGATTCGTCCCAGCTTCTTCAGATCCCCCAGACTCGCCGTTCCGATGATCAGGGAGGCCATGACAAGGGGAATCACGATCATGATCAGGAGACGGATGAAAGCCTGGCCGAATGGCTCGAACGCCACGACCCACCCTCCGACTCCGAACTGTTCGGCGATGGCGCCGACGATGGCCCCTAAAACGAGGCCGATTAGGATCTTGGTATGAAGTTGCACGCGTGGCTCCTAGTAGAGTCGCCGTATCGATTGAATGGCCACCAAATCTGCCCCGGACCTCTGTGCCCAGGGCAAACAGTCGCTCCAAACTGCCGGGGAGGATGGATGAGGGCAACCAGCGGGGGATCCCAACCCCGGGAAACCCGGATCAAAAGGTGATGACTTCCCAGTCCCCTTTTAGCATCTCGGTTAGAGGTTGACCCATGTACTTCACGTCGATTCCCATCCCATCCAGTATCTCCGAAACACCATAGCTGTCAGCACAGGCTTGGCATGCCACCACCTGAACCCCGGCTCCAGCCATCTCGGTCACAGCCTCTTGAAGCTCCTGGTTCTCGGAAAGGAGCTTCGCCGACGGACCCCAGATGATGAGGGTAACCTCATCGAACCAACCCTGTCTTTTTGCATTCAGGGTATACATGAAGGCCACCTTGGTGGCCACCTCGGGATCACCGCTGGTCCAGAGTACTGCTAGCCTGGAGGGGTCCTGGTCAGTTTCCTGTTCTGTCATGGGTCCGAATCCCGAAAAAAGGACAAAGGCCAGCGCACCCATCAGGAGTGCCAGGGAATAGTTCATTCTACGAGTCATGGCGCTTCTCCTTCTCAGAAAAAGACGGCTATCCCGAAACGGAGTGCCGTCGGAGCAACCCGCTCCTGAGGGGCCTGGTAATACTGGTTCGGGGCGATCCCCCCCCCGAACATAGACTCGCTCTGATTGAAGCCATAATCAGGTCCGTTGTTGACCATGGTATTCAGAGAGACCACGCCGTCGGACTGAAAAACGTTAAACCAGGCCAGTGAGACGGACATATCATACTCCTGGAATCGGAACAACCTCTCCAGCCTGACGTCCAGATTATTCCGGCCATCCAGAGTTGGCTTGCCGCGAGGGCCCACATAGATGTTGTGCCCCTCCAAAGGCCACATCAACGCGTAGTCGACTTCCTGTCCGGGTTTTGTCGGGATCCCCGTAGGGGTCATCACGCCCGTATTCACCTTATAGTGAAAGGCTCCGAGTCCGTACAACCGGAACTGGGGTGAATAATGGTCCCCGGATAGGAAGGTCCAGAAGATACCGCCTCGAAGCTGGTACGGGAGAATCCCCCAGAACGAGACCTTCCACTCCTGGTCGGAAAAGTTCTCCAGGGTTCCGTAGCTGTTCACTCCCTCATTTACCCGAACGTACTGGCCAGCCCCGTACCCCTCGGGATCGGTATAGCCACTCACATTATTCAGATTCCCCTTCAGGTCGGTCCTGACGAAGGAAAGGGAGCCACCCCACTCGGGCCGGGCCAACTCCAGGTTCAGCTGGAACTGTTCGAAATCCCTCTGGGCATCCGGAGCTGTGGTGAGCACATAGTCCGGGTCCCATGTGAGGCTGGGCAGATCGGCGTAGGTGAGCCCCGGGATGGGTAGGGCGTCCGGGCAATCGGTGGCCTGTAAACAGATCAGGCGTTCAGCAAGGAGGTAGTTGGGAAGGTGAAGCTCCTGGAAGAATACGCTTCCGCCTGAGAAAGGAACGACGGATCCGGAGGAGTCGAAAACCCTGACTCGCTCGAACTTGGTGTAGTTGGTGGCCCGGTTTCGATCCACCAGGGAAACCATGTTCTTGTTGGCTCTTCTTGTGTAGATGGCCTCCACCTTACCCCAGTTGCTGAACTGTTTTTCCAGGGCAACCAGCCACTGGTCCACATAAGGCTGCTGGTAGTTCAGAACCGGCCCGGTCTCGTTGAGGATCACCTCTCCTTCCTTCCGGAAAAGGCCCTGTTGGGCCATCTGATCCCTCTCCTCTTCGGTAAAGGAGGTTCCGGGATCGGTGAAGGTTTCCCCTGTGTAATACCAATATTCCTGGTTGGTGAAGACGTCAGCCCCCTGAACCCGATCGAACATCTGGGAGATCATGTTCTGGTGGTAGCGTCCCACGTGGCCCTTGGCGACAAGAGAGCCATCACCGACAAGGGCGACGGAAATCCCCATTCGGGGGTCCCAACCCTGATCCTCCACGGCCAAGAATCGCTCCCAATCGCTAGGAGTGATCCAGCCTTTCCAACGGCTCCACCGGACCCCAGGGGAGAGGATCACGCGGGAGCCTATTGAAATGGAGCTCTGAGCGAACAAAGCGCCGTTCATAACGTCGGAGTCCAGGTTCACCTCGCCCCCCCACATGCTGGGGATCCAGTTCGATCCAAGTTGGGGCCATGTGGACGGGCTTTCAGGATCGAACCGAGCAGCGTTCACCGGCTGCCAGGTCATCCCACCATTCCGGCTCCGCGTATCGACGAACCATCCCCGAGTGAGCTCGCCTCCCACCTTTAGGGTGTGCTCCCAGGATCCCGTCATGAGCCTGAAGGTTCCCAGGGCTGTCCCCGACGTGCTGGATGGGGCGCTCCGAAGGGAAACCGGTGCGTTCCGGAAAGCCGAGTAAGGAGGAGTAAGGGCAAAGGTCGAAAGCCCTGGCAGGTCCTCTCCATTGTAGGGATTGTACGTTTCGTCCCTGGAGAAATGGTTGAGGCGGCCTTCCAAAACGCCCCAGCTCCCAAAAATCTGCTGAACGGACCCATTCAGGAACCAGGTGGGAGATTCGTACCGGTGAGTAGCATCCGGCCCCTCGAGTCCTGTCAATTCGTAGTTATCGGCCAGCACGTTCGTGTAGCCTCCGGACACCTCCATCGTGTGGGTCGGCTTTGGGTTCCAGGTCAGCTTCCCGAAGACCTTCTGCTCGGTACTCTCCTCCTGGAAGGGAGCATATTTCCCGTCCACCCAGCGCAGATGGTTCAGGGCCTGGCGATCCTGATTCACATACTTCCCTGAAACGAAATAGTAGAGTTGGTTTTGGATAATGGGGCCCCGGGCCTCGCCCTCCACATCAAGCCTGCCCGCCATCTCCGTTCCAATTTCAGTGCTGACGAGATTCGAACCGGTGAGGGCCGCGCTTTCCCCGGTGGTCCGGATGCTCGCCTGGAAGTCGTTCCCTCCGGACTTCGTGATGACATCCACCAGGCCTCCCTGGAAGCCTCCGTACTCGGCTCCTGCCCCTAACCCCCTGACCTCGACCCGGTCGATCCAGTAGATGCTCGGTTGCAGAATGTCCCCACCCATGCCCGGATGGTTGGCGGACAATCCGTCGATTCGGTAACTGTTGGCCTGGATATTCGCCCCGCCCCAGATGTGGCCCGGTCGGGCACCCGGCGTAAGGGCCACGAGGTCCTTGGCGTCGTAGGTCATGGGAAGGAGCCTGATGGCAGCTTCTTCGACGGTGGTCGTGAACTCTGTGTTTTCCCTTTCGATCTGGACCCGCTCCGTTCGGATGGTCAGGCCCTCCAACTCGATGGGCGCCACTTCCAGGGTGACATCCAGGGCCTGGGACTGTCCCAGGGTCACTCGAACGTCCTCCACCACCTTGTCGTGGAAGCCCAGGGCCTGGACCTTCACCTGGAACGTCCCCCCGGGAATTCCGCCGATTCTGGCTACCCCAGTCTGATCGGTATCACCCCACTGAAAGACCTCCTCCTGGAAGATGACCTCGACTCGTGCTCCGGAAACAGGACCGGACGGCCCCGTGGTTCGGACGAGGAGAATCCCCATTTGGGCTGAGATGGGGGATGGCCCGAGGAGGAGGAGGAAACCCATGGTCCAGAGAACTCGGCCGTAAAGGGCAGGAAGCGGTCTCTTATTCATAACGGCGAAGAATACTAGGCAAGGAGGCCAGAGGCGAGGGAGAGGCCCATCTTGTCTTACGATCCACGTTTTCACGAGCCCACAACGAGGGTAGTCTCCCAGCTGAGGAAGACTACGGTCATTTCCCTGGAGGGAACTCTCCTCTAAATTGGTTTATATGTTCTCCCCTGAAGGATTTAGTAGAGCATGGATTCAGACAGCCTACCGGTAATTATTCAAGGTGGCATGGGAATCGGGGTTTCAAGTTGGCCCCTGGCTCGTGCTGTCTCCCAGCAAGGCCAGTTGGGAGTGGTATCCGGGACTGCCCTGGACAGCCTCCTGATCCGGCGGCTTCAAGACGGGGATATCGGAAACCATGTCCGTCGGGCCATGGAAGCCTTCCCCTCTCCCGCAGTGGTTGCGGAAACCCTCCAGCGGTACTTCAAACCCGAAGGGCTGTCCGAGGGAGAGCCCTACGCCATCGCCCCAATGTACCGTCAGGTTGTGGGTTCATTTAAAGACCAAGTGACCGTCCTCGCCAATTTCGTCGAGGTCTGGTTGGCGAAGGAAGGCCACGAGGGTTCCGTAGGGATCAACTTCCTTTCCAAGGTTCAGATGCCCACCCTCCCCTCCCTGTATGGAGCGATGCTGGCCGGGGTGGACTACGTCCTCATGGGGGCGGGGATACCAAGAGAGATCCCTGGAGCGCTGGACGCCCTTTCCATTCACGAACCTTCCTCCCTCCGTTTCGAAATTCACGGAGGTGAGGAGGAGCCTGAGGAACGGCTCCACTTTGATCCGCGTCAGTTCTTCGAGGGTATCCTCCCTCGGCTAAAGCGCCCGAAGTTCCTCCCCATCGTCTCCTCCAACTCCCTGGCCACCATGTTGGCAAGAAAAGCCAATGGAAGGGTGGACGGATTCGTGGTCGAGGGCCCAACCGCAGGTGGTCACAACGCGCCTCCTCGGGGGGAGATGCACCTGGATGAAAAAGGTGAGCCGGTTTATGGGGAGCGTGACAAAGTCGACCTGGGCAAGCTCGCCAGGCTGGGCCTCCCCTTCTGGGTCGCCGGAGGAGCAGGACACCCGGGCACCATCGACGAGGCCCGGGAAAAGGGCGGTGTTGGGATCCAGGTAGGGACCCTCTTCGCCTATTGTCGGGAATCCGGCCTCCTGGAGGGACTGAAACGCTCGGTGCTGGATCTTTGCCGGACCGGTGATGTAGAGGTTCGGACGGAAGAAAAGGCTTCCCCCACGGGATTCCCCTTCAAGACCGTGGGCGTTCAGACCACGCTCTCCTGTTCAGATACTTATGAGGACCGGACGAGGGTTTGTGATCTGGGCTACTTGAGGGTCCCGTTCCGAATGGTCAATGGGAGGCTCGGCTATCGGTGTCCAGCGGAGCCCGTCCGGACCTTCCTGGCAAAGGGTGGGTCCAAAGAGGAAACCAAGGGTCGTAGGTGCCTGTGCAACGCACTGCTGGCGAATGTTGGGCATGCCCAAGCCCGTGGAGGGGGCCTCGAAGAAGCACCTCTCCTGACCAGCGGAGATGACCTCAAGGTGTTGAGGGATTTCCTCCAGGATCGGGAATCCTACTCTGCGAGGGACGTAATCGACTACCTGCTCTCCTGACCTCCCGGCCCTCCAGTCACGGTCCGCCCCCCTCCTCTTCCATCGAGCCCTCTCCGCCATCCTCCACCACCCGGAGGAAGGGCGACGCCTTCTTATGTACCACCAACTCGAAGATATCAGGGCGGCCATAGTGCCCCGCAACATCTAGCTGCCAACGGGGCCCCACCAAATCCTCGGGCGCCACGTCGGCGTAAAGGATGACTTCCTCCTCTGAAGCCGGCCCGGCGATCACCTTCCCATCGGGGTTTACGATGACCGTGTCACCGGGGTTGATCCACCCACCAACAGATTCAAGATACTCCGATTTAAAGGCCAGATCATTGGGTATATCGTCCTTATGAAACGCTTGGCATGCCGATATCACAAACGTGCGGCTCTCTTTCGCCGTGTGCCGCATGGTAGAAAGCCAGGGTTCTCCCCGATCCCAGGTCGGCGCAACATGGATTTGCTCGCCCCAGGCTGATAGAGCATATCGGGCCAGCGGCATATAGTTCTCCCAACAGATCAACCCCCCCAACTTCCCAAATGGCAGGGGATAGACCTCCAGATCGCTTCCGTCACCCTGGGCCCAGACCAACCTTTCCCCGGCGGTGGGAATCAGCTTTCGGTGGCGACCAAGGATGGATCCATCCGCACCGATATAAAGGAGAGTGTTATAAAGGGACGAGTCACTAGCTTCGGTGTTCCTTTCATTGACACCGATAGCCACCGTGACGCCCTCCTTTTTTGCCACATCAGCCAGTCGTCGGGTTTCCTCCCCGGGGATGGAAATGGAGTTGGCATGAAGAGTCGCGTAAAGAGACCGGAGCGGGTGGGTGTGCCCCGCCGGAATGAACCATACCCAAACCGGATATCCCGGCAGGAATGCCTCGGGGAAAACCACCAGGTCGGCCCCCTGCCCCCCGGCCTCCCGAATCAGCTCACACGCCTTCTCCACCGAAGCTCCAAGGTCGAGGAACACAGGGGCTGCCTGAACCGCTGCGATTTTGAAGGGCTTCTTTGGCACCATCGGAAGGACTCTCCTCACTGGAAGTACCTACGGACCTGAAGGACAGGGAAGACCAAAGGGAGATCTTCCCCAAAGGGTATATTTCTGAGCCAAGCGGCGAGGCCGCTGGCGCGAATGTCAGGCTGCGTAGAGCAGGACAGAGAAGAAATGAAAAGTGGTTCCAGCCATTACAAAAAGGTGCCAAACGAAGTGGCCGAACCGAATCTTCGGATTTAGGTAGAACACCAGGCCCAGAGTATATGCCAGCCCCCCTAGAATCAGGAGGAACATCCCCCACCCCGGGAGGCTCAACCAAAGGGGCCGAGCCGCTATGAGAATTAGCCACCCCATAGCCAGATACATGATCGTGGAGACCTTCGGGAAGCGAGGCCCGTAGACAAGTTTCAAGAAGATTCCCAAGACAGCGATCCCCCATACAACACCAAAAAGGGACCATCCCCAACCGCCCCCCAAGACGCCCAGGGTGAAGGGCGTATATGTCCCCGCGATCAGGAGGAATATGGCACTGTGGTCGAGGCGACGGAGAAGCTGTTTGGTGGGTCCGGGCGGGACTGCATGATAGAGTGTGGAAGTCAGGTAGAGGAGGGCCATGGTCGTGCCGAAAATTGCACCTCCCACCACTGCTCCGGGGCCACCCTTTTGAAGCCCACTCAAAACCAGAAGGGGGATTGCAGCCAGCGCCGCCAGGAAGCCGACCCCGTGGCTGACCGTGTTCGCGATCTCCTCACCCCGACTCTGACTCACCAATCCCACCTGGGCGGCTCCTTAATCAGTTGGATAAAAAAAACCAACACCGGAAAGACGGAAACGGGCCACACCGACAGTGCGGTGTGGCCCGCTATCATACCCACACAACTCCCTCTTGTTACGAGAGTTGAACCACGTTCTCCGCCGCTGGGCCTTTGGCGCCCTCGACGATGTCGAACTCAACCTCAGCGCCCTCTTGGAGGGTCTTGAAACCCTCCGCCTGGATGGCAGAATGATGAACGAAACAATCCCGGCTTCCGTCCTCTGGCGTCAGGAACCCAAAGCCCTTTTGGTCATTGAACCACTTAACCGTTCCCTTCGTACGCATCAACGCACTCCCTTGAATGTTCGATGGTCGGCAAGCGGATGATCCGTACCCTACCGACTACCATTTCTTCGCGCGGCAAACCCCGCGCCGGGTTTGTGACTAACTAGTCACAAGAAAAGAGGCGAGGGTCTCCTCTGTGAAGACCTTCGCCTTCGCATTCGAGAATCCAAGCGGAGTCTTCCCCCGGTTCCCTTGAACGCTCGCAAAGCGACATACCCCTGTCAAGCCTAGACTTTTGCAGGGTTTCTTAGAGCGGGCATCCTTCCCCCGAGGCCAGTTTGACCTCGGGGGAAGAAAGCCCCAGGTACTTGTCCCCGTTACTTGGCGACGCGGTCCTTCAGGCCCTTACCTGCCTTAAACACCGGGTAGGTCTTGGCGGCCAGCGTGATTTCCTGACCGGTGGCCGGGTTGCGGCCTGTCCGGGCGCCACGATGCTTGGTAGAGAACGTGCCGAAACCGGTGATCCCAACCTTACGTCCAGCGTCGAGCTCAACGGCGATGATGCCCTTGCCCGAATCCGTCTCGAAAATCGAGTTCACGATCTCGACAGCCTTCGCCTTGGACAGGTCACACCTCTTCGCCAACTTCTCTGCCATTTCTGTCTTGTTCATCTGGGCCTCCTGAAGGGTTGGTGTACTGGACTTCAACTTTTCAATCTAAGATCGCGGGCATCCGAAGGGAGCAGGTTTATCCCAAGCAGGCTCGCTATCTGAAACCTAAGATGTGCGCCTATTAGCATATCGGTAGCGGGTTTCTTCTCACCACACAAGCCCCCCGGGTACAAACTGAAATCCAGCCTTGAAGGAAAAGTCCAAGTGAGGGGTTTGCGCCGAAACCACCCTTACTACCTAATTTTTTTCCCCCCGAACCACAAGGGTGAAAAAAAACGTGATCCCCCGGAAGCGTGGTTCTCCGGGTCCCAAAAATGGGTTGCGTGTTACGTGTTGTCGGAGAAGGGCCAGTGGTAAGGAACCCCGGTGATGACGGTCTGGCTTTCCCCCGGGTTCCTCCTCGGAATATCCGGCCTCGAGCATGGGTGGCTCTGTCGATCTCCGGCCCGGAATATTCCAACCCGAGTATTGACTGAATCGACCTGCAGAGCCTCCCGGTTCTATTGGACATATCCAAAAAAAGACGCTCCGGAATATCTAATAACTAACCCCCCACTCCAAAAGAATGAAAAGACATATTTCTTAATTGACGCCTAAGAGAAAGCCCCCAGGATATTGGGTTTTCAACCACATTCGAGGAATCGGCGGTACCCGACTGAAACTCAGAAGGGAAACGAGGCCCGAAACAGGAACTCCACACTCCGGTATCCCACTCCCGAAGAAAGCCCCCTGTAAGCATCGGAGAGACTTTCCGTCCACCGAACCTCGAAGTCGCCTCGGAACCTATTCTGGTAATAGACCGACACTCCCAATCCCGCCACAGCGCTCAAGACCGCCGGCCTTTCGTCGACAAGGACCGCGCATAGATCCTCGGAACATTGGGTTTCCAGGAGAAGATCGATTGCCGGGCCGAGGAAGACGTAGCCCGCCGTCGGCCCAAACCGGGCCCGAAGCTTCCCCTCGAAAGTGGAACTCAGGTAGTGGCTTCGGACCTGGGCTATCTCTTCTTTCTCGGGATCCTCCGATGGGTCCCAGACCTGACTTCCCCGCTGGGCATATCCCAACCCAACTCGTATGGAGAGGAACTCGGCTGGCGTTGGGACATCCACATTCACTCCGAATGACAGTCCGTTGGACGTAGCGGTCTCCAGGAGGTACTCCCACTTCTGTTGGGATTGGAGCTGTCCTATATGGAAACCCACGGTCCTCTGTTCCTGGGCTCTAACAGAGCCACCAGGAAGGAGGAGGCTGAGGAGGAGGAGGAGGAGGAGGAGGAGGACGGCCGGAAGGGGTGTGATGGGAGCCCACCCGCCCCTGAACCTTCTCGACTTCTTCGCACCAACCGGGTAGGAGGCCATTTCAACGAGTGAGGCGGAAGAGTTCGACCTCGGCCGAGATCCTACCGAAACCCGGCCACCAGGGATCCTCCACCAGCTCCTCGAGAAGGAGGACGGCCTGGGCCGTATCTCCCTGGGCGATCATCCAGTTCGCAACTCCATATCCCACTGTCTCCCGGCGGTAGGGGCCATCGGGGCCGGGATTGAGGAGTTCGTCCGAGGTCTTCTCACCTTTGTAAAAGAGAAGATCATGGTAGTAGGCCAGGTTTTCTCCGATCACCAGATCGGAGGGGACTCCTTCGAGAAGCCCGGCGGTCATTTCCCCCATCCCGGCCCGGAGGGATGCCCTGACGGCCCATTCGATCATTGCTACCCAGGATTCCGGGTCAGCCTCATTCTGGGAACAGCTCCGAAAGCCATCTGCTTGGGCGAGGCGAGCCTCAGTGTCCGAGGCGAGGGAGAGACATCTCCCGTACTCGTCAGCCGCTTCGGCAAACCGTCCAGAAAGAAAGTAAGCCAGCCCCAGGTGGTAGGAGACGTCCCAGTTGAAAGGGGCGAGCTGGCGAGCCATCTCCAGGTCGGAGGTGGCCTGGTCGAACTCCCGGAGGGAGATATGCCGATGCCCCCGGAAACGGTATGGGCGCCAATCACCCGGCGCCAACTCGATGGCCCGGCTATAGAGCTCCATAGCCTCTCGATACTGCCAGAAGTTTCGCCTTACCCTCCCGGCAGCGATCATCAACTCCAGATCTTCTGGCGCCTGGGAAAGGGCCCGGTCGGCCGATTCGATGGCCCCGGTCGTATCCTGCATGGCGTACAGGGGCTCACCGAAAAGGGAGATGGCTTGGGACTCCCCCAAGGGGTCTTCGGAGCCCAGGGAGGCAGGAGAAGAACCCTCCCCGATTCCTCCATCTCCTTCGGCATCAGCGCAGCCGAAACCGGCCAGGGCCACCAAGACGAGGATCGTGACCACCGGCCACCGTTCAGGGGACTTCAGCATGGGCGGGCCTCCTATTCTGGGTCAGTGGAGCTGGAATTCGGCACCTGGGTAGGTCACACCATTCAGCATGACCTCAACCCGATGAGTGCCAGGATAGTGGGTTCGGGTCGAGTGCTGGGCAACGGAGATGGTTTTTCGGACCGTAGATTTTCCTCCTGGCCCGAGGGTCTTCTCTGCACCTTTGAAAACCTTTGGGCTTGTGGCACCGTTGGCCTTTACGAAATGGACCCTCAGATCGACCAGAGCCCCCGTTTCGCCCTTTGAGGGGTTGGAGATCTCCACCTCTACCCGCACCTTGCCCCCAATGGGCAGGTCCTCCGGCTCACAGCGAACTTCTCCCACCCTGGCAGGGGAGTCCGCCCCAAAGCCGAGGACGCCCAGGGCCCCCGGGTCCCCGGCTTTGACCAGGGTCCGGAGGGCATGGCGAACCAGTCGTTTCCGATCCCCACCCGGGCCCTCCCACCAGCGGCGGGCAACACTCACTACAAGCTCCGGGTGGTCTTTCGAAATATCGTTGAGGTTGTTTGCCACCGACCGTCTGACGTATTCCTCGGGATCGTCCTTCAGAAGCTCCAGGAGTTTGAGAACGGGGGACGGATCTTTCTGGAATCTCTTCAGGCGGGGCGCCCAGGGGAGCCTGGGACGGGTCCCTTCGGAAACGAGGCGTCGAACGTGCTTGTCCGAGTCCCGGGCCCAGAGCCGAAGCCGGTCCAGGGTGTCCTCGGGTCTGGCATCCAGAAAGGCCCGAATACTGAACTCGGCAGTGAATACCTTGGTCAACTCATACTGGGCGAGCATCGAAAGTTCAAAACAATCGAGACCCTGCTCGGCCACGAAGAAAACGTAGGGGAGATACAGAAAAGCCCCCATACCCGTTAAGAGGGAGCCCTCCTCGTCGCCTTTCAGGGAGGCCAGGAGGATCTCGATTGCAATAGCCCGGTCGTGAGGGAGTGTCTCGGCCAGCACTGCCGAGATGCGCCGGGCTCGATCCATAATCTCCAGATTGTCGAAACCCACCAACGTCCTGGAGAGGAACGCCTCCCGATCGAAGGCCGGGTGGACCTTCTCGATCATGTCCCCAATCCGGCTGGGCACACCCGGTCCGAAGTGGTTTTTCAGGGGTTCTGCCATCAGCTTCCGCCCCCGGAGAGAAACTCCGAAGGAATGGGGTTGTCCGGGCGTTCCGAATCGAAAATCCAACTCACGATCCACCACCGGTCCCCGTCCCAGGTCAGCTGGATGCTGTTGATCCCTCGATCGAATGCCTCCCCACCAGGGGTGGTCGCCGATGAATACGTGCTCATCACATGGGCGATGTTGCCGAACCGATGCACAATCCGATGGATCTCGGCTTCGTAAAAACCTTCGGTACGAGGTCCTCCGAACCGGTCGTGGTAGTCATCCAGGGTCATGGTGTTCAAGACGGGGTGACCCTCGCCGTCCACCCCCGGGACCCCAACCACCGCAGTCGGGAGATGAAGAGTCTGGTCCCTTTCCCGATCCGGCACCTCACCGGCAGGACCGGACACTACCTCGTAGTATGCTCTGATGATGTCATCCAGAGTTTGGACGTCGCCGGGATCGGCATGATCTGCTCCCACCTGGGCAACCAACGCCGAGTGGGAAAACGCGACGAACGCCGCCACCAACATAATGGGTCTCACCGTGACCTCCTCAGAGGAACGTTGCTATCTCCTCAAGTGGTTTCTTCGTGATTTCAGGAACTCTCGCATCCTCCGCTGGATAGCCGACGACCAACAGGAGGAAGGGCCGTTCGTTTTCGGGCCGGCCCAAAAGGCCGTTCAGAAAGTTCATGGGGCTCGGAGTGTGTGTCAGAGAAACCAACCCAGCGTTGTGGACTGCAGTGATAAGCATCCCCGTGGCGATCCCCACCGATTCGGTTGTGTAGTAGTGCTTGACCTGCTGGCCATTCGGAAGGACTCCATACCGCTTCGCGAAGATGGCGATGAGGTGAGGGGCCGTTTCCAGGAATGGTTTTTCGGCATCCGTTCCCAGGTGCGCCAGGGCATCGAGCCACTCCTGGGGAGCCCTTCCGGAATAGAACTCCTCCTCTTCCTTTTCTGCGGCGATCCGGATCTCCCTCTTCACAGATGGATCCGATACGACCACGAAGTGCCAGGGCTGCATATTAGCCCCGTTTGGAGCAGTCCCGGCCGTAAGAAGGCAGTCCTCGATAATCTCCCTTGGGACCGGACGATCGGAGAACTCCCGAACCGTCCGTCTGCGGCCCATCTCTTCGAGGAAGGCCCGAGCTCGGGAAGCCATCTCCTTTTGGGGGTATTCCCTGAAAGACGTCAGGGGCAAAAACCGGGCTTCACCCATCAGCGGGTCCCTCCACCAAATGCCGCACTGAGGGCAGCCGTTCCACCCACCACGGGGAGATCGAGATAGGTGGCATCCAGATCAACCGTCAACTCCGTTCCCGGAGGAGGCCAAAGGGTGAATTCCCGGTCGCTGGAAAAGATCATCAGCCCGATCCTCTGCCCTTCTGAGACGATCTGATCGTCGGGTTGCAGCTCGAAGGTCAGATCATAGAACCGATCAAGCTCCAATGCCTCGCTCTCGGTGAGGGATGCGTGATTTTGGGGGTCAGCCCACCCCCTTGTGATCAGGCCCCCCTGGGGCGTCCGCCCTTCCGTCCAGGGAAGGGATACCAGCCACACGGAGAGGTTCGCCGACGGTGCGGAGGAAGCCAATCGGATGGTCACGGTCGGTGTCCCCGAAATGTGAACGTCAGCTTGAAGTTCCGGGGTGGCGTAGAGCAACCGGTGGTTCGTCCACTCCGCCCGGGCGAGGGCTGCACCGCTGAAGGAGAAGTTGTCCACCAGGAGTTCGGTGCCCTGCCCTCCCGGGGCTCCCAACCTCAGCCCCCCCATCTCGACACCGCCAGCCACCGGGTTGAGGGTGACCTTCTCGGCAGATGGGTTGGGATAGTCCGGATAGGGTGTAGGGTCCGAACGTTCCGAGGTCTCCCGAACGATCCACGCTTTGGGATCGTTCTCCACCCCGTTCTCCACGTCGTAGAGGTATCGGGTGAACCATCGGTTCATGAGCTCGAGGGGCGGCGGCCCTCCGTGCCCCCCCTGGTGGAAATAGGCCTGGCTGGGAACCCCGGCCGCCTTCAGGTACTCATAGACCTTCACGCTGTGTTCCGGCATCACGTTCCAGTCGTTGAAGGCGTGGGACATGAGGGTGGCAGCCTTGATGCCGTCCAGCTCGTTCATGAGGTCCCGGTCAGCCCAGAAGTCGTTGTAGTCCCCTGTCTCCCGGTCATGCCCGGCAGCCAGTTCACGATCCCGAATGGCGGTGTTGCAGTAGGCCCTCGTCCCCGTTTCTCCGCTATTGATGAAGTCGTATAGGACGTCGATGTCTTCCCCAAGCCAGCCGCCCGGATGCCGGACCAGACCATTGGCTCGATAGTATCGGTAATAGGAATTGTTGGGCGCCACCGGGATAATCGCCTCAAGGCCCTCAACTCCGGTGGTTGCGGCGGCCACCGGGATCGTCCCGTTGTAGGAGGTTCCCGTCATTCCCACTTTCCCGGTGCTCCAAGGGGCAGCGATCTCCTCGGTGCCCGTCCTGCTGGTAAAGCCCTTGGCCCTGCCGTTCAGCCAGTCGATGACGGCCTTGGGGGCCAGAGCCTCCGGCGATCCGCCCACGGTCGGGCATCCATCCGACAGTCCCGTACCCGGGGCCTCGGAATGCACGACAGCAAAGCCCCGGGGCACCCAAGTGTCCACCTGGGAGTTCGAGATTCCACCCTGGGTTCGGGCCTGAACCGACGGAGCCTGACCCCGGGTCGGCGGCTGCCCTCCGACATCTTGCCTGACGTTCCAGAAATAGCTAAGGGTCGGCGGAGCCGTTCCGGAGAAATAGGGACTGGACTCATAGATCACCGGGACCTTCAGGCCCTCTGTCAGTCCATCTGTCTCGGTTTGGCCCTGCCGGACCACGGCGACATGCATCCGGTCCGGCGCTCCGTCTCCGTCCAGGTCGAATTCAGCTTCTACCCATAACTCCTCACGAATCCACTGGGCCGGATCCTCAAAAGCAGGCACGATTTGAGCCTGCCCGTTTTGGAATACGGGACCCAACCTCTGGGTGAGCTGGGAGGAAGCAGGAGAGAAGACCGACAGGCTCGCCCCCCCGATCAGCACCAGGGACAGGAGTGAGCGAAAGACCGCTGGAAGGTGTTCATGTCGCATTCGAGTCATCCAAGTAAAAATGAAAGAAAAGATTAGTCTTTAAATTCACGCTATGAGCTCCCATTCTGCCCCTCCGACCGGTGGTTTTCTTCCCCCTCTTGCCATTTCCTACCGCGAAGAATGCGCCGAGCCATTTTGCTCGCGGGGTCCCAGCGAACAACCAGAACGAAATAGGCCAGGAGACCCCAAAGAAGGGACCATGGGATCAAAAAACCTTCCACCACCTCTTCCCCCACGAGTGCCCCGTCTCCGTATACCCGCCGTCGCTCGTACCGATAGAATGGGAGGGGAAGATTCACCCCAACGGTCTTGAGGGTCGTGGCGACGGCGGCCACCTCCTCGTCCTCCATGGTTTGGCTGGAAACGGCTACGGGGTCCTCATTGATGCCGACTCCAAAAGCCCCGATGAGGACAAGAAACCAGACCACCCGGAGCCTCTTCTGGGAAAGGGATATCCCTCCATAGGACACGTCAGGGAAAGAGCGCCGGCGCCAGATGTCAAGAATCGCCAAAAGCAGAACCAGGATCATTATGGCCGAGAGAATCTTCCCGGCCACGAACAACAATGGAAGCTGCCCCTGAATGCTCATTGGTTTTTACCTATCTCCTTCTTCAGAATGTTCCTGAAACGCCCTTTGCTTACATAGTGGTCTGAAAGGAGGCGTCCGTTCCAGATCAGGTTGAAGACCCCATAGTAGGAAGGAGCTTCCTGAGCCTCCTTGGCGGTCTTGAGGACGGTGACGTTCAACCGAAGGCCGTTTTCTTCAGCCATTTCCGCCAAGTCGTTCACCGACTTGGGAAGCATGGGGCATTGGGCTGAGTAGATTACGTGTAGGCCCTGGTAGCTTTTCAATGCGGGGGAAATCTCCTTCAACCGGGGCATGGGGCCGTCGGTGAGGGGAAAGGCCACCAGCTCGAACCGGTCCTTTTCCTCGACAACCTGAAACCCGTTCTTCAGGAATACACCCTTCCCGGCCATCCAGGGCCCATCGCTAACCAGGGCAGCCACTCCTCTCGAGCCCGTGGATTTGGCTTCGGCTAGACATGCCTCTACAAGCCGGCTCCCGAGCCCGCCTACCTTCTGCCCCCGGGAATAAACCCAAAGACAATGAACGAACAACCAGCCTCGGGCCTCCACGGGACGCCAGGCATGTTCCCCCGGAACCACCTCCAGGAATGCCAGTGGTTTTTTGTTTTCATCCCGAAAAAGGAAGAACCGGAGGCCGTACCGAAACTGTGCCTTGAGCCACTCCACCTTCGGGCCGAATCCCTCATGATTCGGATTGGAGAGGCAACCAATTCCCAGGTCGGCCAGATTCTCCGGACCCACCTTTTCGAGGATTACCTTGGGTGCCGGGCCATCAGCCATTCGTCTCGCCCTCCAGCGTCAATCCGCCTGATTCCGCCTTTCTGCCCCTCCGACCGCCAGAACCACCAGGCCAAAACCGTAGCGCCTAGAGTGATGCCGGTATCGGCAACGTTGAAGGTCCAGAAACGTAGGGACCCAATCCCGATGTCGATGAAGTCCACAACCCCCTGCTCAACCATGACGCGACTCCACAGGTTCCCGACAGCCCCGCCGATCAGGAGTCCCAGCCCTATGGCCGGGGTCGATGAATCCGGATGAAGCTGTCGGTAGAAGAGCCCGAGTCCAACCACAAGGATGGCGCTGACCACAATCAGGAAAAGGAATCCGACCCTGCCCGTAGGAATCCCAAGAGCCCCGCCTTCATTGTGGGTGAGGGTCAACCGAACGAAGTCCCCCAAAACCCTATGATGCGTACCCGGCGGACGGAGATGCTGCTCTGCCACCGCCTTGGATGCGAGGTCACCAACAAGCACGAGGAGGAGCAAGGGCCAGAACCGGGCTGCTTTCGGCGCTAGCCCACTCACCGGGCCTCCATCGGGATCGGAACCTTCGTGAGATCATAGAGCTGGACGAATTCCACCTCCAGCTCATCTCGATACACACCCAACACGTAGCCTTCTCCGATTTCCAGAACTTCGATGGGTGGGAGAGCGACTGTTCCCAGGAGTTTCCCCTCCGGATCGAACACCAGGTAGTCGATGGAGGCCCCTCCCCCTCCCTCCGTGGGCCCGAGCCTGGCCCAGAGATTCCCACCTACGTCCAGGAGAAGTTGGGAATGGGGAGGGCGTGCTTGGGGAGAAGGCACCTGGTCCAGCATTGCCAAGATCTCCCTATCCGAAAGTTTGGGACCGAAGAACCGAATGTTCTCTTCCCGCCACTCCTCCATCTCCTCTTCGGAAACCGGCGGGGGGGAGGAAACCCAGCGGATTTCCGTTCGTATACCCTCCCGACTGAAGCATTTGATCCCTTCACCCCCCTGTTCCCCCTCCTGTTCCCCGATGCAGACTCTGGGGGGATGGGACCCGCTGGCTATCCAGGTATCCCTTCCGAGGGGAAGAGGCACGGGGTACCGACCGAAGGGCGCCTCCACCGCCACCTGCTCCACACCCATGAAGAACCCCAGGGTGTCGACCACGGAATAGTCCCTGGAGACCCAGAGAGCCCCACTCCTGTCCCTATAGGGTTCGGAGAGGCCAGGAGGGTTCTTTTTAGCCGCCTTCTCTACCAGTCGGATCAGATAGTCCCCTGTTTCCAGGAGCTCTATCCTGCCCGGATAGAGGGGCGGGGTTGCGGCCTTTGAGAGCCCGGCCAGATCCAGAGTTTCCACTCCTGCCAACTGTCCGGAAGAATCGAACCGAGTTACTCGGAGGGCTTGATCGTCCCAGACCAGGACCGAGTCCCCCTGGGATACTACTACCTGCGCCGGATCCTGGAATTCTCCGGGACCAGCACCAGGGCCCCCGAGGGTCCTGACAAACACTCCCGATCGGTCATAGACCCTGACGGTCCGGGCCCCCCGATCAGCCACCACGACCTCTTCGCCAACGGTCCGGGTTCCGGAGGAAACTTCGACGAATTGGTATTCCTCTCGGCCGCTGAACGTCCCGATTGACAGGAGAGCCTCCTGGGAGACCGTCCACGCCTCACCCTCCTTCCAGAGAGGGTGGGCGTTGTGGATGACCCTCACCCCTGCCGAATCGAAGATTTCGTTGGAGGACAGGGAGTCAGGGGGTGAAGAACAGGCTCCTGCTGAAACGAGGAGAATGGTCTGGGCGAGAAGGAGCCGATCACGAAGGTTCTTCGACGGCATACCTTTGGACCTCTCCATCAGTGGCTGCAGGCGACGCACACCGCCGATTCGGGAAAAACGAAGAGGCGTTCGAAGGCGATGTCACCCCCACAGGCCGTACAGGACCCATAGGTGCCCTCCGTAAGCCGTTCGAGGGCATTTTGAATCTGGGCCAGCCTTACCGTCTCCCGCTCCCTCAAACCCTGGGCGATCCCCTGGTTCTGAAGGGAGTCAATTCTCGAAATCCGGCCCACCGCAGTTTGGTCGAGGACCACTGGTTTGAGAGCCTCATCCGTTACGGACATGCTTTTGAGGAGCTTTTTCAGCTGCATCTCCAGCTCATCCCTGAGTTCTGCGAGTTGGGATTCTGTCAGGTGGGTCATAAGCCAGCCTTCATGAGGGGCCCCTGTCTGAGTAGGTGGATCCCGCGGTGGGAAGATATCCAACCGGAGGGGACCGGGCACCTCGTTACCTTTTTCTCCCAGGGTACGTCATGCCTTTGAGGACGGAAGAAACGTGGAACACAAAATATCCCCGGAGGCACCCATGAAACACCGACCCTTCATCCTGAGCCTCGTGGCTCTGGTCCTGATTTCAACGGCCGCTTGCCAAGACGGTCAACCCCTCGGACCCGAATCCGCTGACTTGTCGTTTGAAGACGAACTTGCCCTCGATTTGTTGAGTGATCCCAACTCAACGGCGGCTGCGCTGGAGCTCCTCGAGGTCCAGGCTTCGGCGGCCCATGGAAAGGGCTGGGCCCGGGGGCCTGCCGATACCCGCCGATCCCAGGCTGAGTTGGCATTCAGGGAAGCCCAGGATGCCCTGGCCCAGGGCGATCTGATCCGGGCCCGGGACCGGGCTCGGGACGGACGGAGACTGGTAGCCGAGAGTATTCAGCTGTCCGGAGGGGCCGGGGCCATCGAGAGCATGGTGGAACGCCTTGAAGCCCTTCCTCTCCAGATCGCCGCAGACCCCGCCGACTATCAAAACTCGGGGAAACTTGGACTCCAGATCGGTCAGCTTGCGGAGAGAGCCCGGAAGGCTACCCAGAAGAAGGACCAGACCAGAGCGGGAGAGTTGGGGGTTCTGGGCGAGCAGGTCATGAGGCGGCAGCATGAGCGCCGCCATGGAGGGAGCATCGAGCGGGCACGATTGAGCATCGCCCTGGCCACAGAGGCCATCGAGATTGCGGACCGGGTGCTTTCGGCCCAACCGGGCGGAGCGGACACGGAGCAGCAGGAGCTCCTGGACGTTGCCAAGGAGTACCTGGCCCAGGCCACCCTGGCCTTCGAGGCGGGAGAAGAGGCTCGGGCTATCCACCTGGCTCGCCTGGCCCAATGGGGGGCCCTCAAAGCTGTGGTCATCCCGGGAGGCATCACCGATGACGAGGCCCGGTTCGTACTGGCTCTGGCTGAAACCCTTCTGGGAGAAGCCAGGGACGCAATCGACCCGGACCCAACGGAAATCGAGACCGTACTCTTCTCCAGATCCACCCGGTTGTTCGAGCGGGGTAAGGCCACCGTGGAGGCAGGCAACTATCGGGGGATCGGCCCACTCTGGTGGAGTGCGGTGATCTCCTCCTACCTCGTCGGGTTGGAATAGAGGAGAGGGGCCGTCGTCGGGATGGAGATCTTCCCGACGACGGCCGGCTCGACCATGACGGGACCTGGGAACTATGTTTGGTCCATGGCTGGATCTGCGGAGAGAACCGATGAACAAGTGGTCCGGGATGTCCTTTCCGGGGAACGGGATGCATATCGCCTCCTCGTACGCCGCTACGGCGGCGTTCTGCACAGCCACGCCACCCGAATGGTCGAGAGCCAGGACGAAGCGGCCGACCTGGTTCAGACAGCTCTGGTCACCGGCTTCAAGAAGCTCGGGAGTTGCCGGGAACCGGACCGGGTGGGAGCCTGGCTCTTCAGGATTCTCTCCAACCTGGCAAAGGACCACATCAGGAGTCCCCGACGACGGGATGTTCCCCTGGACAAGCTCCCGGAGATGGCGGGCCGGACCGGCGACCCGCTGGATTCAGCCTACCGGGGGGAGGTCAGGAATCGGATCAAGGCGGCTCTGGGTAAGCTTACACCGGAACAACGGGAGGCATTCGTCCTGAAGCACGTAGAGGGGCGTTCCTACGAAGAGATGGCTGCCGTTCTCGATGTGTCCCGGAACTCGTTGAAGATGAGGGTCCATAGGGCGAGGGAAGCGTTAAAAGGACTACTGGAGGAGTTCAGATGAAGGACCGACTTCATTCTCACCTGGACGGGGAGAACCTCCCCGACGATTTCGGGGACGATACCCGAGTGGAGGCGGAGGCCTGGGGCCGGCTGTTGGAATCCTTCCGAACAGAGCTTCCACCGTCCCCCGCCCCGCCCTGGCTGGAGACCCGGGTTATGGCCGAAATCGAGGCCCTTCCCGAACCTGGTTTCCTTCGCCGTACCCTTTCCTGGCTCACGGCTCCCCAGCCGGTCCGGGTGTCTCCGATTCTGGCGGGTCTCACGGTCGCCGCCGTTGCCCTGGCTTTTCTCCTTCCCCGAACCCCACCGGCCGGGTCGTCGGTGGAGGGGTCACCGTTGGTCTACGTCCAGTTCTTGTTGAATGCCCCTGGGGCTCAATCCGTAGCCGTCTCCGGGGATTTTGACGCATGGGCCGGTTCCCATGAACTGGATGATATGGACGGGGACGGAATCTGGACGGGCAGAGTGCCGCTCCAGCCAGGAGTTCACGCCTATATGTTCCTGGTGGATGGAGCCGACTGGATGACGGACCCGGAAGCCCAGCGGTATGCTGAGGACGGTTTTGGCAACCGGAATGCCATCCTTGCAGTGGCGGCCCCGTCCGCCTGATGATTCAGCTCCCCCTTTTCCGGCACCGGCTTCTTCCGGCCTTCACAACCCTTCTTCTGGGGTGGGCCGGAGGCGCGGCCTCGGGGCAGACAAGTGAGATCTCTCTGGAAGTCGGGGGATCCACCGTGTCTCCTCCGGCAGGTGTAGAAGGGGAGAAAGCAGACTTCTTGGTGGCAGGCCTCAGGGGCTTTCGGTTTTCGTCGGGTGGCTCCGGGGTGTCGGCCTCTTTCTTTATGGGGCGAGCCCTGGATGACGGGTCGGGAGGGGACTTCTTCTCCGGGGACCTCTGGGGAGGGGCGTTCAAACCTTTGGCGGATGGTTGGTCTCTGGGCCTGGAGGGCCGGGGGTTCGGTTTTCGAGTCGAAGAACCCTTCCCCTATCGGTCCATCGGTGGGGAGGGTGGGCCGACGCTCCGCTTAAGTCGACCCGCCTACTCGGCCACTCTCCGGGGAATCGTTGGAGGGGGTTGGTCCGAAACAGAGCTGGAGCGAACGGGCCGCCAACCCTCTGAGATCGTGCAGGACGAGCTTTGGCGGTACGGAGGTACTGGTGAGTTCCTGGCCGGCAAGGATGGGATCTTGGCCGGGATCTCTCTCGGAATCCACGAAAGCTCTGGAGGGACCTACCGATCGACGGGGTTGAGGGTCCTGGCCAGTTGGGGTGGATCGGCCCTGGAGGCACGATTGGACGCTTGGGACACCCCCGCCGGGTTCGAAGGCACAGGAGGAATCGCGTTCATCATCCCGTTTGGAGGATGGTCCGCCCGGGGCTTTGCAGGGCGTACGGAACCGGATCCCCTGACTCTGGCGGAGCCGGGCGGGGGTTCAGGGGGAGTGCTCCTGGGACGCCGGCTTTTCGGGAAGGACCCACTCCCGCCCCCCCGCCCACCCCTCCACAAGGTGGTGGAGCGGACGGCCGAAATCACAACGGTTGAGATCTTCATGGACGGCCCCAGGGACGCTGGCCAGATCGACCTGATCGGAGACTTCACTCTCTGGGAACCGGTCCCCATGGTCAGGGACGGGTCCAAATGGCGTGTCCGCCTTAACATTCCGCCCGGGACCCACCATTTCGGCTTTCTTGCCGATGGGACCTGGTATTTGCCTGAAGACGCCCCGGATACAGTGCCTGACGAATGGGGCCGAAGAAACGCCACGCTGGTGATCGAAGGATGACGTCCGTGCCCGATTCCAAAGGAATCCGTCGGCTCGGAAGGAGCTGCAGGAACATGAGAAACTGGATACTACTGACCGCCATCACCCTGGCCGTGGGGAATTCCCCGGTTTTTGCCCAGGAAAATGCGAGGGAGCGAGCCCAGACCGTGCTACCGGCACAGGTGTTCGCCAATCTGGATGCCCTGGCCATCGAGCTTAACGACGAAGGCATCCCCTCGGATCCGGTCTTCAACAAAGCCCTGGAAGGAATGGCGAAAAGGGTTCCGGCGGAGAGGATTTTCCCGGCGGTCACCCGCTACGCCGGCCAGCTCAGACTGGCTCAGTCGGCGTTTCAGGGTTCTTCCAACGGACCCCTTCTTGTAGCCGGGGCTGATGCGATTCAGCGGGGCGTTCGCGTTGAGGACCTCCGAGCCCTTCATGGGGATCAAGGGGCCGGGGCCGGCCCGAAGGCTTCCCCTATGGCCGTCCTCGTTCTAGCCGATCTCGTGGAGGCAGGGGTGCCTGCAGAACGGGCCCTTGGGGTCCTAAATGAGGCCATGCGTATGAGAACGCAGGATCGGGAGATGTTGGGAATCTCGGCCCGGGTCCGGCAGTTGATGCGGCAGGGCCAGTCCCCCCAGGAAGCGGCGGAACAGGTCCGCCGCTCCCTTCAGAGGGGACGAGGGGGTGGGGGCGTTGGGCCCCCGGTACCCCCTGGATCGGAGCCGGTCACCAAAAGCCGCCGAAACGGAAGGGGCGGCGGCTCCGTCCTGGACTAGTAGATCTCTGCGAGGGCTCTCAGGACGTCCTCATTCGAAGGACGAACCGTATAATCCACCTCCACGTGCATCCATCTCACAACGCCATCCTTGTCGATGACGTAGGTAGCGGGATGGGTGATCTGTCGACCTCTGGGGTCGTCCGGATTAAAGAGACCGTACCGGTCGATGACCTGGTGCCCAGGATCGGTTAGGAAGGGAAAGCGGGGGGGGTGGCCATCTTCCGAGACCGTATCCACCATCCGCTGCAGATCCTCCGGGCTATCCACCGAAAGGGCGACGAGCTGGGTGTCATTTTCCTGGTCTTCTGTCAACAAAGCTTTCAGCTCCACGAGCTGGCGGGCACAGTAGCTTCACCAGTGACCCCGGTAGAAGACGAGGACCACGTTCTTCACGCCCCGGAAAGCCGAAAGGGTGAGCGTGTCCCCTCCGATCGTCCGCAGGGAGAAGTCCGGGGCCAGGGAGCCGACGGCCACCCGCTCCAGATCAATTGGGGCGAGATCGAATCCGTCCACAGGACCCAGCTTGATAGGTGCAGCTTCTTGGGCTACCTCGATTCCTTCCCCTGCCTCCCCGCCGGATCCACCACACCCGATCAGGCTCACGGAAAAACCGCCCAGAAGAAAAAGAAAGAGGCGGGGGAGATGCCGTCCGGTGACGCTCTCGGGTCTTTGCATGGATCCTGGAGACTCCTCTCAGTTCGGTCAGGAATGGGTCTAATATGAGGGATTCACTCGGAAAGCGAACCCCAGGGATGGGCATGCGGTTCCCGGGGCCGTAAGATTCAGTTGTCTCTTCGGCTCATTCGAGGGCCGAAAACCCAGGCCGAAAAGGAGCACTCAGTTGAACATCACCTTCCATGGAGCCGCCCGGGAAGTCACCGGATCTTGTCACCTAATTGAAACAACCGCCGGCAGTTTTCTTTTGGATTGCGGGCTGATTCAGGGTGGGCCGGAACGTCACGAGCGGAACCGAAGCCCGTTTCCATTTGCTCCGGAAGACCTGAAGGCCGTGGTCCTGAGCCATGCCCACATCGATCATTCGGGACGACTTCCACTCCTGGTCAAGTCGGGATTCAAGGGCCCCATCTTCGCCACCGAACCGACGCTGGAGCTGTGCAAGATCATGCTGGCGGACTCCGGCCGGATCCAGGAAGAAGATGCTCGCTGGAAGATCAAAAGGTTGAAGAAAGAGGGGAAGGACGCCTCCTGGGTGAAACCCCTTTACACCGAGGACGACGCTTTACGGGCCCTGGACCTGTTCCGGCCGGTTGATTTCCACCAGGAGTTCGACGTGGAAGGTATGGCTCATGCGACCTATCACCTCGCTGGCCATATCCTGGGGGCTGGCATCGTCGAATTGACGGTGGATGCCGAGGCAGGGCCCCGCCGCATTCTTTTCTCCGGAGACCTGGGCGTGGAAGGTGCTCGCCTCCTCGGCCCCCCGGAAACGGTCAAAGAACCCGACTACCTCATCATGGAGTCGACCTACGGAGACAGGCGGCGGGAGGAGACGGAGGATCGAACCGAACAACTCCTGAGGATTCTGAAGCGAACCCTGGACAGGGGTGGAAAGGTCGTGATCCCATCCTTCGCCGTGGGAAGGGCCCAGGAGGTGATGGCCAGGATCAACGACCTGGTGGAGACGGGTCGGCTCTCCGGCGTTCCGGTTTTTTTGGACAGCCCAATGGCCACAGCGGCGACCAGGGTGTTCGCCCTCCATCCGGAGGTGTATTCAGATGAAGCCCAAAGACTTCTGGGGGCAGGAGATGAACCTCTGAAATTCCCCGGCCTGAAACTGATCACCAAGGTTCAGGACTCGATGCAGATCAATTCCCACAAGGGGCCGGCTATCATCATCTCACCTTCCGGCATGTGCACCGCTGGTCGAGTCAAGCACCACCTGAAACACAACATCTCCGATCCGAAAGCCACCATACTCTTTGTCGGATACCAGGCCAGCCACACTCTTGGCCGCCTGATCAAAGAAGGACGGAACCCGGTTCGGATCTTTCGCCAGTGGTTCGACGTGAATTGTGAGATCGAAGTTGTGGAAGGATTCAGCGCCCATGCGGACCAGGGCGAGCTTCTTGGTTGGTACGACTCCCTGGGCGGTGTAAAGCGTCAGACTTTCCTGGTTCATGGGGAAGAAAGGGCCTCCGAAACTCTAGCCAGAGATATCCGGAAACGGGGCTCGGAGCCTGTGGTGGTGCCGGAGCTGAACCAGAGCTTCCCCCTGGGTTAGGGTTCCTTCAATCTGGGCAGGGAAAAAAAGGGCGGGGCCTGGAGCCCATTCCGTTGTATCTTCGGGAATCCTTTTCCACTCGAACGATTCGGGGACCCCGGATGACCGTAAGGCTGACCACCCTCGGACACCCAAGTGTATCCCTCCACGGAGAGGAGTTGACCTCTCTTCCCCGGAAGCCCGTCACCTTCGGCCTCTTCGTGTTCCTGGCGGTAGAACGGGAAGCCACCAGGGATCACCTGGTCAGTGTGTTCTGGCCGGAGAGCAGCCAGGAAAAAGCCCGCCACGCCCTTAGTCAGACGCTATACGAGCTTCGGCAGGCCTTGGGAGAAGATTGGGTCGAATCGTCCGGGAACACCGTTCGAACAACCTCTTCCCTTTCGGTGGATTCCCGAGAGTTCTCAGAGCGGGTCGAATCAAAGAGGAATCAGGAGGCGGTGGAGTTGTACTCTGGCCCGTTTCTGGCCGGCGTCCATTTGGCCCCTACCCACCCTTTTGAAGAATGGGTGGAGCAAAAACGGGCTCGTTTCGCAAGGCGTCATCGGGTTGCCATTGATTCTTTCATCACGGAATCCAGAGAAGAGGGAAATCTCGAACAAGCCCTTCAGAGCGCTTGGAAGTGGGTGGGCCTCGATCCCTTGGACGACGGTGGCCAACAGCACCTGATCCAGCTCCTGGCTGAAACCGGAAGTCGGTCCCAGGCGCTGTCTCAGTATGATCGCTACGAAACCTTGCTCGAGGCGGAGCTGGGCCTGTCGCCCCTGGAGGAGACCGTCGAGCTGGTTGATGCGATCCGGTCAGGAACGATCAAGCGAACGCCTTCTTCATCTCCCCTTCCTGAAGAACTACCATCGGATTCGGCAGCCGAGAGAGTGGAAAGCCCGGGCACCCTTCGGGACCTCATGGACCTCGAGCTTTCCCCCTCCCTGGAAGTCCTACGTCCCATCAGTCAGGGAAGTATGGCCGAGGTGTTCCTCGCCCGAGAGCCTCTGCTCAAACGGCTCGTCGCAGTGAAAGTTCTTTCACCCGCTTTGTACTCGGATACGAGGGCCCGAAAACGCTTCGAGCGGGAGGCCCAGGCCGCCGCCCGAATAAACCACCCCCATGTCTGTACCGTTCACAGGGTCGGCAGTCTCTCCGATGGCACACCCTTTCTGGTCTCCCCCTTCGTGAAGGGCACCACCCTCGAGCAGCGCTTGAAAGCAGAGGGCCGCTTGGGGCATATGGAGGTACGGCGAGTCCTCAAAGAGGTAGCTTCCGCCTTGGCTGCCGCCCACAAAATCGGGATCCTCCACCGGGATGTTCGCCCCGACAACATTCTTCGGGCGGATGAAAGTGGCCGACACTCCCTTTGCGATTTCGGACTCTCCGGGATTCTGGAGACGGGTGCGGACACTCAGGAACCCAGACTCACAAGGACCGGAGAGATCCTCGGGAGTCCCGCATACATCAGCCCGGAACAACTGGAGGGTGAGACCCTCACCGATCGATCCGACGTCTACAGCCTCGGCATTCTTGCCCATCAATTACTCACAGGGCACCCACCGCCACCGCCGGACGACTCTGCGAAACACGCCGGAAAGAACGGAATCAGCGTCGGCCTGGAACCTCTGGCAGAATATCTTGGGGAAGTTGATCCGGAGCTGGTGGAGCTCATCGAACAGTGCCTGGCCGAAGACCCCAGCCACCGACCCCGAGCCGCCGACATTGAAGAAAGACTCTCCAGGGAACGAAGATCGCCGGAGACAAGAAAGCTGGATAGAATCACCGAAACGAGCCTGGTCAGGTTGGTTTTCCAGAAACGCCTTCCCCAAATCCTGGCTGCTTATGTGGCGGGGGGATGGTTCGTGTTCAAATCCGCTCAGGCCATGGAACCCCGAGGGGCGTCGACCTGGGTTTCGTCGTTGGTGGAGGTGTCCGTCCTGTTCGGATTCCTCGCGGCATCCGTCCTTGGCTGGTTCCACGGAGAGAAGGGGCACCAGCCGGTTCAGAGGGTCGAAAAGTGGGTTCTAGGTGTTTTGGCCACAGGTTGGGTTGTGGCCGTGATCTGGGCGTTGAGTGGGCCCTAGGGAAGGTTGACCCGCCTCAGTGCATCCTTTCCAAATACCCACCCAAACGTTCCCGCTCACCCTCCGACATCACGTCCGGGAAGGGGGATGACTTTCGGAGCCTCAGGGCCCTGGGTGAATCGGACTCCAGAAAGTGAAGGAGTCTGGGAAGAGGATAGGTATCCAAAACCTTCCGCCATTCCCAGAGATCATGTCCGTTGCCGGGCTCCCGGTCCTTCAATTTCTTCAGGACGTTCTCCCGGGCCCGGCGGATCAGAGAAAGGTCCTCCTCCAAAAGGGACACTAGGGCACCATGGAACTCTGGCGAGGAGGAATTGAGGCCTTCCGTTTCGACCAGGAGCGCATCCCGGGTGCCCTTCCCGTTCCCGTTGCCCTGGGCCATCCCGGGTCCGCCACCATTTCCGTTATGGGTCTGGTGCTCGAGTTGAAAAAGGCGAACGATCTCCTCGGCCAGAGGTCCTTCCCTGCGAAGGGTGTAACGGGCGGTATTTCCCACATCTGCTCTCTGGACCAGGCCGCAGCGGGACAGGCGCTCCAGAGCTTTGCGGGATCCGGACCGGGTCATTCCGATCCTGGTCGACACATCTACCGCAGTAACGGAGCCGTCAGCCTCCGTCGCCAGGAACCGAAGGAGCCGAACCTGCCCTTTTGTGGCAAAAACCTCGGTGAGAGCGAGGTCAGAAAAACCCTGATCTGATGGGATGGGCCGCATGGACTGACTCCATCTAAGAGACGGGAGCTTCACGACAAAGAGACGGGAGCTTCCCGAAACGGTGTTCGGAAACATGTGTTTAGGCCTGCACTCTACGAATTGAGTGGGAGAAAAACAAGCATTTTCTTGTATATTTCCCGAATCGGGACCACCCGCGGCCCTCTTACCAACAGAGGATATGGCCAAATCAAAAGGACGCCGGGACATTATTCTCCCATGCTCGGGGGCCGGGCACAGGGTAAGGCTGGGAAAGGGCCGTCGTTTCTGGTTGTCGGCCAAATGCCCAAGATGCCAATCGCCGGTGGATCCAAGGAGAACGGAGCGCGTTCTAGGGTTCTTCAAGAACCTGAAGCAGCCGGCTGGGAACGGGCTGAGTGAACGAGGAATCTGGTGGGGGACTGCTGCCTTCGCTGCCTCTGCTCTTCTGGCTTTCCTACTGGTGTGGGGATTGGGTGACCGATGGTGGCCCGCCACGGTTCTCCTTTTCGGCCCCCGGTGGGTCCTCCTTCTCCCACTCTTCGTCCTCCTCCCCTTCGCCTTCCTCCGCGATCGAGCCCTTTTGGTACCCCTGGGATTGGCCGGGGCACTCATCCTGGGGCCCGTTTTGGGATTGGAGACCGGGTTGCGGTCCGTTCTTTCAGGGGGTGCCTCGGGGCCAACGATCAGAGTCGTGAGCTTTAATGCCCGGGGGGGAGAAATGCTCCTCCGGAGCCCGGCAAATCTCCTGGGCGACTGGCAAGCCGATATTGTGGCATTCCAGGAGTGCGGAGGCTCATTCGCCGGAATCCTCCGAGAGATTCCCGGGTGGCATTTCGACGCTCGGAGCGGCCTTTGCCTCCTCAGCCGGTTCGAGATCCTCGAGATCATGGAGATGGAGCGGGAAAGCCTCGAGTTCGCCGGGGGCGCTGGAGTCGTAACCACCTACCGGTTGGGCCCGGACGAGGCCCCCATCTACGTCACGAATCTCCATCTGGAAACACCCCGGGCCGGATTTGAACTCATCCGCTCCGGCCGGCTCGTCAAGGGCATCGAGAAGGTCAAAGAGAAGTCCATGCTTCGGGAAATCGAGCTACGCCGGGCCGGTGCCTGGGCAGACCTTTTCGATGGCCCCCATATCGTACTCGGAGACTTCAACACGCCGCCGGAGAGCAGGGCCTACCGAGAAGCTTGGGGAGAGTGGCAAAACACTTTTTCAGTGGCGGGGAGGGGGTTCGGAGGAACGCGCCTGAATGGGTGGATCCGGGTGCGAATCGATCACATCCTCGGAAGCGAGGATTGGACGGTAATCGACGCGTGGCTCGAAAAGGACGTGGGCTCCGATCACCTCCCTATTGCGGCAGAGATGAGGGAACGCTGAATTGGGGGTGGGGCTCCGAAGCTAACCAGCCGTTGGAGCTGCAAACACCTGGGCCCGAATGAACCAATCACGGCCAACCTGGACAAACACAGTAAGAAGCCCACCAGACTCCACCACCACGGCGCCGTTTTCCTGGCGTCGTTGGAGGGAGTATGTCCCAGCCACCATAGCCATCTGGCCACTTGCATCCATATCTCCAAAACCAATCCGGACGGGCCCCAGGCCAGGAAGAGCTTCCTCCCAGTACGCCCTGATAGCCTCTTGCCCGTAGAGGGGCCCTCCACCCGGGGGGATAACGGTGGCATCAGGAGAATAGGTGGCCATCAGAGGATCCATATCATCGGTCTCGATCCGCTCCATCCACCTCGTCCGCGCTTCGTTGATCCCTCCTTTGATGTTTTCGATGAATTCGGCGTGGATCCTATCCCGACTGGGGATTTTCTGCCCCGGGATCTGGCCGAACAAAGGAAGTGGAAGGGCCAACAGAAGCAACAACAGGAAAGAAGCATTAGGGCCGGCAGATCCCGCGCCCCGTTCTTTATTTTTCATTTTGATCGAACCCTACGGTTCAATTTTGGGGCCGCCCCGTGAAGCACAGTCACTGGTTTCAGACATTCCATAGGACCCCCCAACCCCCGGAAGGGTTGAGGGTAGTCTCTTTTTAACCCCCGCCACTCCTGCCCGTTCCCGAAAAAAGCAGGCCCCCGGGGGTCCCGGGTCGAGCTTTCTTCAACGTCTCAAACCCCTCCGAATTCAAACCACCAAGGATCTGGGCTTGGGTCTCCGGGTCGAAGAGCGTGTCGAACTTGGAATCCGCGGGCTTGACCTCCCGGGCCACCTGGGACTTCCAACCTTCTTCGGGCTGAATGAAGGCCGTGGGATCGCCCGGAACGGACATGCCCACCTGGAAGTCGATTCCTATGATCCCGCAGAGAGCATGAAGAGTGGCCTCAGTTTCCGCCACCAGGGTGTCGTAGAACACCACCACATGCCCAGGTTCCTCCACGGCTTCAGCGGTGGCCCGGAGGGATTGGTTCCATTGGCGGATGCCGTAGGTTGGATCCTGTTGGCGGGGAAACCTGTCCGGATACCGTTTCGCCCGGTCGACGATGGACGCCACGACATCTGCTCCGTTCCTAACCATATGGATACACAGGGAGTTCGGTACCGCCCTCCGGATTCTCCGGGCATGAAGTACATGGCGTGGGGTTTTCTCCAGCCAAATATCCCTACCATGAGCCGCCGCCAAAGCATCAAAATAGTCAGCTACGTCTGATATGGATCCTGCCAGGGAGACCCGTCTTGGAGGCAGTGGCGGAAGCCGGACGCCCCCCAGCTCCGGACCATAGGAGCCTGCCAAGGCACCCAGGGCCTTCCGCTCCTTCCCGACGGTGAGGCCGAGACGGACCCAGGGAAGCACCCTTCCCCGCATACCGAAAGCCCTGAGGAACACACCGGTCTCAGGAAAGGTGAAGACCCGTGAATGGTTGGCCAACAAGCTCTGAAGGAGGGTAGTCCCGGACCGGGAACACCCCATGACCAGGAGCCGTGGAAAGACCGGGGAGGTCACGCCTCTTTACTTTGTCCCAGAAGTCCTCCCAGTTCCCGATCCTTCTCCTCCCAAAACTCCTTTAGCCATGTCGTGAAGTGCCGCCGGAAGGCCTTGTCTTTCCCGAAGTCCCCTACCAGCTCCTCCGTGACAGGAATTTCCTTCACCCGGACCCTGATCTCCTTAGCCTGACCACAAAAGAATTCCCACATCGTGGGCGCTCCTCCCGGATAGGCGATGGTCACGTCAAGAACCGATCGGACCTCATCTCGCATGGAGGAGAGAAGGAAGGTCATGCCCCCGGGTTTCGGTTTCAGAAGGTGGTCATAGGGCGCCCGCTGTTTTTCGTGCTTTTCCGGGGTGAATCGTGTCCCCTCGACGAAGTTCATCACGGACACCGGCAGGATCTTGAACTTCTCCGCCGCCTTCTGAATCGCCTCCAGATCTTTGCTGGCCAAGGCCGATCGGGCCAGAAAGGGATAGTCCAGAGCCCACCAGGCCAGACCGAGGAAGGGGACCCAGAACAGCTCCTTCTTCAGAAAGAACTTCAGGAAGGGGATCTTGCCATTGAAGGTCTTCTGAAGGACCAGGACATCCACCCAGGTACGGTGATTGGCGATCACGAGATACCACTGATTTCGGTCCAAGCCGGCGACACCCTCCACATCCCAACGGACGGGATTCGTGAGCCCCAGCGTCCCGTTATTGAAGGAAATCCACAGCGTGCCAATGCCGTTCTGGAGGCCACCCCAAAAACCCCGCCACCCCTGTAGCGGAATCGCCAGCTTGAGAAAATGGAAAAGGAGGAGGGGCACCATCCAGAAGATGGTGTTCAGTGTGAAGAGGATCAGTGAGAGGCCCCCACGGATAGGGCCGGGAAGGAACGTCAACATGGAGGCCGCTCTCGCTCTTGTTTGGGCCTGGTCATTGTCGTGCTGCGGGCCTAGCCATCGGTTCGAAAATCGGAATCCACCCAGTGCCTACACTCATCGAGGTCATTACAGGTCCGGCAAGACCGGCGGAGAGTATCGTAGCTGAGCAACTCCACCTCTGGGGAGAGGAACTGATCCTGAATGGGTTCATCACCGAAAAGATCGGTACTCAGGTACTTCTTGTTATCGTCGGAGAAAACCGTGGCGACGACCGCCTCCGGCCCCAGCTCCGCCTGGATCTTGAGGGCCCCCAGGAAGTTGGCTCCTGATGAAATTCCGACGCCGAGGCCGAGCTGAGATGCGAGGGCCCTGGCCATCAGAATGGAGTCTCCATCCGACACCTGAACCACAGAGTCCAAAGAACCCAGGTCCAAAATTTCCGGGATGAACTCATCGGAAATCCCTTGGATGCGGTGTTTCCCCACTTTACACCCGGTGGTCAGGGTTGGGGACTCCCTGGGCTCCAGCGGATGCACCCGAATGGTGGGATCCATGGAGCGTAAAAAGCGGCCGGCACCCATCACAGTCCCGCCGGTACCGACACCTGCCACAAAACCTTCTGGTTTCAGCTCTCTAGCCTTGAGCTGGTACCAGATCTCGGGGCCCGTTGAGTGCTCGTGGGCTTCGCAATTTGCGAGGTTCGAGAATTGATGGGGAAGAAAGACATTCCCTTCCCTCTCCGCCATCTCGTCGGCCTTCTGAATGCTTCCCACGAAGCCTCCCTCGTCCTGGGAAACCTCCACGATCTCAGCTCCGAAACTCCTGATGAGGCTTTTTCGCTCCTCACTCATCCAATCCGGCATGAAGATGGTCACGGGGTGACCCAACGCCCGGCCGATGGCCGAGAAGGCGATACCCGTGTTTCCGCTAGTGGCTTCTGCAATTCCGAAACCAGGAAGGATGGTGCCGTCCTCATACGCTTTTCGCAAAACGTGGAGGGCCATCCGATCCTTGATGCTGCCGGTAAGGTTCAGCTGCTCCGACTTGGCATAAATGGTCCTCTCATGCCCCCTGAAGTTGCATCGGATGGCGAGAAGAGGGGTCGCACCGATAGAACGGGACAGTCCTTTGAAGACCATCTCTGTCGGCAGGTGTTGGTACGGAGTCACGGTAGTCTCCGGGTCCGGGTTCGTATCTCAAGAATTCCCCGGATTATGGGATACCGAGACGAGTCCGCGCAACGGACTGGGGTACGAGGGATTGGATTTTCTCCAAAGTCTGGGTTTTCAGCAGCCGTCTCGTTCTTCCCAATTCTCCGGGCGGTCAGGAAACACCGGCTCGGTCTCGGCCACATCTGAGGCAACCCAGGCACTGGCGGGCCGCTGGCTCTGGATCGTCTCCACGGCCTTGATGGCTTTGAGAATATGATCCTCGGTATTGAAGGGGCCTACCGAAAACCGGACTGTACCCCGAGGGGCGGTACCGTAGTGTTCGTGCATAAGGGGCGCACAATGCAGCCCGGTCCGAGTGAGGATATCGTGGTCCACATCCAGGAAGGCTCCCACGTCCGCAGCATCATAGTTTTCAAGCGTAACCGACATGGTGGGAACCCGCGCTTCCAGGTTCCGCGTTCCATAGATCTTCACGCCCGGAATTTGAGAGAACCCGTCCTGAAGCATCCCAATGAGCTTCATCTCATGGGCATGGATATTGTCCAAGCCCTTCTCGATCACCCAACCCACGCCCGCTGAGAGCCCCGCGATCCCTGCCATATTCAGGGTTCCCGCCTCCAAGCGGTAGGGGTACTCAGCCAGGTGATAGGGGTAGGCGCTTCGGACACCCGTCCCGCCGTAGATCGTGCCCCGAATCTCGGCATCATCGGCCACACAGATGCCCCCGGTCCCCGGAGGGCCGAACATAGATTTATGTCCTGTGAAAGCCACGAAGCTGATGTTGCACTCATTCATGTCAACGGGGAGGACGCCGGCGGTCTGGGATGCATCCACAGCCAGTGGCACTCCCTCTTCCTTACAGATGGCCCCAATGGCTTTCAGGTCCTGAACGACTCCGCTCACGTTCGAGCCGTGATTGAGGATGACAAGTGTGGTGTTGGCTTTGATGGCCCCGCGAATGTCTTCCGGATCCAGATATCCCTCGGCGTCAGGGGACACATAAGTAGCTTCTGCCCCGGCCTGCACCCAGTGATTCACGGGTCGGATAACGGAGTTGTGCTCCGTGGTGGTGGTGACGATGTGGTCACCCACTCCCACCGTCCCGTTGATGATCAGGTTCAAGCTCATGGTGGCGTTCAGGGTGAACACCGTCCGATTCGGGTCCTTCTGAATGCCCGCCGCCACCAGACTCGGGTTGAAAAAATCCGTAAGGAGTTTCCGGGTCCCGTGAATCATCTCCTCGGCCCTCAGAGCCATGTCACATCCGGTTCGCCCCGGGTTTACGCCGTTCTCCCGGTAGAAATCCCGGGCGGTATCGTGCATGACATCCGGCTTTGGGAAGCTGGTCGCAGCGTTATCTAGATAAATCAGGTCTTCCATGACAATCCCTTTCGGAGCCCCATCTCAATCCCATTCCCTAATTGCCTCCCATTCCCCCAACGACCGAAGTCATTCGAAGAAGGAATTCGAGCACAAAAAGTTAAAAAGATCTGCCTCTGGGTGCGAATCCATAAATCCAATTGAATCAAGGTTTTGTAGGATTTCTGAAGAGACGGATGGAACGTTCGCTGGCCCGGGCATTTCCATGGCTCCCCAAGCCCCATCATTCCAGCCTCATTTCGTCACTCTTGCGCCAGGTAAGCATTTTACCACATCTTACTTTCGGTTTTTATTCGGGTATATAATGTCTTCTCCTTACGTCGAACTCCACGCCCACTCGGGTTTCTCCTTTCTGGATGGCGCATCCCATCCGGAAGAGCTCGTGCTGCGTGCAAAGGAGTTGGGCTATCCGGCCCTGGCCCTGACGGACCACAACGGGCTTTACGGATCCATGGAGTTCGCCCGGGCAGCCAAGGAGGCGGGCATCCAACCCATCACCGGGGCCGAGGTGAGCATCGATCCAGGTACGGTGCCCGGCCTGGAGAGGTATAGCGCCAGCTTCAGCGGCGCTGGCTCCAATAGCGCCAGCTTCAGCGGCGCTGGCTCCAATAGCGCCAGCTTCAGCGGCGCTAGCTCCAACGGTACCGGCGACCGGCAGGGAACCGGCGGACATGACATCCTCCACCTGGGCGACCGGGAGCCCGTGGCCCCGGACATCGGGTTTCACCTCACCCTCCTGGCCGAGACTCCGGAAGGTTATGCCAACCTCTGCCGCCTTCTGACTCAGGCCCATATGGAGGCGGAGGACCGGCGAAATCCCCTCCTCCCCTTCCCTACGCTCATGAACCCTGAGCGGATCCAGGGACTCATTCTTCTGACAGGCTGTCGCCGGAGCCCTCTCTGGACAGCCTTACAGGACAGCGTGGCCACGGGCGAAGCCCTGTTACGGCAGATGCTCGATGCCTTTGGCCCCTGGAACGTCTTTGTGGAACTCCAGGAGAACAGCGTGAAGGGAGATCGTAATCGGAACCAGCGCCTGGCTCGCCTGGCCGACCGATTCGTCGTTCCGGTGGTAGCCACGGGAAACGTCCATTACCACCGTCCCGAGCGATACCGCCTTCAGGACGTGCTGGCCTCCATCCGGAATCGGGCCACCCTGGACAACGCCCATCCTGTCCGGCGAGCCAATGGCCTCTTCTATCTGGCCTCGGCCCAGGAGATGACTCACCGCTTCCGGGGCCGCCCCGACGCCATCTCCAATACACTCCGCATCGCCCAGCGCTCGGCCGCCTTCGATCTCACCACCGACCTGGGCTACGAGTTTCCCGACTTCGAGGGGGCGGGAAATGGAAAAACCGCCATCAGGATTCTGGCCGAGACCTGTCAGTCTTTTTTAGATGAACGGTATCCGGTGGGGCCGGGGGTGGGTCCTGCAGGGGCCACCCCCGGCGAGCGCCGGGAGGCTGTCCGGAAACGTGAGGAAGCCGAAAAGCGGTTGGAAGAAGAGCTTCGCCTGGTGGAGCACCACAATCTCTCAGGGTTTTTCCTGGTGTACCGGGACATCATGAACCTGGCCCGTGAGGTAGGACTCCGGGTCCGAGGCGACGCGCCCAGGGCCCGTTCGGGACTCCCGCCGGGCCGAGGCCGAGGCTCCTCCGTTTCGTCCATCATCTGTTACCTCATCGGCCTCTCCCACATCGATCCGGTGGAGACCAACCTCTTCCTGGGCCGCTTCCTGAACGAGGCTCTGAACACGGTCCCGGACATCGACCTGGACTTTCCCCGAAACATCCGGGAAGAACTCATCCTGTCCGTTTACGAGAAGTACGGGACTGAGCACGCAGGGCTGGTCTGCACCTTCCCCACCTATCGTCTTCGCTCCGCCGTGAGGGAAATCGGCAAAGTCCTTGAGCTTCCCATGGGCGATCTGGAGAAGCTCACCAAGCTGGCGGAGCGCCGCTCAGCCGGGGGTCTCAAGGAAGAGCTGGAAACGCTGCCTGAATTCAAGGAAAAATCGAAGGCTCCCCTCTGGCAGGCCCTTGGGGCCCTGGCAGAGGAAATCGCCGGCCTTCCCCGCCATCTCTCCCAGCACGTGGGAGGAATGATCATCTCCTCCCGGCCCCTGGTGGAAATCGTCCCTCTGGAGCCCGCGGCCTGGGAAGGGCGGATCCTCTGTCAGTGGGACAAGGACTCCTGCGAGGATGCCGGCTTCATCAAGATCGACTTCCTGGCTCTGGGCATGCTCTCCCTAGTGGAGGACGCCGTAGACCTGATCGCCGAGCGGGGAACCGCCGGGACGGGGGGTGAGCCAGTCGTGGGGGGTGCCCCCGACCTCTCCCGCATCAACTTCCACGACGAAGAGCTCTACGACCTCATCTGCTCCGGCGACACGGTGGGCATTTTCCAGATCGAAAGCCGGGCCCAGATGCAGATGATCCGCCGGGTCCGGCCCCGGAACCTGGCGGACCTGGCCGTGGAAGTGGCCCTGGTGCGCCCAGGCCCCATCGTGGGGGGAGCGGTGAACCCCTACGTCACCCGCCGGGAAAGGCAGCGGGCAGACCCGAACTACCGTATTCCCTACGATCACCCCCTTCTGGAAGAGGCCCTGGGAGAGACGCTGGGGGTCATCATCTACCAGGATCAGGTGCTGAAGGTCTGTAGAGCCCTGGCAGGCTTCTCCGACGGTCAGGCCGAGGGTCTACGGCGGGCCATGAGCCGAAAGCGCTCTAAAGAGGCAATGGAGGCCTACAAAAACGTCTTTTTGAAGGGAGCCATGGCCAAAGGGGTCCCGGAAGAGGTAGCCCAGAAGGTTTTCCACCAGGTCGTGGGTTTCAGCGAATTCGGCTTCCCCAAGTCCCACGCCGCCGCCTTCGGACTCCTGGCCTACCAGTCGGCCTGGCTCCGGCACTATTACGCCACCGAGTACTACGTGGGGCTCTTCAACAACCAGCCCATGGGCTTCTATTCCCTGGACGCCCTGGGCCGGGACGCCCGGCGCCACGGCATCGAAACCCTCCTACCTCACGTGAATGAAAGCCAGGTTCGCTGCACCGCCGAGGGAAAGGATCTGAGGATCGGTCTGGGGTTCATTCGGGGATGGGGGGAGGAGATCGCCGAACGGGTAGTCGCCGAACGGGACAAGAACGGTCCGTTCACTTCCCTGCCCGACTTCCTCCGCCGAACCCCGACGGCCCTGAAGCGACCGGCCATCGAGAATCTCATCTGGGTGGGAGGTTTCGACGCCTTCGGCCTCACCCGCCGAAATCTCCTCTGGCAGGCCGGCCTCTGGATGGGGCCCGAAACGGACCCGGAGCGAACCGGAGGACGGGACGATCATGCCCAGATGGAGATGGAGTTGGCCGATCCCTACGCCGACCTCTCCTTCACAGGTATGCAGGCCGACGAGCGTATGGTGGCCGAATACCGGATGCTTCGCTTCTCCGCCTCCCTCCACCCCCTGGCCCTCATCCGGGATCAGCTACCTCCGAGCACCATTTCCTCGGGTAAACTCAAAGAGCTTCCCACAGGGTCCACCGTCCAGCTCGCAGGCATCGTCGTGGCCCGCCAAAGACCTCAAACTGCAAAGGGCTATGTCTTTGTTCTGTTTGAAGATGAGGACGGTCCTATAAACGTTATTGTGAAGCCTGATATCTACCAGCGGGACCGATCCACCATCCGCACGGAGCCCTTCGTTGCAGTGAGGGGGCGCCTTCAGAAAGACGGAGAAACCATCAACGTCATCGCTTTCGAGGTGAGGTCGTTGAGGCTGGGGGGAGGGGTTCCCATGCCCAACACCCAGGAATGGTGGCCGGATCGAGGGAAGATCGAGAGTGAAGCCCGGGCGAAGGCCCAGGAGGCCGGTCCCGGGAAACCTGCCCCAAGCCAACCCGACCAGGGACAGGGAACCCGACCGGGGCCAGACCAACGAGAGCGGAGGAGACAGGAGGCCCAGGAGGAAGCGGCAACGGAACGGAAGAAAGAGGCCCGGCGAAGGGGATCTCCACCGGATCCCTCCCAGGAGCCGTCACCCCTGGAGCCTTCACCGCTGGAGCCTTTACCCGAACTTCCTGACGCTCGAGAGTGGTGGGGAAAGCCGGAGGAAGCTCAAAAAAGCCCCTTCTACTACCTCACGGCTCTTCGTCAGAGTCCTCCGGGGACCAAGAGTTGGGGGTAGAGCGGGGGTGTCAAAGCGGCGGTTCGGAAGGCTTGCCTAGAATGAAATATGCGCCGTAGGCCATGACGGAGGCGGTGAGGGCGGACATCCAGACCGGCACCCCGACTCCGAAAATCATGTAGGCCAGGGCCCCCGGCATGACCAGGAGGGCCAAGATTTTCACCCGTCGTGATATGACTCGGTGCCGGTCCCAATCCTGCAGGGGTGGGCCGAAGAAAGGGTGAGTGTAGAGCCAATCATGAAACCGCTTGGAGCTCCTGGAAAAAGCCCAGAGGGCCAGGAGCATGAACGGGGTGGTGGGTAAACCCGGCACCAACACGCCCACCGCGCCAATACAAAAGAAACACCAACCGAGAAGTAGCAATAGAAGCTTCAAATCCGTTCGTCCATGCGTTTTCCATATGGACTCCAAACCGAGCGTAACCGGTCGGGGCCACTCAGGTCCGGAGACGGCCAGGCCTCGCTCATTGGCTCGAAGCGTAAATCCTCAAGCTCACGAAGGTGAGCACAAGCGGCTCAGGCCGCCACTTTACGTTCGGTTTATCTTACAATGAGTGAAAGAAGAAGTAGGCCTGGATACGGCAAAAAGGGGGGGTGATCGTGGACCCAACTGTCCGCAAGCGAGTCGGGGCAAAGGTAGAAACTGATGCACAGAGGTTTTAGGATCGATTCCTGTTCCGGTCCGGGCGGGTGTCCGAACCGAGCTGTCGTCACCGACGGACTGCCGGAAAAGATCGAACGTCTATTTAGCGAAGCGGACTTTTCGCGATTTGTCGAGGAACAGAGTCGGGGCAAAAAGAAGCCCCGCCATGGATTCCGGGTGGCGGTAGCAGACTGCCCCAATGCCTGTTCACAACCGCAGATTAAGGATATCGGAATCATAGGCGCCTCCGCGCCTGCGATTACCGGAGAAGAGTGCACTCAGTGTGGGGCGTGTGTCGAAATCTGCAAAGAAAATTCAATCTCGCTAGCGAACTTGGAGTCGCCGCCGCGGTTTGACGAGGCGACATGCGTATCCTGCGGTCAGTGCATCCCGGTTTGTCCCACTGGCACTCTGGCCGATGGCCCAAAGGGTTTTCGTGTCCTATTGGGTGGAAAGCTCGGCCGGCATCCAAGACTGGGCCGGGAAATGCCCGGAATCCATACCGAACAACAAGTCCTCGACATCGTCCGAGACTGCATCGGGTTCTATATGGAAAAAAGCCGTGACGGCGAGAGGTTCAGTCACATCCTTAGCTCATCCGACTTCGACGACCTCGTAAAAAGGCACCCGCCGGCCCCCCCCTTCCCTACCGGATCAGCCTCATTAGCTCGGTAACGGCCGCCTCCAGCTGCTGATCCCGGCCCTGGGCCCGGATGGTGAACTCGTTCATCACCTGGATGTCCGGGAAGGTCTCCAGGTTTTCAAGGTACTGGCCGGCGTTGTTCTTCACCCCCATGCCCGGAACGCCCCACCGTGTCCCGTCGGGGAGGCTGGCCCACCCCGCGAAAGTGCAGGTGCCCGGAACCGGCATCCCAACCAAAGGGCCAAGCCCCAGCTCCTTGTAAGCATAGGCATAGCAGTGCCCGTCGCTATAGTTGGACTCCCCGGCGATGGAGATGCTAGGCTTGGTCCAACGGAAATTTGGCTCGAATCCTGTGCTTCGCGTGTCGGTGGTATAGTTGAAGAACCTCTCTCCACTCAGGAACATGGCCAGGTCGGCCACCAGATCTCCCCCTCCGTTGAACCGGGTGTCCACCACCAGCCCTTTCCGAGTCGCAAAGCGGCCCAGGACCTCTTCGAAGGTGTTCCGATAGGCGCCGTCGTTCATGCCCGGAACGTGGATGT